>JAGCLZ010000106.1 GCA_017646685.1 Bacteroidales bacterium | reverse complement strand
TCGTGATATTTACGTTTCATTGGCGTTTCTTTTGAATTTTTACTCCAAAATAGGATATATGTATCATCAACATAATGGCTGTCCGACATAACATGACTAGAATTGATTTTTTAGCGGACACTAATAAATATTTTTACAACTTTATTCTGTTCGAGATATAGCATTTCTTATATGAACTTATCCTACCAATATATTTCGCTCCGCTACATAACAAAACATTATCCTATATATGTTACGCCAGTAACATATATGGGATAATTCATTATGATATATACCAATCCAAAACTTATCCCATACACATTGACGAAACAATACGTATGGGATAAAAAATAAAAACGATTCAGCTACTTCTCAATATTACACTCGTTTTCCAAATCTTCATTCATTAACTTCTGCAACTCATCTATATCAGGAAGTATATGTTGCATTTCTTTTGGCATATCCGAAATTGTCTTATATGTTGCAACCCCCATAGGCTTATTGTAATCACGAACAGCATATTCTGCATACGATTGATTAGCACTTTTGCACAATACAATCCCAATACTTGGATTTTCGTGTGGCTTGCGAACCTTATCATCAAGAACTTGCAAATATGCATACAATTGCCCCAGATACGAAGGTTTAAACTTGCCTACCTTCAACTCAATAGCTACCAAAGCATTCAATTCTCTATTAAAGAACAATAAATCACTCCACATCTCTTCGCCGTAAATTTCCAAATGATATTGATTGCCTACAAATGTAAAATCCCGTCCAAGAGTCATGATAAATCGTTTGATATTATGAATTATTCGTTGTTCTACCAAGCGTTCATCCACATCTTTTTCTTGTGCATCAATATCTTCCACATTAATAAAATCAAGCAAATATTCATCCTTAAACATTCGGATAGCTTTCATTGCCTGACGAGTAGTATTCATTGTTTGCACAAAATTATTTGATATAGCATTTTCAGGATTAGGTATTCCTACTTTTAGAATGTTTCTCAATGTATATTTATCCCATTGATGTACCACCGTTTCATGAATACAATATAGCACTTCGTTAATATTTTTTGTTTTATGCAATATCTCCATGTGATGAGAAAAACTAATACTCAGAAATTCTTCGCGATTAATTTCGGTCGCCAACGGCGACCACTTCGATAAAGAAAAATTATCACATTCTATTTCTGCATGTAATTCACGATGCTTTAAATCGGTCGCCAATGGCGACCGATTTAAATATTGACTCCAAAACTCCGAAAATGTACGCATCTTTTTGATACTTTCTTCCGAAAAGCCTCGCAAACCAGGCAGTTCTCTCCTCAGCTGCTCACTAATTATTTTGATAGCTCCCGTACCCCATGTTCCTTTACGTGAATTGGCAGACACATACAACCCAACACCAAAATACAACGACAACTATGTGCCACTTATCATTTGCACAGCCCTACTTTGACTGCTTAATATTGCTTCCTTTATTGTTTTAACAGCTTGTGAATAATCTACTTTACTATCCATAATATTCACTATTTCGTTTATTATTCCACTTCTTCATAAATTATGAGTGTGTATATAAACGCACCATCACCGAAAATATTTTCCCTTTAGCACCATTCTTTGATACCAGCATATGCCCAAAAAACAAATTATCCCATATATCTTACGGCGGTAACATATATAGGATAATCTGCTAAGATATATCATTTTCAAAAAAATCGACCGCTCCGCGGAGATAAGCGGAGCTTTTAAATGCTCCGCTTAAATGAATTGAATAAATTAAATAAATCTAATGCGGCTAACGCCTTTATTCTGAAACAGGGCGAACCGTAAGCCCGAAGTAGCGATAGCCCCAATCCACAAGGTGGTTGCTACTGTAGAAGCGGAGTCTCAAGGCACCGAGGGTACCGATCTCGTCGAGCGAGGAACTCCAATAGAAGCCGTCAATACCATCGAGGTAATGCGTCAGCATGTCGCGGTAGCCCGCAGCAGGAAGAAAGATACTATTGCCATTGGGTCCTGTTACTCTATAGCCCTTTACACCACTTTGAGTGGTATATTTCCAGGTACATTTGTTTTCAAGTTCTTCCATCTCCCGTTTGGTGGGCATACGCCAGCTGCCTCCCCAATTGGCACGGGCAACATCGTAGTTGCTATTACCACTTATATCACTCATGTTTTTACGAAAGGTGCGACTATTGTCTTTGGTATACTCACTCTTGGTAGAGGTTTCGCCCCAAGCGTAGTAGTTGCCATAGCCGTGGGGTTGAGTGGCTCCCACGTTGCAAGTAGCCCATTTTACACTGAGTCCTAAATCTACATATTCGTGTCCTTTAATTTTATTTTGTGCATATATATTAAAAACATTTGCACATACAGCTAAAAATATTCCTATTTTCTTCATTTTATTATTATTTTACGTCCGCTCCTTATTCGAACATTACACCAAATTTTACAAATTAGCTTTTAAGCTCCGCTTAAATAAATTGAATGAATCAAATAAATCTAATGCGGCTAACGCCTTTATTCTGAAACTGGACGAACCGTAAGCTTGTAGTAGCAACGAGTGTGGTCCACAGAGTAGAATGAGCCGAAAATATGGAATTCGAGGAAGTAGGCACACTTTACATTGCCCCCTTCGAACGTGGAACTCCAATAGTAGCCGTCTTCTCCAACGTCGTAACGCGACGACCTGTTGCAGTAGCCCGCAGCAGGAAGAAAGATACTGTTGCCATTGGGCCCCGTTACTCTAAAGCCCTCTACGCCACTTTGAGTGGTCTTCTTCCAGGTACATTTATATTTTAGTTCTTCCATCTCCTGTTTGGTAGGCATTCGCCAGCTGCCTCCCCAATTGGCACAGGCGGCATCGTAGCTACTATTGCCACTTATATCACTCATGTTTTTAAAGGTTCTACACTTCTCTTCGGTATATTCACTCTTGGTAGAGGTTTCGCCCCAAGCGTAGTAATTGCCATAGTGGTGCGGTTGGCTAGCTCCTACATTGCAGGTAGCCCATTTTACACTGAGTCCTAAATCTACATATTCGTGTCCTTTAATTTTATTTTGTGCATTAATTTTACTAATATCTGTATCATCATCAATCTCTGAATCTTTATCTGCAAAACTGCTCTCAGAGCGAACCGTATTAACTTTACTTTTCTCACGAATTATTATGTATTCAATATAAGAATTTTCTACTAAACTCTTTGATACCCTATAAATCGGGCTATGGCCATCTTCTTCTTCTCGAATTAATTCTCCACCTTTTGGTATCATAATTCCAGTTCCATCCACATATTCAAAAATATTCATTTCATCCAATTTGTTTTTTGCCAAATATAGACCAACATTGCTTGGAAAATTAGGTATATCATACCACATCGCATAAGTTCCTGCCCATAAATCCGTAGAAAGGATAGATGCATTATAATTGCTACACAGTTCATCTGTTCGCAATCCAACTCCAATGCCATTTTCAAATTTTAGATTAGGTGAATATATTTCTATTTCATCTATCGTATTACTATTTGAACTTCTGAATATAATCATAGTATCATTACCATTTTTTACAATACCCTCCAATAGTTCACCATCAACATCAACGTATGGATCATCCTTATATTTTTCAAGTTCATTTTCTGATAAATATACACCATGATCACCTAATGTTGCAGAATAAATTTTATTGATAATAATCTTATCATAAAATGAACTCTTAGATAGGATGTTACTAACATACGAACCTATTTTAATTTCACCAACCCCCTCAAAATCTATAAGAGGAAATTTAGGTAAATCTTCGACAACCTCTTCTTCTACAGATTCCGAATCTAAGACATATTCATGTTCATTTGTAGTTTTAGACCCACAACTATAAAATGTAATGATAGTTGATAAAACAAATAATACTATTACTGCTTTCTTCATATCTGATCTTTTTACGTCTGCTCCTTATTCGGAGATTAGTTATTAATTTCTTTGAACTTCAAAACTTAAATCGCAATCAGTATATTGAGTACTTGGTTGATCACCCATATAAGCATTTAACCACAAAAAGTCAATTCTCAAATCAAAGTTATCACGATAGCCAAATTCAGACATTCTTGGAAAATCAACTTCTATACAATGAAGATAATTCGTAGTCATCTTTAGTGAAAGGAAACTTGAGGATACGTCAGTTTTACACCACTTTCCCTCATCACTTACCAATGTGCCATTTTTATATACCGAGGCATTACCACAGTATTCATTTCCGTCACCTTTTATTACAATCTTATAATTATTATTACCACATGTAAATGTGTATGTTCCTGTAATATAATTTCCAATTTTTGACTCCCATAAATCTATGTGTTCTTCTGCCTCTTTTTTCAGTTTATATTGCTCGTCTTTTGTCATTAACTCTTGGTTACCGTATGATGGTATATATTCGTGAGCTTTTTGCATATCCTCAAGTGTTTTAGCCTTCTTGAGTTGCTTTTCAAATTTCTTACTATTTTTTCGATATTCTCGATATGCTTCACTTTCGCATGATGTTGCAAGTAAGATACAAATCATTCCACTTGCTAATATTCCTAATCTTCTCATCTTTTATCTTCTTTTAAATTAGTTTCGTCGTATTGAGTTGGTATTTTAATTAAATTCATTGGTTTGTTTACATCAATAGTAATTTGAGTAATACCTCTTCGTCTTAATGCTTCCATATAAGCAAAAAAGAATTCCTTATTGTAATAATCTTCTCCCTTTTCGAAAATATGATACAACCAATTCCCTTCAGTTAATTGTTCTCCTTTAATTATGTATGTCTTTTGAGGAGATTGAATATTAATCATTGTACCATCATCTTTAATTTCCCAATATTTTTCCCAAGAGTTGGTTAATGCTTCTTCAATGTTGTCCATAGGATTATAAAAATCATCAAACATAATAAAATCCCTAAATACGTGTCGGGCACAACCTTTAAATGTGATAAAAACTCTCCATGGCTCGATGGGAAAACTAAAAAACGGGTAATAAGAAAGTGAAGCCATCCATCTCGACTATATTCTACACGTTGGACTTCGACTTCCATTAAAAACGAATATAAGTTTAGTGAATTGCTCCACTAGGTCGTTATCGTATGTATATTTACGGATACAACCAATGAAGCATCGTTTCGCCTTATATTCCTGTTTTTAACCTTTGTAAGTTGTCGAAGCTCACGTGTAAGGAATCTAGCAAAAATGCCTTTCAAATACAAAACCTAACTCGTGGTTTTGCGGGTGCAAAATTACAACTTATTTTCGGATTGGCAAAGGTTTTTAACGTTATAATTCTATTGAAATTCTAATGTATTATAAAATAGCAGTTTAACTGTCTGTGGTAAAGCTAAGGAGCGGATATGGGGAATGAAAAATAAAACTACCACACTTAGGGGGCGTAAGTATGGCAGTTTTGGGTCGTAACTCCCATAGTTTTGGTATCTAAGTGTGGGAGTTTTGAGGGCTAAACCGCATGGTTGTAATAGATGTTTAAGTGTGGGCATTTTAGAATGGAAAATTCTATTGATGTGCAATTCCGTTTTTTCTTTATTGGGGTGTATAAATATGTATATGTGATTTTCGGTGGTCGTGTGGTCGTAGATATGATGTATATATAAGGAGTTTTCTCGTACATTGCTTTTTTTATTACTTTGTTTTTGCTTTCAAATTAGTTATAGTAGATTGATTAATAGATGATATACATGGATATTTTATACAAGTGTTGTCGTATAAAGTACGAAAACTTTTGTTATTATATCGTTATATTGAGAAAAAAGATGTACCTTTGCAAAACGATACTCGTGCAAAAAAGTGTCAAGAAATGCTTGATACTCGTGCAAAAAAATGTAATGATATGGAAAGAATACTATATAATAACTTATTACAGTGGAAGGTAAGCGAAACTAGAAAACCCTTGGTTTTGAATGGCGCCAGACAGGTAGGTAAGACGTGGCTTCTTACAGAGTTTGGTAGGAGGGAGTATAAGAAAACTGTTTTCTTTAGTTTGGACCGTAATGTTCAAGCAAAAGAGGTTTTTGAACAAGGTGGTACGATAGATTATATTCTTCGTAGTCTTTCGGCATTATCAGGTGTGGATATTACAGGAGGTGATACATTGTTGATTTTAGATGAAATACAAGATTGTCCTTCAGCTCTTACTGCGTTAAAGTATTTTTGTGAGGATGCTCCTGATATACATTTAGCTGTAGCTGGTTCTTTACTTGGAATTTCATTGCACGAAAAAGCATCATTTCCTGTTGGAAAAATAGATGAGATGAAGTTATATCCAATGAATTTTCTAGAGTTTTTGATGGCTTTGGGCAAGAATAAGATGGCAGAAGAATTGGAGATAGGCAATTGGAACATTATTACTTCTTTGCATTCGGAGTATGTGTCTTTGTTGCGACAATATTATTATGTTGGAGGTATGCCTTCGGCTGTATCTGCATATATATCCAACGAAGGATTACAAAAAGTGCGTGTCATACAAAAGCAAATATTGGCAGATTATGAACAAGATTTTTCTAAACATGCACCATCTATGGAAATTGCACGATTGAGAATGGTATGGCAAAATATACCATCGCAATTGGCTAAAGAGAATAAAAAATTTATCTATGGAGCATTGAAAAAAGGTGCTCGAGCTGCAGCTTTTGAGATAGCGATACAATGGTTGTTGGATGCCGGTTTGGTATATAAAGTTTGTAGAACTAATAGAGTAAAGATGCCGTTGAAATTTTATGAAAATAGAGATTCTTTTAAACTCTTTATATTAGATGTTGGTCTTATGGGGGCAATGGTAGATGCTCCTGCTTCGGCAATATTGGTGGGTAATAATATATTTACAGAATACAAAGGTGCTTTTACAGAGTTATTTGTATCTATGCAATTGGCTGGTACCGGTATTCCAATATATACACATAGCTTGGAAAATTCTCGTATAGAATTGGATTTTGTGGCACAGATAGGAAATAATGTTTATCCAATAGAGGTTAAGGCTGAAGAAAATGTTCATTCTAAATCTATGAAAACTTTCTTGCAAAAATTTCCCGAACTTACGGCTATAAGATTATCAATGAAACCTAAGATAACTCAGGAAAGGTTGGAATGCATACCATTGTATGCTTTTAGAGAGGAATTTATAAGAATGATAAAAGCTGATTATGACAAAGCTACAGACTGCTAAAGGCAACTTCTAAAAATTGCTTTGCAAGTGATTTGCGAATTTTTACTAGAAAGATTTCTACTTTCTTCTGACCCATCATAGCGGGCTATGCGACCCCAAAAGAAATAGAAAGATTTCGGTAAAAAACGTCAACGTTGCGATTAAGCGAGTAAAGAGCAATGCCTAAGCATTAGCTCTTTCGAGCGGTAGCAACATCGACGAAGTCAACCACGCAAAAGTTCTTTCTGTAATCAATTCAATTTCCTAGAACGTGGAATTTTTAGAAGTTGCCTATAATACTGCCTTTCTCTTCCGAATGTATAATGTGTATGTTGGTAGGTATTCGTTGTTGCAGTTCGTCCACGTGGCTTATTATTCCTACCACACGGTTTTCGTTGCGTAGCGATTTTAGGGTGTCGAATATTATGTTTAGGCTGTCTTTGTCTTGGCTGCCAAAGCCTTCGTCGAGGAAGAAGAACTTTTTGCTATTGTTGGCAAAGAAGTGTATGTTGTCAATCAAGGCCAAGGCCAAAGCTAGTGATACTTGGAATGTTTGTCCGCCCGAAAGTGTTTTTACCGAACGTACTTTTCCTTCGTTCAGGTAGTCGCGTATTTCAAATTCGTTGTCTTCGTTTAGTATAAGTTCCAGCTGTTGCTTAGTCATTTTTCGAAAGCGTTCGTTGGCTGTGCGTACAAGATTTTCGAGGTAGATGGTCGACACGTAGTCCACAAATCCCGATGCTTTGAATATCTTCTGTAGCGTTTCCAGGTTGGTCTTGCGCTTAGTCAGTTCGTCGTATTCTTTTGCAAGGTGTTGTTTGATGGTTAGTTTTTCGGCAATGGTTTTTATTTTTGCATTACATACAGCTTGATTTTCTTTCAGCGTTTTTTCTTCTTCGGCAATGTTTTCGAGTTGCTGTTTCAGTGCCTTATGTTCTTCAGGGTTATAGGTGTTGATGCCAATAAGTGTGGCTAGTTCGGTAAGTCGTTTCTCTATAGCAGCCATGTTGTTGTTGAAGGTGTTGATTTCTTCGGTGATAGCGTTGCTGTCCAGGTTTTGGTTTATTATCCTTTCCACCTCGTTTATTGATTGGTATTGGCCTATGTTTATTTTGCAAATCAGTTTGTTGTCAATTTCTTTTAGGTCGTTCTTAAAGTCGGCCAATTGTTTTTCGGTGCTTTCTTTCTGTCCTTGCAGCTGGTGTAGGGTAGCTGTATGCTCGTTGTTGAGCGTTTTCAGCCGTTGGTAGTTGGTTTCGGTTTGCTGTATGTTTGTTCGAAGGGTGTGTATAAGTGTGTTTATCTCGTTTTCCGAAGAGTTTTTGTATTTTTCCCAAATGTCGGCCCCTACATTTTTTATCTGTTCGCCCACTATGGTTTGGTTTGTAAGTATAGTGTTTGAAAGGGCTTGGATAGCTGTATTATGTTTATCCTTTTCTTCGCGTAGGTTGCTTAGTTGCTTTTCCAGCTGGGCTATCTCTTTCGATAGTAGTTCTATTTGTTTTATCTTTTGGTTTTCGATATTTAGTTTTTCTTGTAAGGTGCTGTCGGAGTGCGAAAACTGTTGCCATCTGAAGGCTTCTATATGTTTGCCTATTTCGGTTTCTATCTCGCATAGTTGGGCGTTTAATTCTGCCGTTTGTCGTTGACGGTTTGTTTGTTCAAGGGCTTTGGTGTTTACCCATCTCAGTCCCTTGGTTGCAAGGTTTTCTTTTTCCGATGATAGTTTGTCTATGTTGGTTTTCAGTTCCTTTATTTCGTTTTCCACGTTGTGGTTGGCTACCGAGGGGTGGTGTGTGCTTCCGCAAAGGGGGCATGGCTCGCCCTCGTGTAGGGCGGTGGAATAGTGGTAAAGCTCCTGCTTTACTTGTAGTTTTTGCAGTTCTTCGGTTTCTTTTCTAATACAGTCGTTAAGGCTGTTTATCTTGTTTTCAATTCCAAGGCCAATGCTGTTTATTGTAGGCTCGTAGCCTTTGAGGTATTCGCGTTTTGCTATGAAGTCGTTTATTGTTTTTTGTAGTTCTTCTTCTTCTTTCAGTAGCTCAGCTAGTTTATTTTGCTTGCTGTTTCGGTCGGTTAGTAGTGCAGTATATTTGGTTAGCCATGCTTGTAGGTCTATCAGTTCGTTTACCTCCATGGCCGAAGCTTGTAGCCTTTCGTGTTCGGCGGCAAGTGTAGTTTTTTTGCTTTCGCTTTCTATTATAGCCTTTTCGGTACTTTTTTGTTTATTGTCTAGTTCTGTCTTTTGCTTTTCGGTAATGGCTGTTTCTTTGAGCAGTGTGTTTATTTTCATCACAAGTTCCAGCGCCGATATGGTGTTTTGTTTCCGCTCGCGCTTGTTGTATTCCGCTTCATATTGCTCAAACTTCTGCTTGGTATCGGCCGCTAGTTTTTCCTGTTCCTCAGCAACTTTTATTATCTTTTCCAAATTGGTTTTGGCTGTGTTTATGTTGCTTATGCTTTTTTTGCGTGTGGCTATATCTTCGGCAAAGAGCGACATGCATTCGTTGTACTGTTTCAGTGCCCTTTCTTTTTCTTCTATCTTGGGCTTTTGGCTGCTTAGGTCGTTCAGTTCGTTTTTCTTACTGTCGTATTCCGAAGTTAGTTTCAGTAGGTTGTTTAGCAAGTTGTTTTTCTCTTCTATACTGCTTTTCTTCGTTTCTGTTTCAGCCAATTGTTTTTTAAGGTTTTCGGCCGTTTCGGTTTCTTGGGTTAAGGCTTGCTCTGTTATGTCTTCTAGTTGGGTAAGCTGTCCGCTAATGTTGGCCACATTGTTGTTGGTGCCACCAAGTAGTATTTTTATCTTGTCCGAAAGGTCGTATTGCCTCAGTTCTGGGAATATTTCTTTCAGCATCTTGGCACGGTCGGCGTTGCCCAGCTGTAGGAAATCCTGAAATTTGCCTTGCGGAATTATTATCACCCGGCGAAAGTTTTCATGGCTCAAACCTATTATATTCTCAATCAGGTCTTGGTTGTCGTCGCTACCTATCTCTATCCATTGGCCACCGTCTTTTTTCAGAATCCTTCTCTCGGTGTTACCTATTTTGGCAAAGTCCTTGCTGTTTCGGCGACTTTTTACCACTATGCGATATTCGTCGTTGTTTTCGCCGGCGATGAACTCAAAGTCTATAAGCATATTGTTCGAGCTCAAGTTCATCATGTTGTACTTGGCGTTGTTTCGGCCCATGCGTTCGGCATTGCCGTAAAGGGCAAAAATCATTGCCTCCAATATGGTAGACTTTCCGCTGCCCACCTTGCCAAAAATGCCAAAGATATTGTCTGATGTAAGTCGGGCAAAGTCGATGGTTTGTTCTTTTTCTTTGTATGAATATATTCCCGATAGGGTAAGTTTCAGTGGTATCATAGTTCTTATTTGGCCATTATTTCGTGAAACAAATTCATGATATCGTCGTTTGGTTTCTGACTCGTTTTCAGCTCGAAGAATTTGGCAAAGAGAGCGTCCTTGTCCTTAACCAGCTCGCTTATGTTGGAGGTATCGGACTTGTTGTCGCCAGTGTTTTTTACCGCCGGACGTAGGTTTACTATCTTGTTGTGGCTTTCGTATATAGCTTTGGTTTCGGCCACCGTCATAAAGGTTTCGGTGTTCATCGTAAGGTCCACCCATACATCGGGGTTCTGCTTTAGCCATAGGCATGCCTCATCCACAGTATCGAAGGTTTTGCATACTAGTTTGTAGCCGTTTCTTAGCGGAATCTTTTTTGTTTGGGCCATGCCTCCCGGCTCTATTTCCGACACTAGTACGTACTTCTCCTGCTCGCTTTCCGCAAAGCTGTATTCCAGCGGACTGCCGCTGTACCACACCTCGTGGCTGCCCACTCTGTAGCAGCGGTGTATGTGTCCCAGAGCCACATACTGCACCTCCTTGGGAATGTTTTCGAGGTATATAGCCGATGTGCCTCCAACGTTGATGATGTTTTCATCGTCTGGCTCGCGACTGTCGGTGTCGTCCACACCGTGGGTTACAAATTGGTGTGTGGTTAGGAGGTTTACGCCATCGGTGTTGCAATACTTTTCGGCAAGGGTTTGCCATTTGGCTTCCAGCGTTTCGCGCAGTGTGGCATCGGCGTTGTCCACGCCTAGAAAAGTTTTCAGCCGTTCGCCATTGGCAAAGGGTGTGAAAATGATTCGGATAGGGTAGGGCAGTTGCGGAAGCAGTAGTTCCATAAATCCCTCGTCGGCACGGGTTACCTCAATGCCGTTGTGGGTTTGGAAAACCTCGGGCGTGCTGTTGGGGTAGCCCAAAAGGAATATGCCCGACACGTCGGCCAGCGCCTCCGGACTTTCCACCCGCTCGGGGCTGTCGTGGTTGCCCGCAATACATATCACCGGCCGTGTGCCATTGGCCGTAAGCCGTTGGATGGTGCTGTAAAACAAGCGTTGTGCAACGCTCGATGGAGAATAGGTGTCAAACAAATCGCCCGCCACAATCACCATGTCGCAGCCTTCGCTATCGGCAATGCCAATGATTTCGTCCATTACCTTTTCTTGTTCCTCTTGGCGGTCTTTGTCTACCAATTTTTTGCCCAAATGCCAGTCGGATGTGTGAAGTATTTTCATAACCCTTGTTTTATATCGTTATAAGTTGCCAAACTATTGGTTTTCTTCTTCTTTTATTTTCTTTACCCTTGCTGCCGGAAGTAGTATGCGCTTGTCGGCCAGCCTTACACCGGCATTGCGTATGCCTTCGAGCAGGCGTGCACTTGGCGTAAACCTAACGCCGGTGGAAAGTATCGAAAATTGGTTCACCTTCTCGGCACTATCCACACATTTGCCCCGCAAGGTAGGCGAAAAACTGCCCACCGAATTGAGCTTCACAACATCGCCTTTCGACAGATGGTTTTTCAGCACATGCTCCATACTCCTCAGCACCATCAGTACATCGCCCTCCGAGGCCGAGCATACCGCAGATATTTCTTCGGCCAAAATGTCGGTGTCTACTATGTTGCCACGTGCCACCTTGGCTACATAAACTTCTTTTACTGTGCCGTTTGCGTTTACCTTACGCTTATGTTTGTAGTATCCTATTGCCATAGTTGGTTTTGTTTGGTCGTTGATATATTTTTGTCGTTGTGCTTGCATTATCTTTTGCCGATGCCCAAAACACTTTTTACAGATGCTTAACGTGATAGTATCAAAAGTATTGCGTATATTGTGTTAAAAGTACTGTATATATACTATCAATCCTATTAAAATATTAATCTAAAATAGCCTTTTCTATTATTTCAAATATCCTATTCTATTGCGAAAAAATGGCTTTTTTAATACATAAAAAAGCCATTTTTTCATACCGAAAAAGCCTTTTCAGCGTATTGAAAAAGCCTTTTTCGTGTATTAAAATAGGCTTTTTCCGATTATATTTTCAGCAGATTTGATAGAATGTTTTCAGTATGTTTGATAGAATATCTTCAGCATGTTCGATACTATCATTTCAGGCATCTGTAAAAAGTGTTTCAGGCATCTGTAAAAAGTCTTTCAAGCATTGGGCAAAACATTCATAGGCGATCATTGCTCATGCCACCAAAGTGAATGTAAGAAAAAAAAGATTATATGATTGTTGATATAGGGATGTATTTCAAATAGATGAGAGCTGTGGTAGGGTTAGTTTTTCATACAAATCATCAGCCCGTCGCGTATTGGCAGAAGGATGTTTTCCACGCGGGGGTCGGCTTGGATAAAGTCGTTCAGCTCCTTAAGTACCGCCGTTTCCTTGTCGCCCTTGGGCTGGGGATATACCACTTTGCCGCTCCAAAGTATGTTGTCCAGCACCACCAGACCGCCTTTTCGCAGTAGCGGTATTGCCATATCGTAATAGTTTTTGTAGTTAATCTTATCGGCATCGATAAATATTAGGTCGAAAGAATCTTTGAGTGTGGGTATTATGTCTAATGCATTGCCAATGTGTAGCTTAATCTTATCTGATAGTCCTGCATCGGACACAGCCTTCAGTATTATATCTTCCAATTCTTCGTCTACCTCTATGGTATGCAGTTCGCCATCGGGTTGCAGCCCCTTTGCCAAGCATATTGCCGAATAGCCCACATAGGCACCTATTTCCAATACCTTTCGAGGTTGCATCATGGCCGAAATCATTTCCAACAGCTTTCCCTGATATGCACCGCTTAGCATCCTTGGCCGTGCCATTTTTACATGGGTCCAACGGTTTAGTTTGGCCATCATTGGCGTTTCGCCCGAGGTATGCTCTTCGGAATACCTGTCGATATCGGGATGCACAAAGTCTGTTATCACCTTTTTTTCCATGGTCTACATGTTCATGTTTCGGAGGTGTTCCATCAGTTCGGCTTCGGTTTTTATAAGCACTTCACGTGCCTTGCTGCCTTCAAACGGGCCTACCACACCGGCGGCTTCCAGCTGGTCTATGATTCGGCCGGCACGGTTGTAGCCAAGTTGTAGTTTGCGTTGTAGCAATGATGTGCTGCCATGTTGCGAGGCCACCACCAGGCGGGCGGCTTCTTCAAAGAACTCGTCCTTCTGTTTGGGGTCGAACTCCTTGCTGGGCTCCGACTCTTCGTCGATATATTCGGGTAGTAAGAAACATTCGGGATAACCACGTTGGCTGCCAATATAGTCGGCTACTTGCTCAATCTCTTCGGTATCGATAAGGGCACATTGCAAACGCACGATTTCGCTACCCGACGAGAGTAGCATGTCGCCACGGCCTATCAGCTGTTCGGCACCGCCGGTATCTAAGATGGTGCGCGAGTCTATTTTCGAAGTTACGCGGAAGGCGATACGAGCCGGGAAGTTGGCCTTGATGGTACCCGTAATGATGTTTACCGAAGGGCGTTGGGTGGCTATAATTAGGTGTATACCAACGGCGCGCGCTAGCTGTGCAATACGGGCTATGGGGTGTTCGACCTCCTTGCCGGCAGTCATTATAAGGTCGGCAAACTCGTCAACTACCACCACTATGTATGGCAGATAGCGGTGGCCGTTTTCCGGATTAAGTCGGCGTGCAATAAATTTGGGGTTATATTCTTTGATGTTTCTAACCTGGGCTTTCTTCAACAAATCGTAGCGGGCATCCATCTCGATACATAGCGAGTTGAGGGTGCGTACTACCTTTCGGGTGTCGGTAATAATGGCTTCTTCGCTGTCGGGCAGTTTGGCCAAATAGTGGCGTTCTATCTTGTTGTACAATGAGAGTTCAACCTTCTTGGGGTCGACCATTATAAACTTCAGCTCGGCAGGGTGTTTCTTGTATAGCAGCGAAGCTATTATGGCGTTGAGCCCAACAGATTTGCCTTGTCCTGTGGCACCGGCCATCAGTAGGTGAGGCATCTTGGCAAGGTCGGCAACGTAAGGCTCGTTGGAAATAGTTTTGCCTATGGCTATGGGAAGTTCAAACTTGTTGTTCAAAAACTTGTCGGAGGTAAGCATTGTACGCATCGATACTATCTGCGGATTGGTATTAGGTACCTCTATGCCTATGGTACCTTTGCCCGGAATGGGTGCTATGATACGTATGCCCAATGCTGCAAGGCTTAGTGCTATATCGTCTTCGAGGTTTTTAATTTTTGAAATTTTTATACCCGGAGCCGGTACTATTTCGTATAGTGTTACGGTTGGTCCCGGCGAGGCCGTGATACGCACTATATCGATGGAATAGTTTTTGAGCGTTTCTACAATTTTGTTTTTGTTTGCTAATAGCTCATCCTTGGTTACTTCGGTGTTCTTTTCCTCGTAGTTGATAAGCATATCCACAGTTGGTAACTTATAGTCGTGGAGTTCCAACGTAGGGTCGTACGGTTCGTCCAAACCATAGTGGCGCATATCGTCGGTGGCAGGCTCGTCGGCTGTATCTTCCAATGGATTTTCATCTGTCGGAGTTGTTGTAGCCACAGGAGCGGTATCGTTTATCTCAAATTCTACATCGTTGGATTTGGTTTCTTTGTTGTAATTGTCTTGTATAATGAAGTTATCGTCGTCCTCGTTGTCATCCGAAATTTTGTTTTCTACGCTGTTGATGTGTGTGGTGGTTGCTGCTACCGGTTTAATCGAACTATTGTTTTTGTTATCTAGATCGTTGGCCATAGCTGCTGAGGGGGTGTATTGTTTATCGGTAGGCTTTTTGTCGTTGAAAATCTTTGATGCACCATCTTTTATCTTATCTTCGATGCTTTTTATTTGTGATGCTTTAATGTTTAAGTTGTGTACAAACACCAAGTAGATAATCAGAGTAAATACCAGTAACAAACCTGTGCCAATTTTGCCAATAAAGCCATTTATAGCTTGGGCTATGTATATACCAAAAGAGCCTGCATATATCTGCAAACCTAGGCTATCAACAAACGAATTGATGTATCCCAATGTTACCGAAGTCCATATCATCCAATATAGTGTTATCCAAAACGTTTTCCAAAAAGGTAGTAGTTTGAACGATAGCAATCGGCAACCATACACTATGAATAGTAGTGTAAATCCAAAAGAGCCAAATCCAAACATGTTGCGAATAAAGAAATTGCCCAATCTGGCTCCTACAAAACCTCCAACATTATTTATAACTAAGTCTTCTTTATTTATAGCCGAGTCATCACCTTCAAAGGTGTTGAATATTGCTGTTTCGTCTTGTTTCCAATGGAGTAGGTAGGAAATCATCACTATGAACAAAAATAGGGAAAACAATATATAGAATACGCCACGTATTTTTTTGAAGCGTTCGCTTTTCAAAAACTCTAATATTATTTGTATTTTGCTCTTATTATTCCCGATGCCTGAAGATATTTTAGGCTTCTTTTTTGTTGATTTACTCATTATTTGCTAATATTTTAGATACTACAATTCAACTACAAAGTTACAAATTACCCCCAATTGAAAATTTGATGGAGGTAATAGATTTTTAACCTCTTAATGTTGATAAATAGAAAAGTTGTCAATATCCATATTTTTTCCAACGTTCGGCAAGGAATTTCCTTGTTTCTCGCTCTTTCGGATTGTCGCCCGGTTCGTAGAATTTGGAACCTGCAATTTCGGCAGGCAGGAACTCTTGGTCTACAAAATTTCCCTTATAGTCGTGGGCATATTTATAGTCGGCCCCATATCCTATATCTTTCATTAGCTTGGTAGGTGCATTTCTTATGTGTAGCGGCACCGACAAGTCGCCTGTGCGACGCACCATATCCAACGCCACTCCTATAGCCTTGTAGGTAGAGTTGCTTTTAATAGATGTAGCCAAATAAACAGCAGTTTGCGACAGCACGATTCTACATTCGGGATAACCTATTTTGTTTACTGCATCGAAACATGTGTTGGCTAGCAGAAGGGCATTGGGATTGGCATTTCCAATATCTTCCGATGCAAATATAAGCATGCGTCGGGCTATAAACAAAGGGTCTTCGCCCCCTTCTATCATTCTTGCCAGCCAATATACAGCAGCATTGGGGTCGCTACCTCGCATTGATTTGATGAATGCCGAAATAATATCGTAGTGCATTTCGCCTTTCTTGTCGTAGAATGAAAGGTTTTGTTGAATTACTGTCTGAACCTTTGTGTTGGTTATAGTTATATCGGCCGATGGTTCGTTGTTTACCACTAGTTCCAAGGCATTAAGTAGCTTTCGTGCATCACCACCCGATATGCGTAAAAGTGCTTCGGTTTCGCTTAGGTTGATATTTCTTCCTTGAGTGGCAAAGTGTTCTACGGCCTTGTGTAGTAGTTGTTCCATCTCTTCTTTACCAAATTCCTTAAGTATATACACTTGGCATCGCGATAAAAGTGCCGATATAACTTCGAAGGAAGGGTTCTCGGTAGTGGCTCCTATAAGGGTTATTATTCCCTTTTCTACAGCACCCAAAAGCGAGTCCTGCTGACTTTTGTTGAAACGATGTATTTCATCGATAAACAATATGGCACCTTGTTCCTGTTTGGCTTTGTCTATCACATCACGCACATCCTTCACTCCCGAATTTATTGCACTAAGTACATAAAACGGACGGTTCAATGTTTGAGAGATAATAGTTGCCAATGTGGTTTTGCCTATTCCGGGGGGTCCCCATAGTATCATCGACGGTATTTTTCCGCTCTCTATGAGTGAACGTAACACAGCATCTTTGCCTACAAGGTGCTGCTGTCCTATGTATGTATCCAACGATGTTGGGCGTAATTGTTCGGCTAATGGTATCATGGATTGTTTAAGATATGGTTTCTGCCAGGTCGTTGAAAGCTTTTATCATGTTCGACCATGCATATTTTTGTTTTTCTTCTTTTACATTTGTTTCGTACTCTGTCATTCTCTCGTTTTCATAGAAGTCGACCAAAGCATTGGCAATATCACCGGCATTGGGTTCTACCACATAGCCAATCTTTCCATGAGGTACTATTTCCGGCAAACCACCTACGTTGGTTACCAACATAGATTTTTCGAAATGAAATGCTATTTGAGTAACTCCACTTTGAGTGGCTGTCTTGTATGGTTGTGCTACAATATCGGCGGCACAAAAATAGTTGTTTACCTTTTCATCGGGAATGAAATATGTGTGTAGTTCCACTCTGTCTTCAATCTGTAGGTCTTTTATTTGCTTCATATAAGCATCTTCGTTGCCATAAAATTCTCCTGCTACTATGAGTTTTACACCAAGGTCTTTCAAACGCTTATCGGCAAAAGCATCCAATAGCAAATCCAAACCCTTGTAGCCACGTATAAATCCAAAGAACAATACATATCGTTGTGAAGGGTCTAAATTCAGTGTGCTGCAAGCCTGTTGTTTGGATATTCTTTCGCCATAGTGGTCGTATAGCGGGTGTGGCGAGTAAGTGCGGGGCTTATTGTTGTCAAATGATGATAAATCGTCCAAAACCGATTTGCTCATAGCCACAAAGCCCTGAGTTGATTTTACAAAGTATTTTGCAAACAGCTTGTCGCCTATGCGTTTTTCGTGAGGAATAATATTATCTACTAGTGAAATGATACGAGTGTGGTTATTACGCTGTACAATACGTTCAATGGTGCCCAAACATGGAGCCATAAAAGGCAACCAAAAACGTGTTATCATTATGTCGGGTTTCTTCTTTTTTATCTCACGTCCTACCTTTATCCAATTAAAAGGATTGCACGAATTTACTTTGCGATATATTGTCAAATCGGCAGGAGCAGGACTCTCGCTGTATTGGGTTTTTCCCGGAAACAAAAAGCCGGGATACTGCAAAGTGAATGTATAGGTTTCTACTGTATGCCCTTGGCGTTGATATTCTGATGCTATTCTTTCGTTGAATGCTGCTATGCCCCCTCTGTAAGGATAGGCCGGACCAACAATTACAATGTACATAACTACTCTGTTTGGATAAATAAATAACGGTGCAAAAGTACAAAAAAATAATCAAACCAAAACGGTTTTCCAAAAAATAAGTATCTTTGCAACAGATTAGAATATCTTTATTTGTAATGAAGGTCTTGTAGTTTAGGTATTTATAAAACAATAATAATTCACATTAATATTAAGCAACATGAATTCGAAAACCAAAAAGACATTGATTCACTTAGGAATCGTCGTATTATTTTTCATTATTTCGGCCATATATTTTTCTCCTGCTTTCCAAGGCAAAGTTATACAACAAGGAGATACCATGAAATTCAATGCCATGGTAAATGAGGCTCGTCAGTTCCATGAAGCTACAGGCGACTACGCCAATTGGAATAGTGCAATGTTTAGTGGTATGCCAGCATACCAGGTGGGTATGGCCGAACCTCGTTCTGATATATTCACCCCGTTTAGAAGTATACTAACACTTACTCCATTTGATTTACAACTCAATGTAGGTATATTGTTTCTTTATCTTATAGCGTTCTATGTTTGTTTGGTAATGATGGGTGTCAGTCCGCTACTAAGTTTATTGGGTGCGGTGGCATTCGGTCTTGGTAGCTACAATATCATAATTATCGAGGCTGGACATATTACCAAGGCATATGCTATCTCCATGATGGCTCCGATATTGGTAGGAATGTTGCTTACCCTTCGTAAAAAATATCTTTTGGGAGGTATATTATTCTCTTTCGCTCTTGGACTGCAAATAGCGTTCAACCACATTCAGATAACCTATTATACAGCTATTGCCGGTGTGGTTTTGGGTATAACCTACGCCGTATATGCCATCAAGGATAGATGGATTAAACAATTCCTTACATCTGTTGGAGTGTTGTTGCTTGGTTGTGCAATGGCACTGACGATAAATTCCAGACACCTATTTGTAAACCAACAATATGCCGAATACACTATGCGTGGAGGTTCGGAGATAAGCGTTACTCCCGAAGATCTATATAAAGACGGCGAACCCAAATCTATAGCAGGAAAGACTTCGGGATTGGATATAGACTATGCTTATAGTTGGAGCTACGGAAAAGGAGAAACATTTACAATACTAGTTCCCGGACTATATGGAGGTGGATCGGGCGAAACAGTGTCCAAAGACTCTGAATTCTACAAGAATTTCCGCCAAACACAAGCTCCTCTATATTGGGGCGACCAACCTTTTACTTCAGGCCCTGTATATTTCGGCGCCATAGTGATGTTCCTATTCGTATTGGGACTTATAATAGTTAAAGGTCCGGAACGTTGGTGGATTCTTATAGCCACACTGCTATCAATAATAATGGCATGGGGCAAAAACTTTGCAGCATTCAACGAATTCTTGTTTGAATACTTGCCTATGTACAACAAATTCCGCACACCTTCCATGAGTTTGGTAATTGCCAACGTTACTACAGTGCTTATGGCTATATTGGCACTTAAAACCATACTTAACAAAGAGGTGGCTCAAAAACAATTGCAGAAAGCTTTGTATATATCCGCAGGTATTACAGGCGGACTTTGCCTATTATTTATAATATTTGCAGGTTCGTTCTCTTATTCCGGCCTTTCGGATATGCAAATGGCTGCACAGTATGGAAACCAATGGCAGGCTATACAGGATATACTTGTGAGCGACAGAAAAGACTTGCTAGTGTCAGACTCTATGCGTTCGCTTATACTTATACTATTGGCAGCAGCAACCATCTGGCTGTTCAATAGCAATAAATTGAAAAACCAAAATTGGGTTGTTGTGGCCATCGTAGCACTTACGTTGTTCGACCTATGGGGCGTGGATAAACGTTATCTAAACGACAATAACTTTGTAAACAAAAACAAGATAACACTTCAACCAACACAAGACGACTTGATTATTGACGAATACGCTCGTATTAATGGCGACAAAGATTACCGTGTGTTCAACGTGGCAGTAAATACTTTCAACGACTCTTACCCATCGGCATTCCATCATCAGATAGGTGGTTACCACGCCGCCAAACTACGCCGTTATCAAGATTTGATAGACTTCTACTTATCTCGACATATCAATACCGATGTGCTGAATATGCTTAATGCACGCTACTTTGTAGTGCCAAACGGACAAGGCGGCACAGCAGTACAACGCAATGTGGCAGCACTAGGCAATGCATGGTTTGTGGATAACTGCCGCTTGGTAGACGACCCCAATGCCGAAATATTGGCCCTAAACGACTTTGACCCGGCCCAAACAGCCATCGTAAACAAAGAGTTTGCCGAACTTCTTGCCGGTAAAGACTTGACACGGGACAGCAATTCGGTAATAGAACCCGTACATCAGCAACCATATAACCCCGACTATCTGCAATACAAATCCAAAACCACAAAGGATCAATTGGCAGTATTTTCGGAAATATACTACAAGCCCGATTGGATTGCATACATAGATGGCGAGAGAGCCGAATACATAAGAGTAAACTATGTGTTGCGTGCCATGGTAGTACCCGCCGGCGAACACACCATCGAATTCCGAAACGAAGCACCGCTGCTACACAAACTTGACAAAGTAGCATGGGCAGGCTCTGCAATATTTGGAATAATAATACTAGGCAGCATAGCCATGGTGATATACAAAGGTCGCAAAAAGAAATTTGCAGACAAATAATAACACACTAATTGTTATATCGTACAGAACCGCCACATTGATACATCTTGATGTGGCGGTTTTATGTTTATAATAAACAGCTAAAGACAATTTCTAAAAAAGCTAATTGGCCGACTATTTACTTTGAGAGCAATAGTGCCCCAAAATGTGTTTACAAAACAGAAGGAAAAAGCAAAGATCGTTACTTTCAAGAAATCACCCTTTTATAATCTATAGCACTTGCCTACGTCTGTTCTATAACAGCCCTGCATTGCAAGGATGATAGTCCTTGCGTAAGGTTACACCTCGTCTTTGCGTAAGAATGCACCTTGCCTTTGCGTAAAGTTGATGGTTCGCTTTCGCCGAAAGCACAATCTCCTTTCGCCGAAAGCAATACTTCCTTTCGCCGAAAGCAGTACTTCCTTTCGGCGAAAGCAGTATTTCCTTTCGGCGAAAGGAGACTACCAACCTAACGCGAGGGCTACCATCAACCTAACGCGAGGGCTATCATCAACCTGACGCGAAGGCTACGACTGATCAACGCAAGTGAAAAACTAATTGGATGTAACGATGACGGTATAGCTACGCAAACGTTCTGAAAAGGCTAATGAAACTTAGTTCGAACGTGGAATTTTTAGAAGTTGCCTAAAATATCAATACCCCGAAATATAAATAACAATTGCAAATAAATACTCAATTGCTAAAAGCTGTACCAATTATTTCACCACTATCTTATCAATAAATATATGTTCGTTTCCGACTTCGAGGTAGAAGAAGTATATGCCCGAATGCAAACGGCAGTTCAATGTTTCGCCATCTGCAACACCGGTTTTGCGATACACTTCCCGGCCGTTGATGTCGGTTGCGATTATGGTTGCCGAATTCATATTGTTGGGCAATGATATTGTGAAGTGGTCTTTAATGGGGTTGGGGAATATTGCCGGTTGGGTGTTTTGAGCGTTTGGACCTTCTATTCCCATCAAATCTTTATAGCCTATTGCCAGCGCATACTCGCCTTGCTGTATGTTTCCGGTTACTATATAGCCTTGTTTGTTGCCTTCCCTTGTTGCCGATATAGGAGTCCATTCCGAGTTTGAGTTGGGGCGGTAAAGGAGTATAAGCGAGTCTACAGAGTTGGAGCGGTCTAATAATCCCTTGTCCAAGTATTGGTATTCGTTGTTCGAATGTACTGCATACCAAAATCGTCCCTTAATGGTATTGTCTTGTGGAAGGTTACCTGTTACTTTCCAATAACGGTTGGGCGACATGCGTTTTATGGCAGGGTGATGTGCAAAAGTTGTATCGGGCATAATCCAATGGTGGTCTATGTTTATCCACGCTTTGCTATTGTATGAAGTTGCTTGCAGTCCGGCATATGCGTATGCCATGTTATGGCGTTGGGTGCTTTTTATCTCTACAGCTTCGCTACATACGGCGTCGGATATTTCGTTGTAATAATCTACTATGGCGAATGCCGGAGCGAATGGCAGTTCGAAAGTTGCACTTCCGCTTTCGCCATCGAATGTAACTATGCGTGTGGCAGTATCCATTGATGATGAAAAGAAAGTAACGGGCACGCGGTTGCTGTTGGCGTATGTAGTGGTTCCAACAAGGCGTTGACGAACAAAGACAGTGGTGTTGTTTCCGTTGGTTGTCAAGGAATCAATAGAATAGCTTAAGAATCCGGGTCCGAATACATGGAAGTCGAAGAAGTCCGTCAAGTCTATTCCGCTGTAGGCCGACAGTGAGTCGCGTATGGCATAGCTGTCCATCGATGTAAATTTGTTGCGTTGCATGAGTTGTCGCATAGAATTATAAAATAGTTCTTTGCCCAAATATCCGCGTAACGAGTGATATACCAACGAGCCTTTCTTGTATACGGTGGTGGAATAGGTCTTGTCTGACGGTAATCCATATATTGGCAGATAGCCACCATCGGTATAGTGTAGTGTGCGTAGCATGGTCGACAATAAGTCTTTGTAATATCTGTCGCTGTATTCTTTTCCAAAAGCAGCTTCGAAACCTACCTCTTCGCAAAACGATGCTCCGCCTTCGTTAAACCACATGTCGTGTGCCGAAGCACAAGTAATCAAGTTGCCAAACCACGAGTGTGCCAATTCATGAATTATAACACTTTGGTAGCTTTCGCTCATATCACTAAAGCATTGTTGTGTAAGAGCAATGTTGCTGCAATGTTCCATTGAGCCTACCGGTGTTGCCACATAGCCTATGCGT
>JAGCLZ010000105.1 GCA_017646685.1 Bacteroidales bacterium | reverse complement strand
TCAAACTTGATGGCGATACTGTATTGGTAAGTTCGGTAGCGTTGATCAATTCCCCACCTTTTGTACCGCTGGTAGCTGCCACTTTAGGCAACAAAGAAATTATCCTTACCGGTATTGGGATAGGTTTGATGGGCTATGCCGTAGGCAACTATTTGGGTATAGGTATATACGAACTGATAGTGAATATTTGCGTATAAAAAAAGAACGAAACCATCATAATAGTTTCGTTCTCCTCTTAATTCTTTTATTATCGATTTGTTATTTATTCAACATTTCTTTCAAATTATCAGCCAAATTGGCATTAACTATATCTCTCGATTGAAGAATCATATTTTGTATAGCCAAAGGGCTAGAAATACCATGACCCACGATAGCTGGTTTACTTACACCCAAAATAGGTGTTCCGCCATATAGTTCGTAGTTGAAACGGGCCAAATATTCGTCGGTATGACCACGTTTTGTGGTAGTATACCAAAATGTTTCTAACAATTTCAACATCATATTTCCAACAAATCCATCGCAAACAAACACATCGCAATTGCTATTGAACAATGTACGTGGTTCTACATTTCCAACGAAGTTGAAATCAGATGTACCATTCATCAATTGGTAAGTAGCTGTTGTAAGCAAGTTTCCTTTTCCTGCTTCAGTTCCAAGGTTCAACAATCCCACTTTTGGATTTTCCACCTTAAGAACACATTTGGCATACATGCTACCCAACAAACCAAATTGATATAAGTTTTCGGGTTTACAATCAGGATTTACACCTGAGTCTACCAATAGACACACACCTCCATCTATACGAGGCAGTGCTGTCATAAGGCAAGGACGCAACACCCCTTCCAATACTCCGGTAGTCATAGCACCAACAAGCATGGCACCTGTGTTTCCAGCACTGGCAAAGGAGTCTATCTTACCTTCCATCAACAAACGAAAACCTACGGCTAAACTTGAATTGGGTTTTTGTTTTATTGCTTTTACCGGCTTCTCATCCATTTCAATAATATCGTCGGCATTAACAATATCAAACAAAGAAGGGGATTCTTGTAAACGTTCCAATTCTTGCATAATGGCAGATTCCTTTCCAACCAAAACGATTCTGTCATCATTGCCTAATATCTTAGCAGCTTTTACAGCTCCTTCCATAGTAGCTTGAGGTGCGAAATCACCCCCCATCACATCTAATCCAATTCTCATAACTATATTATATTAAGTATTTGAGCAATAAACACATTGGGTGCTTACTACTATAAACTTGGAAAATTTTATTACACCCATACAAGAGGTACTTTAGTCATCCGAATCAGATAGTAAAAGTACTTCTTGTACGATGTGTAACACTTATGCTATAATGAAATTAAGCTTCAACGCCTTTTTCGATAGCTAATTTTCCTCTGTAGTATCCGCATTCGGGACATACGTGGTGATACATAACTTGAGCACCACAATTGCTACATGTAATTAATTGAGCAGCCTCAACTTTATCGTGAGTTCTTCTTTTTGCTGTTCTGGTTTGTGAAAACCTGTGTTTTGGATGTGGCATAACTTTATTGTTTTTATTTTATTTTTAATTCTTTCAATTTTTCCCAACGTGGGTCTATTTCATTGTCATTATTATCTTTTTGTTGCATCTTTTCCAACAAGCTAAGCATTTCACTATCACATGTTGATTGGCCATTTTCGTCATCAGGATGTATATGTTGTATTGGCAACGCCGTTGCAACATACTCATACATTATATGTGCAAGATCTATTTGATATTCATTCTCCGGAACCACTATTATGTTTTCATCGTCGCTGGTTTCGGTATCACTAAACTTTACAAATAACCTTTCGTGTCCTTCCATTGGTATTTCCAATGACTGTAGACATCTATCACATATAGAACGAACAAAGCCGGCAAAAGAAAAGTCAAAAGTTAGCAAATGATCTGCTTTCTCCATAACAACAGAAAAATTCACTTCGCCATCTTCCAAATTCTCATTTTCGAACGATGCAAAGAATATTTTATTCAGAGTAAAATCATAGGTATATTTACCTGATTTCAAACCACTAAATTGTATTTTTGTATCTATTTTTTCTGTCATTTCTAATCTTTTACGAGTTTGCAAAATTACTCATTTTTGCAGAACTTTGCAACAAAATTTATAACGAAAGCCTATATTTACGACTATTATACTGACATTCAAGTTTATATTTTCTTCTTTTTAAAGCAATTGCTTTTAAATATCATTACAGCATATATTTGCCATAAAAAAACGATTATCCACACATATCTGCAAATAATCGTTTATATTGTGAAGAAAAATATTATTCTTGAGTTGTAGTTTCTTCTGTTTCGGCAGGAGCTTCGGCAGCGGCTTTCTTAGCAGCTACAGCAGCGGCTTTTGCTTCATTAGCTTTTTGTTCAGCTTCTAAGCGTGCTTTTTTAGTCGAGCGTGCTTCGCTTTCGATAGAGCTACGTTTGTTAGCTATTTTGTTTTCTTTTTCTTGCAACCATTGGTTGAATTTTACGTCAGCTTGTTCTTGCGAAATAGCTCCTTTTTCAACACCTATTTGTAAGTGTCTTTTCAACAAAACACCTTTGTAAGATAAAATTCTTCTTGCTGTGTCGCTTGGTTGAGCTCCGTTTTTCAACCATGTTACTGCACGGTCAGTATCTATTACTATTTGTGCAGGGTTTGTCATTGGGTTGTAAGTGCCTAATTTTTCCACAAATTTTCCATCTCGTGGTGCACGACCATCCGCAACTACAATGTGATAAAAAGGTTGATTCTTTTTACCATGACGTTGTAATCTAATTCTTGCAGGCATAATTAATTGTCTTTTAAATTATTATTATTAAACTGTTTTATTATTTCAATTTGCAAAGATACACATTATATTTGAATCTACAAAACTTTTTTTATTTTTCTCCTTTTTATTATTCATTAAATAGGCAATTCCTAAAAATTGCTTTGCTAGTGTTTTGTGGTATTTTGCTAGAAAGATTCCTAGTTTCTTTTTGATTGAAAAAGAAATAGAAAGATTTCTAAAAAAAGACACAAAGCACGCAAAAGTTTCAAAGAACACTATTTTGTTTATCCGAAACGTGGATTTTTAGAAGTTGCCTATAGGCACTTCTTGACTACCTCATACCTACCAAACAGAGAAGACAAATCATTATGGTTTTCGTCCTATTATATATAGTCCTTTTACCATTGTAGTTACTTATATAAATTAATACACTTATTCAACAAAATGCTTAGAGTTATTCAACAAAATATTTTTAGTTATCTCCAAAACTAATTTCAAAGTTTGAAACGATTTTTCTAATCGATTAAAAAACTTTTGTTGGTTAACTCTGATTATTTTTTAAGGCAACTCAAAAGTAGTACAGAGTTAACTCTGACATAGGCCGAATGTTGATTGCTACTCAAAAACAACAGATATCTATTACTGCTACCCATATCAAAGCATTATAAACCAAACGCTTTAAATAATAACGTTAAAAACCTTTGATAGTTTAGAAATAAGTTGTACCTTTGCATTACGAATAAATAGATGAAAATATGTAGAAACGACGAATAAAATATAAATTAAAATATTGAGCTAGACGCTCTTGTTCTCTCTAAGGTAAGTCTGGAAAACTTATACCCAAAAAACGAGAATAGGACTGCGGACAGTTTGCGCTTAGGCGTGAATTGCATCGTACTATCCCTTATTGTTTTTTTAGGTATTCCAGACACCTTCCTTAGAAATAAGAGGCTACCACGAAAAGGTTCATGCCTTTTTTGTATCCTTTTATTTACAGACACAAGGTTTCTTGCTCAGGCAGGGAACCCGAAAACTGCTTAGGTTTTAGAATAGGGATAGCAATAAAACAGCAAAGATTTATGTGCAAAAATTCAGATAGACACAAACGTTTAGAACAAAAAATTATAGAAGCAAAGAAAAAAGAAATGTCTAATTATTTCGAAATGGAACATGCAAAATCAATGTATGAAGAACACGAATTATTGAAACCATATAACACAGGTAGTAAAAAAACTATCAGCCTTAAATATTTAGGTCTCATTATTATTGTTATTTCTATTATAGGCACATTAATTTTATTACCTATTGATGATTTTTATGATGGTATTAGTATAGCTTCTTTTAGGCTTAATAATGGTAACACACTAGTTGTAAATTAAGACAATTTATAAGTATAATTAATCGTAAATGATTGTTGAAAATAATAACCCGAGATGCTTATAAGTTCATCTCGGGTTGCTTTATAATAATATAATGTATAAACGTCTTTATTCCACTACTTTTGTAACAACAAGGTTAGAGTTTTCGTGTTCTAGTACTTTTACCTTTTCGCCTTTCTCTATGTAGGATATTTGTGCTACAGCATCGTATATGTCGTTTTCTACTCTTACTTTTCCCGAAGGGCGTAGTATGGTTTCGGCTATGCCTTCTTTTCCTACCAAACTGTCAAATTCCGGCAACGATACTGTATAACCTTCGGTGGCTTTTTGTTCGGTAACTAATGCCAGTTTTGGAGCAAAAGTTTTGTTGGTAAACATCTTTTTGCCCAGCCATATACATATAGGGAATGCTATGGTGATAGATATTATCACAGTAGAGAAACTTTGTATCATATTGCTGGTAGGTACTAGCGAGAAATCGAAACCGATATTTCCTACAAGGCTTAGTGTTAATCCGCCTATTATAAATATTATACCTGCCACACCGGCTACTCCAAAGCCTGGAATAACAAACAGTTCTACCGCCAGTAGTATTATACCTACTACAAATATTATTATCTCCCAGTTGGCGGCAAGGCCTTCGAGGTATAGAGGTGCAAAGTATAGTAATGCTCCCAATATTGCCATTGCTAATGGGAATCCTATGCCCGGCGATTGAAACTCGAAATATATGCCACCTATTATAAGCATTATCAGCAGTCCGCTTATCATAGGGCTTACAAGGAATGCTATCATCTTTTCAATAGCTGTATAGTGTTGTTCTTCTATGGTATAGGTAGGAATATTTGCTGTTTCCAATAGCTCTCTTATACTTTCTGCTTGGCCTTCGCAGTAGTTGTGTTTTATGGCTTCTTCGGTGGTGAAAGTAAGTACTTTGCCACTATCTACTATGTCTTTCAAAAATACATCGGGATCTACCATTGCTTCGGCAATATCGGGTCTGCGACCACGAGCTTCGGCTGTAGCTCTCATCATCGAACGCATATAGCTTTGATATTTGTCGGGTTGTACTTCGCCGGTTTGGTTTACTACGGTGGCAGCACCTATGCTGGATCCGCTGTGCATATATATTCGCTCGCAGGCTATAGATATCAGTGCTCCGGCCGAAGCTGCATTGTTGTCGATATATGCCCACACCGGTATTTCGGATTGTAGTAGCATTGTGCGTATTTTGTCGGCGGCTGCCAGTTCGCCACCAAAGGTGTTTAGCTGCATTATCACCAAGTCCGATTGGTTTTCTTTGGCTTTCTCCAATGCCTTTTCTACTCTCATCACAGCAGGTTGAGCTATGTCTTCCTCTACTTTGAATAGGTAGATTTTTGTTTTTTCTTGCGAATATGTTGCAGAGGCAATGCAAAACAATTGCAACAGTAGTATTATTATTCGTTTCATTGGCTTATTAATGTTTTATGTTGTAGTAATAACTATAAAAACACGGTTTTGGTATGTTTGGGGTATTTATCTTTTTGTCTTGAATGATAGTATGTGTATACTTACCCCTATGGCTATTGCGGCAAGCAGTATCTGCAACCACAGCATTCCTTTTGCGGCAAATATTATGCTTATAAGTATGGTAACCCATAGGGTGGTTATGCTTATGATTTTTATTCGCAGGGGTATGGATTTGTTTTCGCGAAAGTCGCGAATATATTGTCCGAAGTGCTTGTGGTTTAGGAGCCATTGGTAGTATCGGGTCGAGCTTTTGGCAAATAGTGCTGCCGATAGTAGCAGAAATGGTGTGGTGGGCAGTATGGGGAGGAACATTCCAAGTATTCCAAATCCCAAACTGACAAAGGATAATATGATGAATATCTTTTCTTTCATTAATTATTATGGTGTGGTACTATAAAAAAGTAAAAGGTAGCAACTATATTATAATCAGATATATGTTACTACCTTTTGTATGTATTATCAATATCTATTCTTGCTCAAAATTATTTAGCATAATGTTTGTAGAATGCAATAATAGTTTCTATACCTTTGTAGAAATGGTCTACACGATAGTTTTCGTTTGGCGAGTGAATAGCATCGCTACCCAAACCAAATCCCATTAGTATAGATTTTATACCCAATACTCTTTCAAATTCAGAGATGATAGGAATACTTCCACCGCTACGCATAGGAATAGGACGTTTTCCGTAAGTTTCCATATAAGCTTCTTCAGCAGCTTTGTATTCAGGAAGGTCTATTGGGCAACCATAAGCTTGTCCGCCGTGTAAGCATTTTACTTCTACATTAACGTATTCGGGAGCTATGCTTTCAAAGTATTCTTTGAACATTTGTCCAATCTTTTCGTGGTCTTGGTTAGGAACAAGACGGCTGCTTATCTTAGCGTATGCTTTAGAAGGTAATACTGTTTT
>JAGCLZ010000104.1 GCA_017646685.1 Bacteroidales bacterium | reverse complement strand
TTACAAATAAAACATGCAACTATTTTCTTAAAACTACTACACATAAATGCTTTGTGGGAAAAAACTCCCACATATTTCATGCTTCCACACTATCCCGGACAAGACTTCACACTGCAATGGGGCTTTGTTTGGAAATTCTTCGATTGATAACAACGGGACATGAAATCTATAGCAAAACAAATATAATAAAAAACAAAAACAAGAAACAATGCTAAGAGAAAGAAACAAAATAGCAATCAATTACAAAGACAAACAATATACATATAACCAAGTTCTTCAAATATCGCAAATTTATGCCGATACGTTTTTGGCCGATTGCACACCCGCCAAGGTGCTTATATTTGCAGAAAACTCACCGGAATGGTGCTTTGCACTCTATGGCTCGCTACGTTGCAACGCTGTGGTAGTGCCTGTAGATGTACAGTCTACCAAAAATGAAGTGGAATACATAATAAACGACTGCACTCCCGACATTATATTCACCACCGATAACAAGTTGGACTTCTTTGCCAACATGGACTGCAAGGGTGCAAAGATAATTACACCATCCTATATAACAATTGATACAGCAGACAAAGTGCCTATCTCCAATATTCCGATAAAAGAACAAGAAGATACTTTGTTTATCATATACACCTCCGGTACCACAGGCAACCCCAAGGGCGTGATGTTGTCATATAAAAACGTGATGTTCAACATCGACGCGGTAAGCAAATCCGTTCCCATCTTTAAAGAAGAAAGCAACGTAATGATATTATTGCCATTGCACCACGCTTTCCCTCTTATAGGCAGCCTTGTGGCACCCCTATCCGTGGGTAGCACAGTGTACATAGCCGAGGGAATGAACGCCGAAGCAATACTTAAAACCCTGAACAAAGGTAGAATATCACTAATAATAGGTGTGCCACGTCTATACGATATGTTGGTGAAAGGTGTGATGAATAAGATAAATGCGTCGCCTATTACTAAGATATTATACAAAGTAGTTAAAGCCATAGGCAACGATGCTGTTTCGAAGGTGGTGTTTAAGAGTGTACATACAAAGTTTGGTGGCAATATCGAGTATCTTGTTTCGGGTGGTGCTGCCCTTTCCATAGAGACTGCCACGATATTGAAAACTCTTGGTTTTTATGTGCTTGAAGGTTACGGCATGACCGAAGCCGCCCCTATGATTACTTTTACCCGTCCCGGTAAACGCAAGATTGGCTACACCGGCGACCCTCTGCCTCATGTGGATGTGAAGATTGCCGAAAACGGTGAAATCATTCTTAAAGGAGACAACGTAATGCAGGGCTACTACCAACGTCAAGAAGAAACAGATCAAATACTTGTAGACGGATGGCTACATACCGGCGACACTGGTATGATGGATAAAAACGGCTTGAAAATAACCGGAAGAATAAAAGAAATAATAGTTACATCCAACGGAAAAAACATAAACCCGGAACTGCTGGAACAAGACTTTTTGAGATACAGCCAATATGTGGAAGAGATAGGTATATTCCTATACAAAGATGCTTTGCACGCTGCCATTCGTCCAAATATGAACAAGATACGCTTGCAATCTTTGGAAAATATGGATAGCCTAATAAAAGACGAAGTAAGCAAGTTCAACTCCGAAAACGCCACATACAAAAGAATAAAACAATATCATATTGTTTCTACCGAGTTTCCAAAAACCAGATTGGGCAAGCTGCAACGCTATAAATTGCCATCGCTGATAGAAAAACCGGAAAACAATAATGCCACCGAAGACCTGGAAAACAAATCCGAAGTATATAAGCTACTTAAAACATTTATCGAAGACGAAACCGGATGTATTGCCAAAGAACACGACCACTTTGAGATAGACCTATCCATGGACTCGCTAAGCAAGGTGTCGCTGTTGGCATTCATCGAAAACTCGTTCGATATATGCCTCAACGAAGAAAACATCGACGAACTGAACACCCTGGATAAGCTAAGCAAATACATTGAAACTAACAACCATAAACTAAACGATAGCAAAATAACTTGGAGCGAAATACTATCATCCAAAATAGATATAAAGTTGGATAAACCGGGTATAATACATTGGTGCATGAACAGTTTATCCAAATTTGTGCTATCGGTTTTGTATCGTTTCAAATACAAAGGCTCGAAAAACATACCCAACGAACCCTGCATAATAGTGGCCAATCATCGCAGTGCCTTGGACGGTTTGCTGCTAACCTACAAACTGCCCGGCAAAATAAACCGAAACACCTTCTTCTTTGCCAAAAAGAAACATTGGAAAAATAAATTCTCGCTGTTTATGGCCAAGAAGAACAACATAATACTTATGGATATAAACAAAAACGTACGCGAATCGCTACAAGAGATGTGTGCCGTGCTGAGCAAAGGAAAAAACATAGTAATATTCCCCGAAGGTACACGCTCTAAAACCAAAAACCTCAACAAGTTCAAAGAAACCTTTGCCATCCTTAGCAAGGAGTTGAACGTGCCCGTGGTGCCGGTGGCTATAAGCGGAAGCGAACGTGCAGTATACCACAATATAAAAGTGCCATTGCCACGATTTATGTCGAAAATAAATGTCGACGTTCTGCAACCTATATACCCATCGGAAGAACAAACAGCCGAAAAGCTACGCGACAAAGTGGTAAACAGCATAAAGAAACACCTTGGAAAACACGAAAATTAGACATAAAAAGACCATGAAATCAGCCAACAAAAAATATATAATATTAGTACTATTGCCAATAGCTATATTGGCAATAGTACTATATGGATACAAAAATAAGCAATATACAACAGCCGACGGCAACCCAACAGCTAGCAACAACATTGAACTACCCACTCTGCTCACACCACAAAGCGAACAAGTGATAGCCCACGAGGGATACACCGTAAGCTACAACTCGCAGTGGTGCATACCCAACTGGGTGGCATACGAGCTTACAGCAGACGAAGTGGCAGGCAATGTGCCACGTGGCGACGACTTTGTTCCCGACCCATTGGCAAAAGGCAACACCGCCACCACCAACGACTACAAACATAGCGGATACGACCGCGGACACATGGCTCCGGCCGGTGATATGAAATGGAGCAAAACAGCTATGGACGAAAGTTTTTACCTAAGCAATATATGCCCTCAAAATAAAAACCTAAACAAAGGAGATTGGAAAGAACTGGAAGAGCTGGCCAGAGAATGGGCTAAGGAATATGGCAACATATACATAGCATGCGGACCTATAGTGGCTGTCAACCACAAAACAATAGGCGAAAACAATGTGGCTGTACCTGAAAGCTTTTTTAAAGTATTTCTGCGGAAAACAGAAAACAGATGGACAACCACAGGATTCTTATTCGAAAATAAAGCCGGAAACAAAAAATTAAACACATACATAAGAAGCATTGACGAGATTGAAGAACTTACAGGTATCGACTTCTTCCCGTTGCTACCGGACAATGTAGAAGAGACGATAGAAAGCCAAACAAACATTTATGATTGGAATATGTAAGGCAATATAGTTAAGAACATGCTTTGTAACTTTTATGGTTTAGAAAATCAACCGTTACAGCAGGTACCTGCAATTTTTAGAAATTGCCATTCTTCAAGCCGGAATATAACTCCAACTCGTGCCAATAATTGGGAAAAGATTTGGCAACACACAAGGGGTTGGAGATAGTAATTCCACCCAATAAGAAAAGGAATGCCGAGAAAGCCATTGCCATACGATGGTCGGCATGGGGCGAAAGACATAGAGGTGTATCCAACGCCATAGTGCCAATACGAGGCGGAAGATACAATAAGTTGTGGCTACAGCAAGTTTTTATATTCAGCTTGTCCAGTTCGAGAGCCAAAACCTTTATACGGTCGGTTTCCTTGTAAGGCAAAGCATCCAACCCCTCAAATCTTCCTTCTATACCCAAAGCGGCACAAGCTACCACCACAGCCGGCACCAAATCCGGACAGCCAATAAAATTATATGCAACCGACGACGTACAAACCGCTGAGCGCTGTAGCATTATTCCATTATTTATATACGTAGTATCAACCCCTATACGACTATAAATATCGGCCACTACCATATCGCCTTGCGAAGAGTTCAGGCTCAGGCCGGCAACATACAAAGGTTTTCCAGTCAAAAGCACCCAATTGTACAAATAAGCTGCCGACGACCAGTCGGCCTCCACCCCTACAGCACCACACATCGGATTGGCATTAGGAATATGTATGGTGTTTTTACTGTATTGTACCGCTATCCCGGCTTGCAGTAGCACATCGGCAGTCATGGATATATACGGCTCCGACACCATGGAGCCAACAATATTTATGGTCAAACCCTTTGGCAGAAAAGGAGCTATAAGCATAAGAGCCGAAACAAACTGGCTGCTCTGCGAGGCATCAATATCCACCATCCCCCCTTGCAACGGTCTACCAACGATAGATATAGGGAAATGTCCATGCCGGTCGGTGTAAGTAATAGATGCGCCCATGCTGTTTAGAGCATCCACAAGTGGGGCTATGGGACGTTGTTGCATACGGTCGCTTCCGGTAACAATGTAGCTACCTTTTGATACAGACAGCACAGCGGTAAGAAACCGCGCCACAGTACCGGCATTGTCGCAGTGAAATGTTTGTACTTCATGCGTAGGTTGGGTCGGCGATGACAATAAGGTTTGTAGAAGCCGGGTATCGTCGGCGGTGGAAAGGTTGTTGAGTTGTATGGCACCGCCCGACAAATGTTGCAAAACAAGCCATCTATTGGACAAGCTTTTCGATGCCGGCACATTTGCCCGAAAAACATTCTGCATATCACCAATACACATCACGCCTTCAACTTTTTATTGTCTACAACTCTATACCGTACTCCTTCAGTTTGCGGTACAGTGTACGTTCGGATATATCCAGCTCTGCCGCCGCCAGCCTTCTGTTTCCTTTGTATTTCTCCAAAGCCTTTTGAATAGCATCGCGTTTACGATCTTCGAGCGATAGAGACTCCTCTTCTATAACTTCGGTATCCAAAAACGAGTCCTTCTCATCCTCTTCGGTAGTGGACGAATAGGTTATAGGCTCTTCCATCTCGTATATCTCTTCGGATTGTGTAGAATGTTGCAACTGCTGAGGGGTACTGCCCAATGCTATTCCGCCCTTTACCAGCGCTGCCAATGTGTTTTTCAGCTCGTTTATTTCGGCTCTCATCTCGGTTATCATCTGCCCCATGCTAAGAGCTTTGAGCAGTAGCTCGCGGTCTGTTATCGTATTTGCCGATGCCACCTCCTGTGGCCTATATAAAGCAGGCAGTTTGGTAGGCTGCTCGTAGTGTAAATATTTCATTGCCACCTCGCGAGTTATCAGTCTAGTACTTTCTATTATAGACATCTGCTCGGTTATATTCTTAAGCTCACGCACATTGCCATACCACGGATAGTTTATTATATAGTTCTTGGCATCATCTGTAAGCTGTAGCATAGGCATGCGGTAGTTCTCTGCTATGTTGGAAGCAAACCATCGGAACAGCAGTTCTATATCCTCCTTACGTTCGCGTAGCGATGGCAGGTGTATGGATATCTGATTGAGGCGGTAGTACAAATCCTCGCGAAACTTTCCTTCGCGTATAGCCTTAGACATATCCAAATTTGTAGCAGCCACAACCCTCACATTCACTTTCTGCACTTTGGACGACCCTACACGCATCATCTCGCCACTTTCCAACACACGCAGCAGCTTGGCTTGCATAGGCAAAGGAAGCTCGCCTATCTCGTCGAGGAATATGGTTCCTTTGTCGGCCTCTTCAAAGTATCCTTTTCTATCTCTATCGGCACTTGTATAAGCACCTTTTACATGGCCAAACAATTCGCTCTCTATTGTGCCTTCGGGAATAGCACCACAGTTTACCGATATTATGCTACCGGTGTTTTTGCGAGAACTATTGTCGTGTATAATTTTCGAAAACACATCTTTTCCTACTCCACTTTCGCCGGTTATAAGCACACTCATATCGGTTGGTGCCACATTGATAGCTATCGCCAACGACCTATTTAGCTCTGGATTATTGCCTATTATCTTATATCTGTTTTTTACAGCTTGTATCTCGTCCATGCAGTACCTTGGTTTTTATTTTCATTATATATGTTTTCCTATCGCCAATTTGAGCACCTCAACAAATGAAATGGGTACGGTATATTGCTATTCTTCGTCTACAGTAAGTATTATTATTTCTTGCAATCCTCTGGTATTGGCCATCATACAGTTGATGTTGGCATATCCCATTGTCTGATACATTACTCCCGAAATCTTTTGATTGTCTTTGAGTCTTACCGGTGCTTCGTAGCCTATAACAAGGTTTTTGAAAAACCTGCTTCCCAATGTCATAGTGTCGCCCACACCTTTTGGCGAATCAAGTTCTATAAGATAACCGTTGGTACGGGTGTTACACATTTCCACACCTACAACCTTGCCGGAATAATACTCTTCAACATATGTTTTCTTGCAGGCAAGCAATACCGATACCGACACTATTGCTACAACTACTAGCAATCCTAATAATCTTTTTACATTCTTTCTCATTTGTATTTAGTATATTTTATTCTATCAATATTCAATTACATCAACATTGGGGCAATACGTTTCAAAGCCTTTACAAACTCATCAATCTCTTGCATAGTGTTGTATATTGCAAACGAAGCCCTCACCGTTCCGGGAATATCGTAGCGCTGCATTATTGGCTGAGTGCAATGGTGCCCTGTACGTACCGCCACCCCAAGTTTATCCAACAATGTACCCACATCGTAGGGGTGCGAATCTCCCACAAGGAACGACACCACCGATGTTTTGTTTGGAGCCGTGCCTATAAATCGTATACCATCTATGGTTTTCATCTGCTCCACGGCATAGTCCAGCAACTGGTTTTCGTGGTTGGCTATATTGGCAATGCCTATAGTTTCCATAAACTCTATTGCCGTTTTAAGCCCCAGCACATCACCTACCGACGGAGTTCCGGCCTCGAACTTAAACGGCAACTCGTTGTAGGTAGTCTTTTCAAACGAAACATCTTTTATCATCTCGCCGCCACCTTGGTACGGAGGCAACTCGTTGAGCATGGCTTCTTTGCCATAGAGCACCCCCACACCCATAGGAGCATACATCTTGTGGCCCGAAAAGCAATAGAAGTCGCAATCTATATCCTGAACATCTACTGCTATATGCGATATACCCTGAGCCCCATCAATAAGCACAGGCACACCCTGCTTATGGGCGTAGGCTACAATATCTTTTATAGGGTTGATGGTTCCCAATGTGTTAGACACATGGTTTACGGCCACCAACTTTGTTCGACTGCTAAACAATCGCTCGAAAGCCTTCATATCCAGCACCCCCTCGGTGGTAAAAGGTATAACCTTAAGCCGGGCATTCTTGGCCTCGCATGCCATCTGCCAAGGCACAATATTGGAGTGGTGTTCCATGCCGGAGATAATAATTTCGTCGCCATCCGTAAGGAAGCGTTTTGCAAACGACGATGCCACCAGGTTGATACTCTCGGTAGTGCCACGGGTAAAGACAATCTCGTGCGGATGTTTGGCGTTGATAAAGCTCTGTACCTTGCGACGACTCTGCTCATAGGCCTCCGTAGCAGTAGTGCTAAGGTAGTGGGCACCCCGGTGTATATTGCTATTGAGGGTGGTATAGTAGCTCGTAAGTGTTTCCACAACGCTGCGCGGTTTCTGTGTAGTGGCAGCATTGTCAAAGTAGATAAGTGGTTTTCCGTAAACGGAAGTGTTTAATATATCAAAAAGTTCTCGTACGTTTTCCATCATTTATAATATAAAATGCTTTGTGATGATAAAATAACTACAATAAGCTATAATTGGTTTTATCCCAAGCTTTGCCTATACAGTATATAGTAGTAAACAAATACACCTATAAGCACAGCAAAGAATATATAGAACGCAATACTGCATCCTTTATTATTTACCTTTATAGTTTCTGTAGGTTTTTCCCGGGGCTGAGCAACCTCTTTCTTGTACTGTTTCAGGTACAGAAAAAGTACTATCAAAGCCACTATTCCTATTATCCACGCTATTTGCATATCTTTTTATTTATGTTATTTCTTATTTAATATCTTATATCCTATATTGCATTGCAAGCAACGTTTTTGCTTGCAATACTCGTTGTATATCTCCAACAGAGCCTGCGACTGCAAAGCATTATTTGCTCCACGTCCAGCCGCCGACCATAGTTTAATTACATTGTTGTGTTCGGCATCTATCTGTTCTAGCAGCTGCAAAGCCAACTCTTTATACTTTTCCATACCATGCTGTACCCCATATTGAAACAGCAACGGCACCCATGCATTTATTACCAACAAGGTTCCAAAAGTACGGCCGGTGGTTTTGCGTACACGTTTGCTCTCTTTCTGAAAATGGTAATGTGTATCCCAATAGTCCGATGCCTCCACATCGAGGTACGACAGTATATCGTTGAAATTCCTTGTCTCCAACAGTTTTGAAAACAAGTTTCTAGCCCTAGACATAAACAGTGCAAACTGGCTTATACGCAAAGTGGGAAAACTGTAGGGGCGTATGCGGAAAAACTTCCACAGGTAGCCCTCTATAGGTACCAGCGAATATGCTTTTTGCAGATATTCGTATTCGCGTTTCAACGCCAGCGGATATTGGTCGGTGAAATCGTCGTTGAGTAGGCCGGCCTGGCCAAACATCACCGCCTCTACCTGAAAATGCGAAGCACGTATTTTGGAATAAAGGTTTAGCGGTATCGACTTTGCAAGCATCTCAAAAGGTAACCCATTGGCAGTACCGCCAAAGTAGCGTGCAAAAAGTATGTAGCACGTCTGCTCCCACGACCCCTTGGTTTCGTTAAGCAACGCCTTAACCACATCGGCTTTGCGTTCGAGCCGTTCGGCAGCCATACGCTCCATATATGTGTTTACATATATATCCGGCACATCGGCCAGGTGCTCGGCACAAGGTATGGACGATGCCAATGGTGGAAGCACTATAGAGCTATAGCGTTGCCAAAGGTCCTCGCGTATAAAAGGCTTCAGTTCCAAGGTAGGCAGGGCGTTGCCGTTTTCGGCCACGATATACTTGTCGTTTTCATACACCACATGCAGCACCACATTGTTGTAACTTTTGTCATGATTATGGTTGTGCAAATTCCAATCGGATGCCAACTTATGAATCTCCACATTTCCTACCCACTGCATATTGCCTATTCTTATTCGTGCGTTGAAGAAATCGGGACCGGCATTGGTGTTATATTCGCCGGGATGCTCCACCACCACGCTCTCGCCGGTGGTAGAAACCAAATTGCCAACCAGCAGCTTATACTTCCATACATAGTGTAAAAATGCCTCGTTCATAGCTCTATTATCGTTTTATTCTGCTACCTCGTCGCACGATAGTGCCAGCCTGAAGCCATTGCTTTTGTTGGCATATTCGGGTTTGGCCGAATCGCGAGCCGTTATACGGCATTGAAAAACATTGTCTATCCAGCTGCCACCCCTCAGCACCCTATAGGTTCCAAATGCAGCACCCTGCGGATTTTGCTTTATACTGCCGTCGTAAGGACCTTTCCAATCGTTGCACCATTCGGCCACATTGCCACTCATATCGTAAATACCCAGCTCGTTGGCCTCCAGGCTTTTCACATCGTGGGTTTCCATTCCCGAGTTTTCGGCACACCAACCCACGTCGTCCATACTGCCACCACTGTATTTATAGCCCTTGCAGTAGTTGCCGCCATGGGCAGCAAACTCCCATTCGGCCTCGGTGGGCAGGCGAAAGTTCATACCCGTAAGCCGGTTAAGCTTTTGGATAAAAAGCTGCACATCGTTCCAGCTCACCTGCTCCACAGGGCGGTTGCCGCCGGCAAAATTGGAGGGGTTGCTACCCATCACCGCCGTCCACAACTCCTGTGTCACCTCAGTTTCGCCCATATAGTAGCTGCTCAGCGTTACATTGTGGGCAGGACGCTCCTTCTTGTATTTATCCTTGCCCCTACGCGATTTGTGGCCCATCGTAAAGTTGCCGCCTTCCACCTTTACCATCACAAACTCTACACCATTGGCCGAATATGTTCGAGGTTGCGACACCGCAACATCCACCATAGCTACAGCCACAACAATAAAGAATATCAGTTTCCTAATGTACATTATTTTATATATTTCATTTCTTTCGGTTAATATCATTTATGCATAACGCCATATATTTCAAAAGCATATAGCATTACAGCTCTACGCAATTTCCTAGCAAATATAAGAAATTATTTTGACTTGGCGAAATCAACAAACTACTACACTCCAAAAGCAATTTTTAGAAATTGCCTCTAATGGCAATAACAAAACAACGGTTTTTTTGCACACCCGGGTTTCATCATCACGATGGTATACCATAATTTGTTTTATACCCGGGTGTGAAACATTTTATGGTATACCATTAATTTTGCCATTAATTTTTTGGGGCAAATGCATTATATTGGGCGAATACAATATTGGGCAAATACAATATTGGCAAATGCAATATTGGGCGAATACAATATTGGGCGAATGCGATTCGCCCCTACAATTATACGCCCATATATCCGTACGGGCGAATCGTATTCGCCCTTTTGCATACGCCCTATCACATACACCCAAAATTACATTATTACAACATTACATTATTACAACATTACATGTAATATTTTGTGCATATATACCCAAAAATGCCATTTTCGGAAATAAATAATTGGCCTATAGCATAGTAAGAGAAAAATA
>JAGCLZ010000103.1 GCA_017646685.1 Bacteroidales bacterium | reverse complement strand
AGTATCAGTAATTAACGTTATTCTGTCTTGGTCTTCCTCTAATAAAATAGACTGATATATTGGTTCGTAAACCACATTGAAAGCCGAATCCAACAATCCATAAAGACCATCTTTTACTACTACTCTGAAACCATCAACTAAATATGGTTCTATATAATCGTAAGCAGGTTCAACCACCCAATTGCCTTCGCGATCGATAATTCCAAGATGTCCGGTACTGTCGCTCATAAAGCTGTATCCCGATTTGAATACGTATGGTGTCGTTATTCCAGCATTTTTTGCATCGAATTTAAAAGGTATCACCACCTCGTTTTTATTGTTGATAAATCCCACCTTACCTTCGTGATTACGAACAGCTGCCAACCCTTCCGAAAATACCCAGGCCGATTTGTATTGCAGATCTATAGCCATCTCTGCCGTATGAACGTTGATGTAGCCACGCTTTCTCGGAAAAGCTATAACCGCCAATGTATCATCGTCCGACACATTCGACACCCAACACACATCGTCCATTATGTACTTCTTCTTCTGTTTGTCATACAACCTTTCTGTACCATCAGAATAGTAACGAAGCTCTAAACGTTCCGATACCGGCTTTTCACCACAAACGTATGGAACATAGTCTTTATAAATTGCATACGCAGTATCAATAACAGTAACCAAAAGACCACAAATTACCACAAAACACGATGGCACAACAACTAGTATCACCACCAATCTTTTAAACCATTTGGAACGACGGCTCCATCTACCCTCTATCCACAAGAAGGGCTTTGCCAAAAATTTTAATATTTTCATATCTGTACCTTTATTAATAATTATTTATTTCAAAAACTATTCGCCTATCAATCCAAGAATATACACATCTATTACAGATTGGTTTCCATAAGGATAATCGCCTATTCTTGCCACATTTTTGTGATAGGCAGTCATCAAATATTGATTTATTGCCACCTTATCGGTAGGATTCTTTGCCAAGTAGTTCAATGTATTTTTAGCCACCTCCAATCGCATTCTGTTGTAAATACCGTTAGCAATGTCCGACATCTTTGATGCACCATAATAATGCTGAACAGTAGCACGCCACACCCTCCACAAAAAGAACAAATGATGCGAATAGCGACCATCGGTAAGCAAATTGTATAACACGTCTTTAAGTTTTTCATCAGAAGCATCGTAAAAACCCAAATATGCAATATAAGCATACGTATAAGCACATTTTTCTTCAAAGTTTTCCATTAGCAGTATGTCGTCCAACATCTCATGCTTCATATCTTCGGTTGGGTTGTTTCCCAAACGTTCGGCCACTTCTTTTTGCTGTTCGCTAAAATCCAAGGCTTGCCAATACTCATCTTCTCCAAGGTTTACATATGTCGAAACATGATGCGTTGATAAAAACGTACTATCTAATACCCAAAGACATCTTCTAAATTCCTGCCACAAGACCTGATTTGTATCATCATTAGTGGCATCAAAATACTTGAAAAAATATTTATACTTATCCATAGTATTTTGTGCCAAACGCCTGATATATTCATCCTTTATAACCGACAAATCGACCTTGTCAAGAATATCTATAGTACCTTTGTTGTTTTCGAATACCCTCCAAAAATCATCTACCGAATATAAACTATTTACTACCGTTGCAGTGTTATATATATCCACTGCCTCGGGGATAGGAAAGTCTTTGGGCAGTTCCACATCATCCATATAATGGCAAAAATAGTCTTCCACATTCACAGCCATTATATCTTCTATGGTTGTTTGCTTATCCGCAACCACGGCTTCAGCTTTCGTTGCAGATTCATTGCAACTCATCATCGCTCCCATTACAAAGCATATTATTGTTTTCTTCATCGTATAATGTATTTTAAATTAATCTTCCACCATTTCATATTCTACCCCAAACCAATCGTTGAGAGTATCTTCCACTCGAACATTTATCTCAGGTGTAATCCTGCTCTTTATTCTTTTATACACAAAAAGCATTGCAATACCTTCGTCCAATATTCCCAACAGCTTATACACCGTAGCCGGCAACAAACTTAACGGAGATACTGTATACACAATTGCAGCGTAAATAAGCACTTTATCCAACAAAGGAGTATCATTACTACTCAACACATAATACGACTGCAATATCGGTCTCATCGACGCCCTACCAACCTTTATGGCGTAAGGGCGTAATTTATCCATCAATTTAGACACTTCGCTATGCCAATCCACAGCTTTCAATCGTCCTAATAACCTACCTGCATCTTTGCCTTTCATAACACATGCAAGAATCAAAATCGAAATTATAATCAACATATTTGTTTATTTTTTATTGTTTGTATACTATAGAGTACTCAAATCACCCAAATCTATCTTTTGTAAGGAACTTTTTTTTAGAAAATATTTCAATCTTCTTAATCCCAAAAACAAAACTTGTCAAAAGTTGTATCCTGAATAAATACATCATCTTTTATCTCCATATCACCAGGTTTACTGATGAATTTCTTAAACAAGAGCGGACAGCATGCAAATGCCGCTTTACCAATCTTCTCAACATTTGATTTGAACTCGACAAAGTGTAGTTTGCCATTGTGATAGAATGCCTCACTACCTATCTCCTGTAAAGATGCAGGAAATGAAACCCGGTTCAACGATGCAGGATAAAACGCTCTGTCTCCAATATATTCCAGACCCTCAGGGAAATTTATCTCTTTAAGATTATCGCAATAGCGAAAAGCATAGCCATCAATACGCTTGACGCCTTTGTGGAGTACTACCTTACGTAATGAATCGCAAAACATAAAACCAAAACTTTCTATTTTCTCAATACCAGCAGGAATCTCTATCTCTCTTAATTCGCTACATCCTTCAAACCCACGAACATATTTTAAACCAGCGGGCAGTTGAATCGCTTTTAACGCCTTGCACTGACGGAATGCACAATTTTCGATACCCTCTAATCCATCAGGCAAGGTAACCTCGCAAAGCGAAGTGCATCCATCAAAGCAATCATCTGGTATTTTCTTTATCTGTTTTGGGATAACCACTTCTTCTAAAGTACTGCACGCCATAAATGCGGCATTGCCAATGGTTGTAATACCATCGTGCAGTACCACCTCTTTGAGTCCTTTTTGCAGACAGAAGGCGTATGGTTCAATGGTTGTTACCGACTGTGGGACAACAAATGAACGCTTCTCCTCAAAACAATAGATCAATCGGCTCTTATCAGCAGAGTAGAGCACGCCGTCTTCTACCAAAAGGTGCGGTGAATGATTCTCAATATTGCGGATATGTATTTTCTGCCACTCCGTAGGGTGATTCCATACAAACGCACGCTGTTTGTATGATGCAAATGGGCTGTATCTATCATCGTGAGGAATCTCTATTGAGGCAGGTATGACAAGTGTTCCTATGCGACCATATTGATATAGCGGGAACTCTTCGGGAATATTCTTGTTTTTCTTCTTTCTCCAAGTACGATCATTGGAATCCAACATCATTGGCGCAATGCGTGTGATGCCTTTGGGAATAACAACTCGCTCCTCAACCACGCCCTCTTCCAATAGATAAATCCAATTATACAATTTGTCAACGAGATTTCTATCATTGAGCCGCTCAAGAACTTCGTATAGTTTATTACTCTCAGCTATTAGACATTCCTTTGTTTTCCAATGAGTATTTTCAACCTTCATATGCATTTCATATCTCTCTTCATTATAGCATACAACATACATTACACACTCCTTTAATTCAGAATCGTACATATACTCAAATTTGGGCATAGTCGTATAGTGTTGCATCCAATTTTGAGGCGTTATGTTGCGACTTTGCAGATCCACAATCATTGTTTGCAACAAATATCTTAATGCCTTACGATCGTGAGCAACATCCGGGATTTTGCTCTTGTCATTCACCGATTTAGTGTTTATATCCTCACCGATACCGAAATCACCATTGTCAATATATTTCTTCTTCAATTTTGTCATTCCAACAAACTTCAAAAATATATTTCTTATTATTTTTCCTATCCTATCATTTTGGTTTGTTTTCTTCTTATTTATTCTTATTTCAAAATCAAATACCTGTGACATATCGTTGCTATCATACCTGTCAATGAGTAAAAACAGAAGGTAATTTCCGAAGAAAAAATTCAGAAATAACCTTCTATAAATTTTCTCTGCAATACATTTCTTTTGAGTGAGTGTAGTGGGCTACTCTATTGAAAAGAAGTAAAAATATAGCAAGAAAAAACATAAAGCACGCAAAATTTCTTTCTATAATCCGTTCTACTTCTTCATAGAATGTGGAATTTTAGAAGTTGCCTAAACTTCTTTCAACCGCTCAAAGAATTTTATTTGACTTTGAGACAATGAAACCACTGCAAAAGAAACTATCTCTTCTATATCAGTATTTTCGGTCAATTTTTCTTCAAAACAACACCAAACATTATTCGCATTTACCACAAGTTTGAGAACTTTCATTTCGTTATTAATTATGTTTATCGCTTTCAAAACATCATCAATATTTTCGTCATCGACTTCGAAGATACAAGGCACATACATGCTAAAATACGTTTCGTCATTTTCGTCGAATAAATAAAGAAAGTTGGTTATTTGGTATTTGAACATGATACCGAAATCTTCTCTTTGTGGCAAAAAACCTTGTTTTTGTAATACTTCCATTACATTGTCTATCATTTTCATATTTCTTATATATTTTAATTGATTACCATTATTTTATAAATCCTATCTTGCAACACTTTTTGTTATAATTTTTCCGATCAAACCGGCTATGCATATTCTCATAAGCTGCTATTTCATCCTGCGATACCGAATAGCGTGTTTCACTTAGTTTTTTTAGTATCAATTCTTGCGAAATCGGTTTATCGGCTATTGCTGCTTCCAATGCAGCATCGTTTATCATATAACTAATATCGCTTGCCACATAGCCTTCACTTTTCACCGCCAATTCATTCAAATCTATACTTTTATCAAAATAGCGTCCGTCCAAATGTATTTTAAAAAGTTCTTTTCGAGCATTCTTGTCCGGCATCGGGATATAAACCATTTTATCCATACGACCTGTGCGTAGAACAGCCGGATCTATCATCTCCGGACGATTCGTTGTCCCTATTACAAAAATACCTCTATCCGAACAATTGTTGAGCTGACTTAAAAATTCATTTACCTCATTTGCATAATGCACACTATCGCCTTTCGATCTATCGGGAACCATGCCATCCAACTCATCAAAACATATAACACTAGGTGCATTTTCGGCAGCTTTTTCAAACAGCTCTGCTATCTTTCCTTGCGTACCATGTATATACATCGAACCTATATCCGAAGCCTTCACCATTATAAAATTCAGTTTCGACTCTTCGGCAAACTTCTCGGCTATAAATGTTTTTCCACAACCCGGAGGTCCATAAAAGAGTACTCCATTAGGTGCTTTAAGTTTGTATTTCCTCGCCTTATCTTTGTTCTTCATAACAAACATGATATTGTCACGTAGCATTTGTTTTACACTGTCCAGTCCTGCCACATCGGCAAACCCATTACCTTTAACCACTTTTGTTTCTTTCGCCTTACTACCTTCTTTATCCTTTTTCTTACCGGATTTGAGGGGCGAGTTTTTAGATTTCAATGTTGTATGCTTCCCTTCTTCCAAAGAGGTAGCATTTTGAATATCCTTCAAAACATCATCTACATTTTTATATCTATTATCGTAGTCCAATGCCAACATTTTATTCAGTATTCTTTTCTGTCCTTCGGATAATTGCATATCTTTTACAATATCTTTCTTCTCCATACGACAGCGTTTCAAATCAGATTTGCTTATCCTTTTACAAAAAAAGAGTTTATCAATATTCCACGGCTCTTTTCCCTCTATCATAGTGTATAGCAATGCTCCTGCCGAAAATATATCCGACTGTTCGTCGTATATCCCTTTAAAAGTTTCGGGAGCTCGAAACCAATTATTCAGTTCCTCTACATCAAAGGTTGCTCTGCCATTAATACAGCGAGACAAATGTTCGGTGTCTGTAAGATACACTTTAACACATTCATCATTCTCTTGTATTTCAATGGTAGTGGTATTAATATTGTTGTAAATTATACCATCGCTCATCGAGTGCAAATGTTTTAATGCTTTTAGCACTTCAACTATTATTACTACAGCCTCTTCCCATGTGTTATATTTTTCTTTCATAATAAATTCATACAACCATTTTCCTTCGATGTTTTCTACAATCGTATAGTGATATTTTTTTTCATCTATTGATATTATTCCACTATCGAGAAGTTGTGGCAACGAATCACACCCAACAAAGTTTTCGCACACCTGTTTTTCAAAAGGAACATCGTTATCTTCGCTGTTTATATACAATTTCAATAAACCTTTCTTATCACCTTCGGTTGACACCAAATAGCTTTCTGTTTTATTGTAATCCGAAGATTTTAAAAACTTCTTTATTTCAAAATCATTAATCTTCTGTCCTATTTTCAAAGTCGTATTCATATTCATATAAAATTTTAGCCCTAATTAATTACTCTGTTTCTTTGTTTGCACTTATAGAGTAATTAATCCGGACTAATATATCATTTATACGAAAAAATATTTCAATCAACTTCTAAAAATCAATACCAAGCTTGCGTCCTTTTCTACGCCACTCTTCATCGTCTTTTTCAAATCTATCCAACATCTTTTCGGTATTCTCGACCCAAGTATCTACACTGTCAAGGAGTTCGGCTGTACGCAATCTTAATGCAATTCTACTTTGCACATAGTCTGCTTCAGCGGCTCCGGCTCCTATAGCAGCCATCACTTTTCGTAGGCATGCTTCGCTTTTATCAAGCTTTATACCGCAATGCTCTATAGCCTTATCCAAAACTTTTTGCCTATCTGTAAGATTTTCCCACTTCATATCCTTTTGTATTTATCAGTTACAGCACTTGTATTTTAGCTATTACTTCATTGTCAGCAAACGCAATATCGCTCAACGCCATGTACTCCAACACTGCCTCCAACTTATCTATCTTGTCGAGGTTTAGCTTTATCTTTCTTGCAGTGGTATCCACATCCACCGCCGTCGGTATCTTTTCTTCCAAATAAGCCACCACTCCTGCCACCATAAGACTCATGGCTTTGTTGCAATCGTAGGAAAGCAACACCGCATCACCATCTATTCCGTCTACAGCAATATCCACACTCATTGTAGGCAAAAGAGCTGCAGGTTTGTAACTTATTACCAAAGCCGATGCTGTTTTCTTTTGCAACATCGGTCTCACTTTGAATTTATTTTCCACAAAATTCAATATCTCACTATAACTTATCGATATATTCATAATCTTATATTCTGTTATTTTTTTGACCAAGAACTAACGTCAAAACATTATTTTTGTTGTTTTAATGGTTGTGGCAACTTTTAAAAATTGCCTACATTAATACGTTTTTATCATTCAATCTACACATCACCACCGGTACCGGCGTAGGCTATATATGTGTCAGCCTTTCAGGCTCAAAGTCTGTTGTCTGTTATCCATAAAAACTCGTAGTCTAGTGGACTTGTAGTCTCGTTGTCTTAGAAAAACTCGTTATCTAGTAGACAATCCTTAAACATTAATCCTTAAACCCCAAAAAGCACATCGTCCGTTGTCTCTAAAAAAATCTTAGAGGGCGAGTCGCAAACTGCTACATTCTATCTTAACACGGCGGTCTATATTATCGCGATTCGACTCACTCATTTTGCATCCATTGAAAATAGAACTAACCAACCGTAAAATATGGCGACCATAATCATCTTTACTTTCATAATCATTCCGCCAATAATCTTCACGCCACTCCCACACCTTGCCACTCATATCGTATATACCCAATTCGTTAGGTTGATTGGTTTTTACATGATGTATTTCATCTTCATTATTAGCATCATGCCTTGTCACTGCATCTGCATCTTTAGAGCCGGCATTCTTATAGCCTTTGTTTTGGTTACCACCACGAGCAGCATATTTCCATTCTACTTCGGAAGGCATACGAAATTTTTGACCTGTCATATAATTCAGTGTCTGTATAAACGTTTGGCAGTCAATCCACGAAACACTCCTTATGGGGCATTGCAAATCAGAGGTGAATTTATACGATTTTTTACCCAACACAGCCCTCCACAGCTCTTGCGTAACCTGCGTTTCTCCTATCATAAAGTCCGCTACGGTTTCGCTGTGTGCAGGCTTTTCCAAATCGTCGGCTTCTGGATCTTCATCTGCTGCTCCCATGGTGTAAGTACCGCCTTGCACGGCTATCATCTTAAAGGTTACGCCGTTCACCGTAAATATTTTATCCTCTTCCATTTACGTTTATTTTTTTCAATAACTACATCAATCCGTTTTTATTATTCTGCATATTTTTATGTTTACCCACGCCGGTGGGGCGGACTATTTTTCGTCCCAAGGCGATACCATTGGGTTATATATGGTAGAACCTTTCAGGCTCAAAGCCCAAAGCTCATTGCTCCCTTTTCTTGCGGTGGTCTATGGCTTTCATCACCTTTGGGCTTGCGAGGCTTAGCGAGGCACCGTCCAGCACTTCCTTAAACTCGGAGGTGGGGCGAAACAGCACCCCTTTGCGGGTTATGGTGCGGTAGTCCACATCGGCGGCCGACAGCTGTGCCTTGGCATGTATGGTGGGGTAAAAGGTTCCGAGATGGTCGAGACGTACTATATAGCCTTCGGCCAAACGGCGACTGATGTAGTACTCCAGCTCGCGGATATACATACCCACTTCCGAGGCAGAGGCAGTGGTGGCATTGCTTATATGCTCTGCTATATTATCTTCGTCGACATGACCTGTGTATTGTATCTTAGCCACATAGCGTTCTTCAACATTGCCATTGATAGGCAACTTTATCTTCTTTTTAACGTAACTGATAGCCATTTTGCATTTCTTTTTTTCTTGGTGTAATTATCTTTTTCCTAACCTATGCTTACTTCCGCAACCTTCTATCGTTGAGCTGTTGACATACGATGCTTGAACTATTGACTCCCCAACGCCCTTGGGGAGGTTTCCCAACGCCCTTAGGGGACTACCCCAACGGCGTTGGGGTATATTCCCAACGGCGTTGGGAGGGTTTCCCAAGGGCGTTGGGAAATCATGCTGTCAAGCATCGCATATCATCTGCTCAACGTGCCGAGGTCGGCAACTGAAGCACTAACCTACCAAATCGCCGCCATCGCCATTGTTACCACCACCGTTGTCGTTGCCATTATCGTTGCCCTCATCACCACCATCGGTAGCCGATGACGACGAGCTGCTAAGCATGGTTATGGACATAGCCTTGGCATCGTCGGCCAGCTCCTGACGCGAGCGGTACAGCACACCTATGCTACTGATGGTCTGTGCTGTGCAGTCCTTTTCGCTATCCACAGCCTTGGCACTTATCTTGGGGCTCAGCGTGCCCAGCACGCCAAGGTCCACATTATGGCCGTTGGCCACATAGCCTATCACCACTCGGGCAAACTCTTTAACCAGCAGGTCGGCATCGCTGTCGCTAAGCGTAGTGGCAGCTTCCACCTCCTGCAACAAGGCTTCCGAACCTACATTGCCATAGTTTACCCATTGCAACCCATACAGGGTTTTGTCCTTCTTAGGACCCACTTTCATTGTGCGTTTCACTTTCTTTACGTCCATTGCTTATTCCTCCGTTTCGTTTTCTTTGCCTGTAAATTTTCTCAGATTAGATTTCTTCACCACAGCCACCAGCTTCTGCTCGGGGCGGAACCCTATCATCACACCTTTGATGCATTCGCCAACCGACACCTTGGCAGGGTCTTCAACAAAGCGTGTGGATAGGCGTGGGTAAAAGGTTCCCAAGCCCTCAATTTTCACTGCCTCACCTTCGAGAAGGTGGGTACGTATGCGTCCAAGATAGGCACGCAACATACCACTCACCTCGCCCGGCTGTCCGGTGGTATTTTTTGCCACATCGCTGATAATTGTTTCCAAGCTGATTTGTTTCTTGCTAACCATAGTAGCAACCCATCTCTCTTTGCCAAAGACCTTTTTTTGCTTCGGCTTGTACAGAATTTCGTTTTTTGTACTCATCGTAATTAGAATTTAAACTTTCAACAATTATTTTTATATCTATCCGCCTTTTATTCGTCAATAATAGGCATTTGTCAACGTTGAACGACATTATAGAGTATAATCATGGGGAAAATATATCATTGGAAAGTAAATTTTTTAGACCACGAGTCAACAAGACATGGTCGTATACCTACACACACTCTCTGCAAGAAGAAATTTAATGTCCAATACGCCTTAAATTAACATGTACAATGAAAATATTTTCCATTTATTTTTATGTATATATAAAAAGAATTGGTTATCTTTGCAAATCGAAATTTCTAGCAAAATGGCAAAAAACAGGCTATATATTTTACTTTAAATAATAAGAAATGATTTTTTTAACCCATCTAAAACAAATGATTATGAGATACACTCACAATTCTCATATTATCAAGCTTCGACAATGGTATCTTTACCATGACGAAGAAGCATTCCGTCAATTGATACAACAAGCAGACTTTAGTCTTACTGACAACTTTTTACCCGAACAATACACCAAAGGATGTGAATACAGCTGGATAAAAGGTATGGTGGACTGTCTTGTTTATGGAGATGAATTTCACTATGCCGTTGAGGTGGACGACAAGGTAGTGGGATGTGTCAATATATCACGCTGTAATGGTGTATATTACCAAACGGGAATTTTAAGACTGGTGCTTATGCCCGAAATGTGTAATAAAGGAATAGGCACATTAGTGGTTCAACAAATTGTCCATGAAGCACTGCACTTTGACCCCAACAATAAATATAGGCACAGCCAAGGTTTTCAGAGAATATATGCTGAAACCATCGGCGAGAACAAAGCAGCTGAACGAGTGTTGGAAAAAAACGGCTTTGCTTTTGAAGGTATTTTGAAAAACGCAGTATGTAAAAACGGAAAAATATATAACCAAAAGATTTACGGACTTGTTATTGAGGACGAGGATACCCCAACACAAAATGTTATTCACGATAACAAACTTCGTCCGCAAAATACCGGATACTCAAACAATATCACACTAAAGTCATGGTGCCTAAACGATGTCAATGCATATATGGATATGATAAGAAACGTGGATTTCACTTACGAAGACGAAGCAATATGTTGCTCCGACCATTCAGATGCAATGTATGAGTTGGAAAAAATGATTCAAAAGGAAGAATCAAAAGGAGGCTTTTACCGTGCCATTTGGCTCGACAACAAGTTAGTTGGAAGAGTGAATGTTGTACGAGAAAATAGCGAATACGAGTGTAACGGATATGTGGGATACATGGTTACAAAGGAAGCATCGGGTTATGGTGTGGGAACCGAAGCCGTACGTAGGATTATAGATCTTGCCTTTCGTAATAGCAACTTAGAACGATTAACAGCTGTAATTTATAGTCCAAACAAAACCTCCATACGCTTAATCGAGAAGGTTGGTTTCACACAAGAAGCTACCATACGACGTGCAGTATACAAAAATGGACACTACTACGATGCCATCATATATGGTCTGCTACGCAAAGACTTCAATATTCCAACACCCCAAAATGAACAGTAAGATTAACATCACCCAACAACGAGCCACCCACCTGTGGATGTTCGCATTTACTCCGATAAATTACGTCTATCAAAAATTGTAGTATACAAATAAATCCCGTGCCAACGGCACGGGATTTATTTGCTTCGTTATGTTTTCCACGCCGCCGGCGTGGGCTATATATGTTTCAGCTCATCGCTAAAAGCCCACAGCCCATCAAAACTCGTTGTCTCGTGGACTTGTAGTCTCTTTGTCTTAAAGAAAAGCTCGTAGCTCAAAGCAAAAAGTCCATTGTCTATTGTCCTTAAAATCCATAAGCTATCTAAATTTCATTCGTCATAGTTTGTAACAATGCTTTTTGGCGTTCTATTTCTTCTTCCAACTCTTTTTCGGTTGGTAAATAATCCATGTATTTGGATGCAAACAATTGTTTATTGTCGTTCAATACAGAATACCTTGCAATGGTTTTATCAGTCTCGGTACATAGCAATATACCTATGGTAGGATTATCTGCTTCACCTTTTTTCAAATCATCATACATCCTTACATACATATCCAATTGTCCAATATCTTGATGTGTAATAGCATGTGTTTTTAACTCTACTATTACAAAACACCTAAGAATATAATTGTAAAAAACAAGATCTATATAAAAATCCATAGTTTCGGTGCGTATATGCTGTTGGCGGGCGACAAATGAAAAACCTTTACCCAATTCGAGAAGAAAATTTTGCATCTGATCTATTATAGCCTGCTCCAATACTGTTTCGGTATAACCTTTGTTGGCCGGCAATCCTAAAAATTCAAGCACTGTAGGATTTTTTATAAACTCTAATTTGTTTTTGTCGTAATCAGAAGTTTTGTCTTGCATCTCTTTCTGTACAATTTCTTTATCTTGCGAAGCCAACATTCTCCGATAGTACATTGTAGATATATTTCTATCCAAAGTGCGATACGACCACATTTGTTTTGCAGCTTCTTTCATATACCAATCTCTTGCTATTGGGTCTGTAACACGTATCAGTCGTTCGTAATGCGTCCAACTTAATAATGGCAATTGGTCAGGCACTGCCTGACCTTTTTCTAATTCTGATTGGTCAGACACTGCCTGACCAATTGGCAAATCACTAAACATCAAGTAGAATTGACGAAAATTCTTTAGGTTGGTTACCGAAAAACCGCGTCCGAATTCCTCAGTTAATGCTTGTGATGCCAACTTTATAATCTGTTTTCCATATTCGGCCCGTGCTTTACCTTTTTGTTCTTGCATAACAATTTTCTGACCAATAAGCCAGTTTTGTCGCACTTGTGCATAATTTATGGCAGAATATACCAACTGCCTTGCCGAATAGATAATATCTTTCAAATCGGTAATAAATGACTCTTCTTTATATTTTACTTCATCACTTGACATAGCTATAATCTCAATATTTTCGATTTGCAAAGTTACAACTTTTTTCTGAATATCACAATACAGCATAATATGAGGAATTATTATCTGTGATTGATTGCATTATTTCGACAAATTACCCCACAATGAATTATGGCAACTTTTAAAAATTCCACGTTTCAGGAAAATAGAAGAATTCTTCTTTAAACTTTTGCGTGCTTTACGTTGTTGACTTCGTCGATGTTGCTATCGCTCGAAAGAGCTAATGCTAAGGCATTGCTCTTTACTCGCTTAATCGCAACGTTGCCGAAATCTTTCTATTTCTTTTT
>JAGCLZ010000102.1 GCA_017646685.1 Bacteroidales bacterium | reverse complement strand
GCGTTAAGCCTTTAAGCATAATAGAGTATGAAGTTGAGGAAGATAATCCTTGAAATACTTAACAATTTTCTGTGGCGGTGATATTAAGCTGTCGGTTATGGTGGTTTTGAGAACGGTCCGTTCTCAGCTGAGATAGGCCCCTTCTCAAAAGGTGTTTCTCTGTAGAAGCAAAGCCGCTGCAAGTGCATTGGGAAAGCGGTTTGGCGGTGGAATCTACATATTCGAAAAAAACTTACCAAAGTGTTTGGTAATTAAAAATAAATGTGTAACTTTGCACTCTCAAAAGTAAAGAAGTTATGACAACAAAAAAGGACATACCAATACCATTCCTATTGTTGCCGGCAATGGGACGAATGCTAAATTTTGGCATTGGTTGCGGTGTGCTTTGCGTTGCAAATCTGTTTGTGGATAAGCGGTTGGGGCGAGGAAATATAATAATATACCATACAAAATACTTTATTGACAATATACAGCAGGCTATACTGCCACTGTTAAGTATATGGCTTTTGGGCAAAAACAACTTTGATGAACGTTGCCCTGCAGCAACGACACTTTCACGTTCCGTTGCTGTAGGGCTGTAGTAGTATTGATACCGATTGTTACCCAAAGTTTATCAGCATCCTCTTTGGCAACAACTTATAATACTTACTAAATAAATATCACTAATATTCCAAGCGGTATAAATAATGCGTATATTACCGATTTGGATAAAGGGATGCATATTATTAATTTTAAAAACATAGAAATCATGAAAAAATACGCAGTGAAAACCGCCTTATTGGCACTGGCAGCTGTAGGAATGCTAAGCATTAGCAGCTGCGAAAAAGAACCTCAAGATTTGTTTGAAGAAACATTGTCAGATAAAATGCAATGCAAAACAGATTGCCATACTATTACAATGACAGTTGATAAATCTGCTAAAACTATGAGATTCGACACAAAAGTGTCGGAGGTATATGAAGAAAATATACCGATGAAATGTCATCGTTTCCTTTTTAAAGATGATGTTACATATACTTATAGTGTAATTGATAATAATTTGGTATCAATAAGTCCTATACGGGCTGATTTTAATTACGTATTGTTGGATGATAATACTATTGAATTGTCAACTATAGGGGCAATGGATTGTGCAATACCTCCAATGGTTGGTAGTTATAAATTTACTAAAATCTGATTGTCATGAAAAAGAGTTTTATAATTATACTTGCATTACTGATGAATATATCATCGAATGCACAAGATTACTTTTATTATCTTGATGGGAAAAAAGTTCCTTTTTCCCTTAGTAATAGTACAATGTGTTTGAAAATTGATCCTTCATCAAATGTACAATCTATTATTTCATCGTTAGAAGAATTTGGTAAAATTTCTTCTTCAATGGGGAAAACTATAGGTTTTGTGTACATTGATTCTATTTATGAATCAAAATATGAAGAACTTGTATCATTTTGTAAAGAACAAACTTCTATAATTACATATTCACCGATGATTGACAATGGAGACATTCGTTCTTCTGTTGGATTTATTGGAGAGGTAATAGTTTTGCTTAAATCATCGGTAACAAAAGATGATTTAGAAAAAGTGCTTGAACAATTTGATTATACTATAGCAAGAGAAGATTTGTTTAAGGATGGACAGTATATAATACAGTCAAATACAAAAGATGGTTTTTCTGCGATAACAATTGCTAATTCTCTTTATGAAACAGGTTTATTTGAGTTTGCAGAGCCGAATTTTTTATATAGGGACATGAGGAATACATTAGATCCGTATTATTCTCAACAATGGGCTTTAAAAAATACAGGTCAAAGTGGTGGTACAAGTACTATTGACATAAATGTTGAACCAGCATGGAATTTTACGGAGGGTTCTTCTTCAGTAATAGTAGCAGTTTTAGATGATGGAGTTAAACTTAATCATCCAGATTTGGCTTCCAATTTGATTCAAGGATATGATTGTACAGGAGATAATACTGGTGGTGCTCCGTATGATAATAATGATGATCATGGAACACCTTGTGCAGGTATAATAGGAGCAATAAAGGATAATAACATAGGAATTTCAGGTATTGCACCGGCTTGTAAAATTATGCCAATAAGAACAATGGTAGATGGAAGTGCCACAAGTGAAAATTCAGCTAATGGAATAAGATACGCTTATCAAAATGGAGCTGACATATTAAGTAGATCTAGTTCTTTTGATAATGGAGACAACGAACCAACGAATATAAAAAATGCAATTAATGAAGCTCTTGTTCAAGGTAGAAATATGAAAGGATGTGTTATTGTAAATGCATCGGGAAATGATTATGAGAGTACTATAAATGCTCCTGCAAATCATCAAGGTGTAATAGCAGTTGGGGCTATTAATCGTTCAGGAGTAAGAGCTCCGTATTCTAATTATGGTTTAGGCTTGAGTGTTGTTGCTCCAGGTGTAAATGTAATAACAACAGATGTCTATGGGGATACAAGATATTTTGGGGGTACATCGGCGGCATGTCCTCATGTTGCAGGTGTAGCAGCTTTGATCTTGTCTTATCGTCCAAACTTAATGGGGTATGAAGTTAAGCAAGCTATAGAACGTACTGCACGCAAGATTGGACAGTCGGATAGTACGTATGTTTATATTAATTATCCATTGACAAATAGTCCCACATTTGGCAATTATTTTCCAAATGGCAGTTGGAATACCGAGGTTGGTTATGGCTTGGTAGATGCTTACGCGGCATTATCATACGTTGATTTGCTGTATCCTACAGCCGATTTGTATGTAAGAGACAATGGAACAGATAACGGCAACGAACCTAATCTTATTGAAGGTAATGGATACTACAATAGTCCTGATATTTATTTGACTGATCCTAATAGACAATTTCCTATTTTCTTGGATGAAATTATCAATCCCGAACCGGGACAGACCTACAAAGTACATGTGAGAGTGAAAAATAAAAGCAATATGCCATCAGAGGAAAATAAAAAACTTTACCTTAGATGGACTATAGCCGGCACTCCTCTTATGTGGAAAAGTAGTTGGTTTGACAATGGAAGTATATGTGGTCAAGCTAAGAGTGGTGCGATTGCTACTTTGTTGATACCATCTATTCCTGCCAATGGAACAAGAATTGTTTCCACCGAATGGACTGTGCCATCATTTGAAGGAACTCAAACATGTATAAATGTGCCCGGTGCAACGTGGCGATTGTCGATAGCTGCAGTTTTGGAAGATGGTCATCAAACATCGGGTATAGATGCTACGGCACTTGATATGAATCTTTTTACTGCAAGCAACAATAATGTAGCATGGAGGAATTATACAGTTCTTTCGACAGAAACGCCTGTTGCGGTAACTACTTTGAAAAATCCGTTTAATACTAACCGTTCATTTGATTTAAAATTTTCTCCGATTGACGAAAGCACTGAAATTATGTTGAATGAATACGTAAATGTATACATGGTACTGTCCGAAGAACTTATGCAGGCATGGAATGAGGGCGGAAATCAGGGCGAAGACATTGAAATACTTGAAGGAAATCGTATTAAATTAAATTCCTTAAAAGCAAGATTGAACAATGTTATGATGGGTAGCAACTCCGATTTGTTATATGCCATAGAAATAGAATATAAAGGTTTCTATGATACCGAAACTCCATTGGAGTTAAAGCTGTCTCAAATATACCATGAAATAGACCAAGTGGATTCTGTTTTAAGTGGATTGACATATTATATTTACTTGAATGAAAAGTTTGATATAAAAGTCGAAGCCAAAGAAAATGCCAGGGCATTAGCTGGCGATAATGTTCAATTTACAGCTGAAAGTGATGAATTGGATGCTGTATTTACATGGTACAATATGAGTGGTGATTCTATAGGAAACGGAAATGTTCTTAATGTTCAAGCAGAGCAAACACAACGTTATTATCTAAGAGGATATTCGTCTACAGTAGACGCATACGGTTACGACTCTGTAAGCCTTGTGGTTCGCAGTGGAGCTATAACATCACTTTCGCCCAACCCTGCCACAAATCAGGTAGTGGTAAGCTACAGCATTACAAACCAAGTGCAAAGCGGAACTGTGCAGATAGCCAACACCAATGGTATAGTATTGTCGTCAACACCGTTTACTGCACCGCAAACATCAACGACCCTTAATCTTCAAAACCTTGTAGCAGGACAATACAGCGTACGCCTTGTATCCGCCACCGGCGAAGTTCTGGACAGCAAAACTTTGATAGTTCAATAGTAACGCTTATATAGTTCTACATAACCAAGCCGAAGCAATACACATATTGCTTCGGCTTTTTTGCTTGCCACACTTCGGGATAGAAACCATGCGGTTTACGACCCCAAAGTGCCATACTTTTGACCCGTAACTCCCATGGTTTTGTCCCGTAAACCGCACACTTGCGAGTGCCGAACCGCAGGGCCCGAAACAGCCATATACTTATGTATCGCATTTTTTTCTGTGGCGGTGATATTAAGTTGTCAGTTATGGTGGTTTTGAGAACGGGCCGTTCTCGCTTGAGAAGGGGCCTATCTCATTTGAGAAGGGACCGTTCTCAGCTGAGATAGGCCCCTTCTCAGAAGGTGTTTCTCTGTAAATGCAAATTCATTGCAAGGGATTTCGGCAAGCGGTTTGGCGGTGGATAAAGGTAGCAATACGGTCGGTAAATTTGGTTAGACGGTCGCTCACACCTCAAAAAATCACATTTTTTACCCTAAAAAGTGTGATTTTTCACCCCTAAAAGTCACACTTTTTGTATGTTTAGCAACCGAGTTACAGATTTTATCGACCGACTTATTAGTTTTGTCTTAGAAATAATGGCTATGACTCTCTGCGTAATCTTCCTCCGTTAATGGTCTTGGTATAAGCAATAAAACCGAAAATGCAGCGTTAGTTCGGCATTAAACAATAAAACTGAAAACGTTATGAAGAAAGTATTTTTACTTAGTATTGTTGTGTCAGCTGTCGGAATGTTTGTAGGCTGCAAAGTTTTGTTGAATAGTAAGGATGATGTTTTTGTCAATATTCGCGACTATAAGGATTTGGAGTTTAATCCATTTTCTTACATAGATACCATAACGGGCTATTCTACACTTTCTGCAGATAATAATATTGTCGTTATACCCGAGGAAATAACAAAAGAACAATATGAGCGACTATTCACAGACAAATACACTATTCAGCCAGAAACTATTACTATTGATTCCAACTCTGCACTTTATGTCGAATTGTGTAATAAGGGACTACAAAACTCTTTGCGATATTATATAACAAGAGATTTTGATTCTACCAGAGAGGAAGACTTGTATTACGGTACTCCTATTTACTATTATCCTGAAACCAAACAATATGAATATATTATGTTTGCACCATTGACTGAGGAGTCGTTTATGATGAGTGAAGATGGTGTTGTTGATTCTACTTTCATGATGTCGCAGACACGAACTTACGGCACTAATAGGATATTTGTGGGTCAAGAGGGTCACGGCTGCGACTATCATGGCTCGTTGTGGTTCTACAAATACGACGAACAACGGCATCGCATGATTACGCTATGTCATTATATTGATTGTCGGTGGAGCGAAGATTGTTTTAATTTTAATCTATGTTGGATTAGCGATGATGAGTTGTTGGTTTCTGCAATTTCTGCCGGCAATGAAGGATGGAAACTAAAACCATATAAAGTTAACCTTGCTTCTTGGGGAACTCCTGTTTATTACAAATTAAAAATTACTAGATTGTCTTAGAATGGATTTGCAGTTATAATAATTAAACCCGAAAATGTTATGAAGAAAGTGTTTTTAGTGTGTGTTGCGGTTATTGCTTTTGTTGCTACAGTGTCGGCACAAGTAACTGTGGTGAGGTGTACAGAGGAGGAATATAAGGAAGCATTGTATAGCAGGTTTCTCTGTTCTTGCAGATGTTTTTTGAAAGCTAGACTTTCTCAGTCCGACAACATGCGTATAGATAGTGTATTGAAGCATTATTATTTTGAACCCATTGGAAATTTAGGTTCAGACGTTTGTTTTTGGAGAGATAGTGTGGTAAAGCAATGGGATGATATTTACGTTGTAGAATTTGGCGGAGAAATTGAAAGTTCGGGAGATTTTGTAGCTTTACACACTGCATTCCTTGATTCCTTGTTTCGCCCTCTTGGTGCAATAGACGGAGAGAGAGCAGTGTTCGATTGTTGTGCTCGTAATGTAGCTACATTAGAAAAAGATATTGGAGACGTTCCCCCTATAATTCATCTCTACAAATTGAGTGCAGGAATGAAATTGCCGGAGAAAGTAGGTATATATGCCCCAAATGATTTTCTGGCAAGAGAATATTGTTATAATTTAGGCGGTGAACTGTTTGTAAAAGGCTTAGAACTTATTGATGAAGTATATGCCGGTGATACTATGTATATAAAAATAACAATAGACTAAGTTTTTGAACATATAATAATTAAACCCGAAAATGTTATGAAGAAAGTATTTTTATTATTTATGATTGTGTGTATATTTGGAATTAGAGCTTCGGGACAAAGTTCGATTGCCGACAAGTCTGTTGGCGATACACTTTTTAGAATCAGATATGATAACCAATCATTTTACATTATGAATAGTGATGTGACCGCTCGAGACGGAGATGTTTTTTATTTGACAGATGCAAAATATCTTGAGTTGGACAAACTTCATGTCGTGTTAGGTCATCATGTTTCTCTTTCTGAGAAAACTCCTACCGGCACATGGATCTATATTAATGTCTTTCACCCGTGGGATAGTTTTCTTCCCTCCGGTGGTGTTCGTGTGCTGATAATTCCATTTATTGAAGATACTGATGGTTCGGATCTTCCATATTACAAAATAGTCTTCAAAAAAGGGAACACCGGATATTTTAGATTGGATACATTGTGATAATCCACTTTGCTATCTTTCAGTGCTTGTAGAAAGGTCTCTCAATAAAAACAAGATATATAGAATTTAATTTTAAATCAAGATTATGAAGAAGGTATTTTTAGTGTGTGTTGCGGTTATTGCATTGGTTGGCGTAGACATCGACTCTGCTGCTATTGAGCAAGAGTACCAAAGATTGCTACTTGGCCAGTGGCAATTGCTAGGGATTGACATGATATTGAACACCGATTTGGGACAAGAAGAAAAACATGTTCTTAACCCTATAGTGTCGTGGCGTTTTGAGGATGATGGTTGTTATTACGAAACGGTATGTTATCAGGGCGATACTGTTATCAGGCAATATGGTTATGTTTTACGCAACGATAGTATTATGTTGCAAGTATCTTCAAATCATGAAATAAGTTCATGGTATATGATAGACACCTTGACTAGGGACAGATTGGTGCTTACTTCCGCCCATCCCGTCAAAGATGGTGAATTGATGTGGGTGTATCGGTTTCAGAGAGATAAAGCATCTTTTGCCCAGAGTCTTCTGCCTGCTTCGGGGGCGTACAGCGTGTTGTTGGACGATTCGGATATGGTTAATTATAGGTATGTTGGTTCTGTTTTGTCAAAAAGAGATACTATAAAGTTGGTTTTGGCTACGTCTTTTTTCAACAATAGAGTGTCTAGCAGATGTAATGCCAGATTGGGTGTATACCTTGACGATTCTCTTTATGGATATTATACTCTTGGTGGCGATTATTACGATTTCTGTGTGGAGGATAATATCTTGTACTGCATCAAGAAGGATGATTTGAGTAATGTAACTAAGATTGAATTGCATGATGGAATAGCTTCGAAGGTGTTTATACAAGATACGGTAGATGAGAAAGGTAATGTTTGGGGCGATTATTTTTATATGGACGAATATGCAAAGACTGGCGACGAGTGGCTTTTCCCTTTAGTTTGGATTGAATATAAATTCCGATAGCACCATTAGAAGTTTAATTTCTTTTTCGGGCTTTCTTTTGGTTTATAGAATATTACACGTTCTCTGGGACAGAAGTAGATATTTTCTTTGTTTCTGTCAAACCAAAGTTTCCACCTCTGGAGAGCGTCGGAGTGGATGTACACTTCGCCAAAATTGTCCTTACTTGGGAGGCCGTTGCGATAGCCTGTAAGTAGTTCGAAATTATAGATTATTTTCGCTATTTCTTCTGAAGGTCTACTGTGTTGTAGTGCAAAACCGTGAAGTTTGTTTAGCCGTTCTGTATATACTTTTTGGGCTTGTGTGTTGTCGTAGTTGCATATATGGTCCTCTGTGCGGCTGCTGAAAACAATCCTATCTTTCAGTGGATGATGATGAATTGAAGGGTTGATGTATCTAGAGATGTATGTGGAGTGGCATTCGATGGTTATGTTTGTGTCGTGGTCTAGTAATGAGTTTTCCAATGATGAGGTAGGTTTTTCACTACACCATGTGGGCGTTGTTGGGGAAATTTCCTGGGCCAACATTGAGCCTGCGAAGATTAAGAATGTTATGCATAACAAAGGTATCTTCTTTGTTATACAAGTTGTTATATTATATTTCGTTGATGAGTTGACTTTCATTTTTTCCACCATTTGTTGTCTTCTACATATTCGTCATATACTGCCTGAGAATAGTTGTAAGCCATCTTCTTTAGTAATTGCCAGCCGTTGTTGGCGTATTCATCTCGTGGTGAAAATTCGCCGGCTCCTATATCCAATTCCTTGGAGTTTGGTATGCGAAAGTCGCCCCAATTACATGGTTCTATGAAGTTGTTGTCGTATGCAATCCATTGGCCGGTATATTGGCGGTTCTTGAATCCGTCGGAGTGGTCTATGCCTTCACTATCGTAGTATAATTGACCGTCTTTTATTATGCAATAGTATTGTACATTTCCGTGTATCAGTCCACTGCCATGTGTGGTGCTGTCTTCAAGAAAACTATAGTGTCCATAAAGTGAAACAAACGAAACTCCGTAAGTACGACTAAGATTGGTGTAATAAGCAGTGGAGGCAGAATCGAGGGTGATAATGCCTTCGAAGGTACGTATGGTATCGCGGTATCGGGTGCGACCTTGGGCGAGGTATGTATTTGCGTGTGTGATTGCAGAGCTTTTATACACGGTGTCGAAGTGGATATAGAAGCGCTGGTAGTTTCTGCCACGATAGCCTAATGGTTCTACATCGAAGTTTTGTTTTTCTTTTATCTCGAAGTTTTGATCTAAATCACTTACATAAAAAATGTTGTGTGGGTTTATGACAGTGGTTGCAATGTCCTTATATTTTACTGAATCATATTCAAAGAAAACCTTTTCGTATGTCTCGAAGGTTTGTTCCTGTTCATTGGCATTGTGAGCATAGGGTGGCTTTGTGGTTGTGGACACAGTGTCGTTGTTTTTTTCTGATTTGTATTGGTTGGAAATGTTGCTATTGCAAGCCGTCGCCAGTCCTATTATGATTGTAATCAGTATAAAATTTTTTGTTGGGCTGTTCATGTGTCTGATAGTTTCACTAATAAACGTATCTCTGTTGGTTTTATTGTAGGTTATGGGTGCCGGTTATGAAAAGGTGTGATAAGATACGGAGTAATGATAGAATTGGAAAACCATGCGGTTTACGACCCAAAAGTGCCATACTTTTGACCCGTAACTCCCATGGTTTTGTCCCGTAAACCGCACACTTGCGAGTGCCGAACCGCAGGGCCCGAAACAGCCATATACTTATGTATCGCATTCTTTCCTGTGGCGGTGATATCAAGTTGTCGGTTGTGGTGGTTTTGAGAAGTAATACATCTTATACGAGAAGTAATACATCTCACGATAGAAGTAATACATCTCACGATAGAAGTAATACATCTCACGATAGAAGTAATACATCTCAGAGGGTGTTTCTCTGTAAATGCAAAGCCACTGCAAGGGCATTGGGAAAGCGGTTTGGTGGTAGAATTTACAAATTGCCAAATAATAATAAGGAGTGAAACTATGGGGGTGATATGTATAAAAACTATCTGTAGAATTTATAATATCATAAGGTAATAATATTATTATCAAATGCTTATTGCTGCGAAATTTTTCGTTGCGAAATTTTTCGCAAAGATACGATATTTATTTTAATTGACAAAATATATTTGATATCGAATATAAAAACGAAATATAACATACAATGTCGAAATCCTTACTCTCGTAATTGCGATTACAAACCACGTGTGTTTTCTTCCATAAGTATGGGGTTTAGGCATCATAACATGGCACTTAGGGGTCGTAAACCGCAGGGTTGCGAGTGCCAAGAGTGGGGGAGTGGGTGAACAAATGCCGTACCGGTATTGTTTGAACAAATAAAAAACTATGGAACGATTATATACAGCAAAAGCAACGAGTATGGGTGGACGCACGGGATGTGTGAAAACCGATGATGGAGTGATAGCAATGACAATGTGTATGCCCGGCGAACAGTCGGGGTACAAATCGGATAAATGTACCAATCCCGAGCAGCTGTTTGCATGTGCATACGCAGTATGTTACCATTCGGCATTGAAGTTGATACTGAAAAAGAAACATCTTCCGTTTGACGACACGAGGGTGGATATAGCTGTAAACCTCAATGCACGAGATAATGGCCATTTCCTTTCGGTGGATATTGACGTGTATATACCCGGTGTGGATAAGGAAAAGGCCAAGAATGCCATTCATTTGGCCCACGAGATTTGTCCTTATTCGAAGGCTATACGCAATAATGTGGATGTAACTTTTAATGTGGTTGACAGCTGATAGCCATTGGTTGTAGAACAACAAAGAAGCAGATAGGGGTTATATACAGCCGTTATCTGCTTCTTTGTTGTTCAATTATTATGTTAGGCTAATGCCTATGGATATAGGGGCTAATATGATTTGCCCCTACGATGATTTACCAACTGTTGGCATCTTTCATTATTCGGTTCCAACGTATTTTCTTCAGTCCGCTCTTGTCTTTATCAAATGATATAAGTACACGAGTGGCTTTGCCCACTATGTGATCTTCGGGAACAAAGCCCCAAAAACGGCTGTCGGCCGAGTTGTGGCGGTTGTCGCCCATAAGCCAGTAGTAGTCCATCTTGAAGGTGTATTCGTTGGTTTCTTCGCCGTTGATGTATATCTTTCCGTCTTTCACCTCGAGGGCGTTGCCTTCAAATATTTCTATTATACGTTTGTAGATAGGTAGGTTGGTGGTGTTTAGAGCCACTGTGCTGCCATGTTGTGGTATCATTATCGGACCAAAGTTGTCGGCATTCCAGTGGTAGTCGTCGCTATGAGGGAATATGTCCAAATCTCTGTAGCCTGCGTATGTTTCGATAGGTATAATCTTTTCTACTCCGGGGTATGACATCAGTTTTTTGTAGTTCTCGTTGGTAAGCGGCAAGGTTATGTATTCGCCCATCGAGGAAATATCTTGTTGTGATATACCTAGGTTGAGCAAGTCTTGAGCGGAGAGGTAAATGTAGTTTACATACATTGCTGAGAGGAACACATCGGTGCTGTCTATTTCGTCGAAGTGTTTCTTTTCACATCGTTCGCTATATATTGGGCGAAGGTCGCTTATGGCTGGATTTTGCGATAGTATGTCAAACTGCTTTTTGTTCATAGCTATAAAGCTACGGTGTCTCATACCTTCGATGTCTTCGTTGGAGATGTTTAGGCGTTGCAAATCTCGAGGCATAAGTGTAGAACCTGGAGCCATCTTTATTGCGTAGGTGTATTGTAGATCCTTGGGGTTTTCAATAGCTTCACCGTTGATGTGTACAATCTTGTTTATTATCTGCAGTTCTTCGCCGGGCAATCCTATTGTTCGTTTTATAAAGTTTTCACGTTTGTCCACCGGACGGGTTATTATCTTGCCAAAGTTGGCCGGGTTGTTATTCACAGCTTCTCTGCCATATTGGCGTACCAAAGCGTGGTAGCTGGCATTGCTTTCGAAGGCAAGAGCCACGGTGTCGCCGTCGGGATAGTTAAACACAGTGGCATCGTAACGTTCCACTTTGCCTAAGCCGCAATAGCGGTGATAGCCAAGTTGTATGCCATCCCAAAAGGATTTTATTTTTGTTCCGGGTATGGAGTGGTGTATAAGAGGTACTGCCACAGGGGTCATAGGTACCCGTGGACCATACGCTACTTTGCTTACTAATAAGAAGTCGCCTACCTTCAACGATTTCTCCATTGATGATGTGGGGATATTGTAAAGTTCAAACATAAAGGTGCGTATCAGTGTGGCTGCTACCAAGGCAAATATAAGAGCATCGGCCCATTCGCGTGCCGAACTGTATTTTACCTCTGGCAAATCCTTGGGGTTGGTATACTTATGTTTCTTTGAAAAGCCAAGGTAGGGGAGGTATGCAAAGGGAAAAAGTACTGCCAATGTTTGCTCGCCCAAACCGTTACGTTGAAAACATTTGGCTGTTTCTACTACCAATAGCAGATAGGTAAACACGTTGATGGCCGGTATCAGCATATAGATGTACCACTTCCAATCTTTGCCTAAAATCTTTATCCACAGCACAAAGTTGTAGATAGGTATCAGTGCCTTCCATCCTTTGATGCCGGCTTTTTCAAATATTGCCCATAATCCTACAAAGGGCAAAACACAGTAAATTATTGCTATAATGTCGTATATCATCTGTTTTTTTATATTACGTAATCAATAAATGATTTAAACGGCAATGTTGTACAAATATTGTTTTTACTGCTTTTATTTCTCATAAAAAATATATTCGACAAAACTGCGTTATTATTCCAACAACTATAGTATGATTGTGTTTGGTCCTATTACTTACGATTGTAGGATAGATAAATAGTAATTAGTGATACAATATTAAATATATATAGCATTGAGATTTGAACAACTGATAGCAAAGCGTTTTTTGCAACGAGACAAAAATAATTTCTCTCGACCATTGATAAAGATAGCAATAGTAGGTATTGCATTGGGGGTATTGGTGATGATACTTGCAGTATCGGTACTACGCGGATTTCGGCAAGAGATTACACATAAGGTTGTGGGTTTTGGTTCGCATATTGTGGTGTCTAACTTCGAGGTTGGCAATATGTACGAGCAGATACCTATCGAAAATACCCGTCCTATATTGGAACGAATATCGATGGTGGATGGTGTAAAGAATGTGCAATGTTTCGCCACCAAAGGTGGTATGGTTAAGACCGACGACCAGATACATGGTGTGGTATTGAAGGGTGTGAGTGATAATTTCGACTCCTTATTTTTCAAAGAGAATTTGTTGGAAGGTAGGTTATTTAGATTTGATGATTCTGTAGCTTCAAACGAGATTATTATTTCCAAGACATTGGCCGATAAGTTGATGTTTGATTTGGGCGATAAAGTGCGTACTTATTTTTGGCACGATAACAATTATCGTGCACGTGCTTTCAAAATAGTAGGTATATACTCCACCGACCTTGCCGAATTTGATGAGGTGTTTATAGTGGGTGATATACGTACTGTACAGAAGTTGAACAATTGGAATACCAATCAGGTAGGAGGTTATGAGATATTGATCGACGACTTTGAAAATTTGCCGTCATACGCCTCGTTGATATACGATATGTTGGATTACGACCTTACTTTGTCTACAGTGAAAGAGGAAAACCCGGTATTGTTTTCGTGGTTAGACTTGCTAAACACCAATATAATACTTATACTTAGTGTTATGTCTGTGGTATGTATGGTATCGATAGTTTCGGCATTGCTTATAATGATATTTGAAAAAACATCAATGATAGGGTTGCTCAAAACCTTAGGAGCCAACAATAATTCAATCCGAAAGATATTCATCTATAAATCTATATCCATAATAGGGAAGGGGTTGGTTATAGGAAACATGGTGGCGTTGACGTTTTGTTTGTTGCAATCCAAATATAATATTGTTACGTTGGACAGTGAGAGTTATTCTATGTCGTCGGTACCAGTGGATATCAACGTGTGGATATTTGTGTTGGTAAGCATAGGTACAATGGCTGTATGTTTGTTGGCTCTGCTTATCCCTACTGGATTTATATCAAAGGTGAGACCGGCAAAAACTATAAGAGTAGAGTAATTACCAATAATCTTATAATGGTTATGAAAAGGTTTAAAAACACTTCGAAGCGGTGGAAAGTTGTAATATTGATATTTACTATACTGCTGGCATTTGTGGCACTTGTATTGATCAATAATATAGTAGTGCAGATACAAAATTCTGAAAAAGAAAAAATAAAATTGTGGGTAAATGCCATAAGTCGGAAGGCAGAGTTAGTGTCGCATACCGAAACATTTTTCAAAACTGTACGTGAAGAAGAGCGTAACCGTATGACTTTGCTTACCGAAGCACAGCAGGCTTTTATGGAGCTACCGTTGGATCAGGATGTAAGCTTTTATTATAACTATCTGTCGGCCAATAAGACCATACCCGTTATTATTACCGATGACCAAAACAACATTACGTGGTATAGGAATATCGAGTTGCCAAACGGAGTAACAAAGTTGGAAGGAGGTTTGCTAAGGGAGTTCTCGCAGGAGAGTCCTGTGCATTATACCGCCTACAATATGCACTTTACTTTATATTACAAAGAGTCGAAGATATATACGGATTTGCGTAAGGTGTTGGACGATTTCTCGCAGTCTTTCCTTTCGGAGATAACGAACAATTCGGTGTTTGTACCCGTTATTGTTACCGATAGTATGCACAAAACTATTATAGCATCTGGAAATATCAATACAGAGGAGCTTAGCAGTACATATGAACTTAGGAAAAAGTTGGCAAATATGGCCGAAGATAACAGCCCTATAGAAATAATCCTTCCCGATGATTGTAAGGCTTATATCTATTACGAAAAGACTCCATTGTTGCAGGCTTTGCAATATGCACCCATTATATATATCTTTATTGCTTTTGTGCTTATATTGGTGTCGTACAATCTCTTTCGTACAGCCCGAGATATGGAACAAAACCAGGTATGGGTGGGTATGGCCAAAGAAACAGCCCATCAGTTGGGTACACCTATATCCTCGCTTATAGCATGGTTGGAATATTTCAAGGAGAAAGGATTGGAAGAGAAATATTCGGTAGAGATACAAAAAGATTTGACACGTTTGGAAACCATAACACACCGTTTCTCAAAAATAGGATCGGTGCCTGAATTGAAAGATGAAAATATATTGGGTATTATAAAAAATGCAGTGAATTACCTGCAAAGCAGAACATCAAAGAAGATAACCTTTGTAACTAATTTTCCCGAAACAGCACACAATATTATTGTACCGTTAAATGCATATTTGTTTGAATGGGTGATAGAGAATGTATGTAAAAATGCTATTGATGCCATGAATGGTGTGGGTACATTTACAATTATTGTTACCGAAGATGAAAAATATGTATATATTGACCTTTGCGATACGGGTAAAGGAATGCCAAGTTCGATGTACAAAGATATATTTAAACCCGGATATAGCACAAAGCAAAGAGGTTGGGGATTGGGATTGTCGTTGGCAAAACGTATAATAAACGACTACCATAAAGGAAAGATATTTGTGAAATATTCGGTTATAGACCAAGGTACTGTATTCAGAATAATCTTGAACAAGAAGAAAATGGTGCTTTAAAAAAATACAGAATTCAAGTTGTGAAATAACAATAGTGGTTGCCACATTATCCCATATATTTTACGCCAATAACATATATGGGATAATGTGATAGGTGTATATGATATTGCCATTATGGTGAAGATACGGTTTGTAAGTCATCTTTATACTCTAAATCATTTCCATTGATTAGGGTTAAATATATAGATATGTTTCTGTTACATTATATAAAGGTGTAGAAATCCTTTGTTAGATTGAGGTATTCTTTGGAATATGAGTTATCTTCATCTCGAATAAATAGGGTAGAGGTATCAATTAAAGAAACTTCTTTTCGGGATAAACAAAACAGAATTCTCTTTATTGTTTGTGAAGGTTTGTTGGAAACCAACATTTTTTTTGTGCAAAAGAGATTGTAAGTCTTCGCCAAATCGATAAACTTATTACCCTCGTTGAATGGCAGAATACACGCAAACATACCATTCTCGTTCATCAAATAATCCACGCTTTTAATCATTGTTTGGAATGGTAAAGAGTCTGTATGTCGGGCAAGATTACGTTTGGTTTTATTGCTTTTCAATGATTCTTCAAAGAAAGGAGGGTTCGATACAATTATGTTGAATTTACTATTTGTGGATTCGCAGAAACTTTGTATAGAGCATTCATGTATATTTAATCTGTTGCGCCATATTGAGTTTGAGAAGTTTTCTTTGGCATTGTAGCAAGCTCCGCTATCAATATCAATTGCTTGAATATTGGCATTACTTATTCTTTGGGCAAGCATGAGGGCAATAACACCACATCCGGTACCTATATCCAAGATAGATATATCGGCACAGTTTAAACTCGGAGTCCAAGCGCCCAACAGCACGGCATCCGTGCCTACTTTCATCGGCGATGAAGAGTCTTCTACTGAAAATTGTTTGAAATGGAACATAACACAGAATCTATAAAATAAGCGAAACAAACTCAAGTTTGTTCCGCTTATTATGGTTAATATCTAAGTAAACAACATTATTATTCTTTTCCTCTACGAGAAGTAGTGTATATAAGTTTTAATGCATTTACATTACGAAGTTCTTGCTTGATATCAACGATGATACCCATACGAGCATCTTTATCAGCTTTGATAGATGTTGTCAAGAAAGGACGGTCTACTTCATTTCTTGCAGCTCTTTCATTTTCGATAAATTCTGCTATATCAGAAACTTCAGATATTTGGTCGTTCAACTGTATACGAGGCTCATGACCATATTTACGTTCATCCATAGGTACACCCACATTGATGTAGCTTACCAATGATTTCTTCTCTAATTTTTGTACTTCAGATGCTTGAGGTACTTTGATTTTTACATACAAACTACTTTCACGCATATTGGTAATAACCATAAAGAAGAACAAGAACATGAACACAATGTCAGACATAGAGCCTGTGTTAAGACCCGGAGTACCTTCTTTGTTCGATTTTTTAAATCTAGCCATTATTTGTTCCCTCCAATTTTTGTAGGTTCAGCCTCAGAAATAGAAGCAGGAACTGCTTTGTCGATAGCCGAACGTTGTTCGCTACCCAAATCAGCGTATGATCTTTGGAATCGTGCCAACGACAACTCTTCACGCATCTCATTAACTGCTGCCATCAATTCGTTTTGAACCTGTATGTACATGTCGTATGAAGTACCTCTATCGTTTTGGAGCGAAATAACGCCCTTAGAAACTTCCATTGTTCCTAATAAAGGTATATCCACAGTTTCCTTTTCTGGTAAGTTAGAAAGGTTTTGAGGGTTGCTCAAAAATTCTTTTGCTCTAGCTCTCAAAGCTTTCAAGTCTCCTATTTGTCCATCGAAAAGTAAGTTGTTTTGACTATTTATTTTCACAACAAATATATTTCTCTTGTGAACTTCAGGAGCAACCATATCTGGTTGAAGAGGAGGTGGTAAACGGCGTGGAATACCCATATCTGTATTGATAGATGATACCAACAAGAAGAATGTTAGTAACAAGAATGAAATATCAGACATGGAACCACTGTTCAATTCAGGACATTTTTTACCCATAAATTCCTCCTATTTAAATTTTTTCATTACTTCTGTATATATAGCTGCCAATAGAGCACCACCAGCAAAGATGTATACAGATATAGCTGCAGCTCCAATAATTTTTGACAAGCCTTCAGAAGTTTCCATTTTAATTAAAAATTCTTGTGGCAAATCTGTACCGGATGCTAGCAGATATGAAACTGCAAAAACAACGATGAATGCTGCTACACCAATCAATGTGCCTCTAACTTTTTTGGGTTGTTCTTTTAAGTTTACTATGATTTGGAATAATGCAAATCCCAACATTCCCAAAATTGCTATGCCAGCAAATACTACGCATGTCCAATAAGCTATGCCAAAGAATGTATGTACTCCTGCATCAGGTAAAGTTTTTTCTGCGTCAAAACCTGCTGCAAATGCAACAGCTGCAGCACCTGCCAAAATAGCAAGAATAATAACAACTGTAAAATATATTTTTCTCAATTTCTCTTCCATAATAGTTTAAGGATTAAATTGTTTATAATGAAATGAATTTCTCTTGGAGATTTAGCCCTTTATACTATTATTTTCTGTTTTTGATCAATATATCCATAAAAGTAATAGAACTATCTTCCATTGTGTTTACAAGACCTTCGATTTTGCTAATCAAATAGTTGTAGCATATTTGAAGTACAAGACCTGTAATAAGACCGAATACAGTGGTGATAAGAGCCACTTTCATACCTCCGGCAACAACGGTTGGAGAAATGTCTCCTGCTGCTTCGATATCGTCAAATGCTTGTACCATACCGATAACTGTACCCAAGAAACCAAACATAGGAGCAATAGCGATAAACAATGCTATCCAAGACAAATTGCTTTCCAAACGTCCCATTTGTACACCACCGTAAGAAGTGATAGCTTTTTCTACGTTTTCTAAACCTTCGTCAACGCGGTCAAGACCTTGATAGAATATGCTGGCAACAGGGCCAGGAGTGTTTCTACATACCTCTTTTGCAGCATTGTAGTCGCCTTTTTTTACATTCTCTTCTATAGAAGCCAAAAGTTTTTCAACGTTTGTTGTAGCCAAGTTTAGATACAATACACGTTCGATAACTAATGCCAAACCGAAAAGAAGACATAACAAGATAGGAGTCATCCAGCCTGCACCACCTTCGATGTATTTTTGTTTCAATACTTGGTGGAATGTAAGAGGAGCAGCTTCTTCTGTAGCAGCAGCTTCTAGGGTTTCTTCTGTAGCAACAACTTCTTCTGCAACAGTATCAGCTGTAGCAGCAGTGCTATCAGTAGTTGTTTGTTCTGTGGCTTCAGCAGTTTGTTCTTGTGCTTTTAAGCCATTGAAATTGGAAAATGCCAATAATCCAGCTATTGACAATAAAGCAATTACTTTTTTCATGATAATTTAAACTGTTAATTATTAATTAGTTATTTAATTTTTCGTGTTGTCTGTTCAACATGCAAATTTAGGCATATATTTTCAACAAAAAAAGTATTTTTCGTTTTTTTGCACCATTTATTTTTATTTTATTTTATAACTCGATTATTATCAGTTATTTATTCTGTGATATTTTTCTCATTCTTTCTCGTCGAAAAATTTTGAATAATCTGGGTATGAATATTGGGATTCGGCAACGTCTGTTGGGAACATATAATACACCAATTCTGCCTCGGAGCAAAGCTCGCCATCACTGTTTATTAATTCGGCTTTTATGGTGGCAAATCGCCTTTTCGTTTCGATGATTTTTGCTCTAAGAAGCAATGTGTTATCTTTAACGGCAACAGGTTTGTGATATTTCACGTTCATACGTGAAGTTACGCCAGATGTGCGTCCTTTTATGTATACTGCCCAAGCTGCTATTTCGTCAAGCAGTGTAGACTGAATGCCACCATGTAAAATATTGGGGTATCCTTCGAAATGGGTTTTGGGTTTCCAATTGGCACAAACATACTCTCTATCTTCAAAAAATTCCATTTGCAAACCATGCTCGTTGCTAGGGCAACATGCAAAGCAATTATAACCTTGAAGTTCGTGGAATGGGTTGTTGATTTTTCTCATAAATATTTTCTGTTAATGTTTTCTGCCCAATAGTTGGTTTACAAAATTGCGTAAAGGTTCTTTTTTCTCACTTTCAACGTTTATCAGTTCCAATTCTTCTAAACCTTTGGAAAAATATTTTTCTATCTCTTGCTCTGTGTGTTTTTTTATTTCCAATTTGTTGTATATACTTAAAACAGAAGCTATTTTTTCGCTATTGTCGGTCTTTGTTTGAGAGAACCAATCGTTCAGAATTCTTTTTTCTTCTTCATTACCGTGTTCTATTGCTTTTAGGAATAGGAATGTTTTTTTGTTGTCTTTAATGTCTGTTCCGATAGGTTTGCCAAAAGTTTTCTCATCGCCAAAAGCATCTAACAAGTCGTCTTGAAGTTGAAATGCCATTCCTACGTTTATTCCAAAATTATACAGGTGTTCTCTGTCTTCATCGGAACAATTGCCGTACAACGACCCTATTTTTAATGCACCTGCAAGCAATACTGCTGTTTTCTTTCGTATCATGGTTAGGTACTCGTTCATGTGTATATCCGATTGGGTCTCAAAATTCATGTCGTATTGTTGGCCGTTGCAAACATCAATAGCTGTTTCGGTAAATACATCCAATATGCTGTGTATGTTGGCTACAGGCGTTTTTAGGAAATATCTGTATGCCAATGCAAACATGGTATCGCCCGATAGGATGGCGATATTTTCATTCCAGCGTTTGTAAACAGTTTCTTTGCCTCGTCGTAATGCCGATTTGTCCATTATGTCGTCATGAAGCAAGGTGAAGTTGTGGAATATTTCTATTCCTAAGGCTGCATTTATGGCTTGGTTGCAATCACCGCCAAACAAATCGCAGCCGGCTAGCAAAAGCACAGGGCGTAGGCGTTTGCCTCCTTGCGACAAAGTATAGTCTATGGGTTCGTAAAGAAGTTTGGGTTCTTCTATGAAGTTTTGGTTTGCAAAACTCTGTTTTACTATTTCTTGTAATGCTTCGATTGTATACATAGTTATATGTTTTTGTCAAATGAAATTTCTTGCAAATTTACGAAAAAACATTGTAATGAACAAAAATACATTTTAACTACTTTGTTGATAGATTTTTGGTGCTGATTTTATTGGCGTTTGGAATGAGGAAATATCATTGTCCATTTCCCAAAAATATGTCAAACGATAAGTCAATTAAACAGTGAGATTTCCTAATAGATTTGCTATGCCTTTTGCAATGAGACAACTTCATTGGATGACATTATATTCATCTGATAATTTACACCCTATTCTCAATCATTCCATGATAGGGTGTAATGGGAATGACAGTATACCGTCAATCAGTTGACGGTATACTGTCTTAAAAACCCCGGAAAACCTCTCGTGATGTAGATAAATCTGCCTCGTGATGTAAATTTGATTCCCTCGGTTGATGCATTTTTTTTGATGTATCTCAATGTCTAGTTTTGAATTTGTATGGCCGAGTATTGGGAGGTTTGATTTGTCGTATTAGGTGTGAAGCACAAAATTATTAGCTAAACGAATTATTTCGACAAAAAAACTTTTTTGCTGTCAAATAAATTCGATTTCTTTATAAATTGCACAAAATATTGTATCTTTGCGAGTATCAAAGCTACATGTTTTTTGGTCTATTGTCTTATAAATTAGGTGATAAACTTTTGGTTTTCGTGTTTTCATAGTTAGTTTTTAGGTGAAGGCAATAAAAAAAGTGGCTTTATTTTGCAAATTGACGCAATGTAGGCAAGAAATATTTTTAGGCAATTTCTATGAATTGTTTTGTAGGTGTTTTGCAGGATTTTCGTGGAAAGATTTCAAGAAAACACTCAAAAGTTTTAAAGCACGTTTTTTTGTTAGAAACGTAGAATTTTTAGAAGTTGCTTTTAATTAGTGTTTGTATGTCTAAATTGAAGTAAAGAAATGTTTTTAAAGGTAATAATTGGTAAAAACTATGGATACTAGAACTAAAAAGCTGAATTTTACTGTTCCCCCAACAGCCATATTGGAGCTTACTTATAAATGTAACCATTTTTGTAAGTTTTGTTCTTGTCCTTGGGAGATGGAGGTTGAAGGCTATCCCAAATATGCAAAAGGTGATGAAATGGATTTCACCCAATGGAAGGATGCTCTTGGAGTATTGCATAGTTTGGGGGTTAAAAATATTTCTATATCAGGGGGTGAGGCTTTGCTTTCTCCTTTTTTGTTGGATTTGCTTGACTATGTACGAAAAGAAAATTTGTTCAATCAAGATTCCGATATAGTGCTTATTTCCAATGGTCTTGCAATGAATGAAGATTTTTTGAAAGCCTTTAAGTGCTATGATGTACACCTTAGTATGAGTTTGCCGGGTATAGACACCTTTGCCCAACATACAGGTGTAGACAATGCAGCAGGAGTGCTCCATTGGTTTGAGATAGCAAAGAAGATGGGTGTACATACCACAGTGAATGTTACCGTTACCAAACAGAACTATCACGAATTGTTTAAAACATTGGCTATGGGGCTTATTGCAGGTGCCGATACTATTTTGCTCAATAGGTTTTTGCCCGGAGGGAGAGGTTTGTCTTATTTCAACGATTTGATGTTGAACAAAGAGCAGCTCAACGGTATGTTGAATATAGCCGAAGAGGTGTTGGAACATTCCAATAGAATAGGTTCGGTAGGTACAGAGTTTCCAAGATGTATAGTTGATGATATAGATAAATACGAGAGGTTACGTATAGGCACAATATGTGCTGCAGCAAAAGATTTTTTTGTTGTTGACCCTTCGGGATACATAAGAACTTGCAATCATTCGCCACGAAAAGTAGGACATATATTTGATAGCGATATAGTTTCGGATGTGGAATATTGGAATAGTTTTTCTACAAGAGCTTATATTCCCAAGCAGTGCATCAGTTGTAATGAGGTTAGCTTCTGCGACTGTGGATGTCGCGAGGTAGCTGCGATAGTGAAAGGACGTATAAACGAAATGGATCCATGTTTTGATAATTAATTTAAATGTATAGTATAGTGATGAAAACTTTTTTGAAACGTTTGCTGCTGTTGTCGGCAGTGCTATTGGCCATAATGGCTGTAGTGGCTTTGATAAATGAAAATTATTTTGAGTCGGTATTTTTTGCCATACCTATTTATTTCGCCTTGATCACTCTTTTGCTCTATTGTTGTGTAAGCAGGGTTATTGTCAATAATCCCAAGAGGTTTATGTCGGTATACATGTTGTTGCAGTTTGGCGAGATGGTTTTGCATATAGTGGTATTGTTTGTATTCATTTACTTCAACTTAGAAATGCTGAAATTGTTTTTGATATACTTTGTATCGGCCTATATTATATATGCCGTATTTGGCAAACGAGAACTTATAAAATTGGCAAAGTCTGATGCTAAAAACAACCAATAGTTGCAACTGAATTTATGGTGTAAAAATTAATGTAGAATAATATTTTTTGGCTATAACTTTGCCAAAGACGAAAAAAATCGTACATTTGCATTTTGAAACAGAAGTAGGTTAAGCTACTATAGAACATCTTTATAGTGTTGATGTTTATTGTTTAAAACTTTGATATGTAAAGATATAAAAGAATATATAATAGAATTAGTAATACAAAATAAAACCATAGAAATGCGTAAGATATTTTTGTTAGTAGCAGTATTTTTTGTACAAATCACATCAGTTACTGCACAAGAAGAGTTGTTTCCCATGATATATGCCGGAGAAGATGAGAATGGCAAATGGGGCTATGTGGATGAAAACGACCAATGGATAATACCTCCAATTTATGATGCGGCCATGTATGAATCCAATGGCGGTATGTATGGTGTATCTTTAAATGGAAAATGGGGATTGGTAGGTCAGAAAAACGAAAAGTTGCTGAATGTCATCTACGATGAAGTTTATTATGAGATAGATTACACAAAACTTAGATATTTGGCACTGTTTGGAGCAGTTCGCAAAGGCGATAAGTGGGCTTTCGTTACCACACAAGGTGCTTTTGTTACTCCTTTCAAGTACGACGAAATTATTATGCACTTTGGTAAGTATGAGTTTGTGGTACGTGATGAAGAAGGTGTGCCTCGCAAAGGATATATCGATAAGTTGGGAAACGAATATTGGTACAGATAGAATATTTTCTATACAAGTATAGTTTAAAAGGCCATGAACCATCAAAAGGGTTCATGGCCTTTTATTTCATCAAGATAAGAGTTTCAAATGGTTAAAAACAAGTAGATTGTATGGAGTAATAAACAAATTGTTAGTAAAAAAACAAACTCACATGTCCAAATAACGAAAATAAAGATATAATTTTGCAATAAGTTTTGATGGAGTAAAAATAAATATAAAAGACACATATACTATGAAGTTTATTGTTAACAGTCAAGTATTTCTAAAGAATCTACAAGCCATAAGCGGCGTTATAAGTGGCAACAATACTGTAGCTATTTTGAATTGTTTTCACTTTCAATTGGATGAAAACAAACTTACGATTAAAGCAACAGATTTGGAAACAACATTGGTGTCTACTCTAGAATTAGATACTGCCGATATAGAAGGAGTAAGTGAAGTAGCTGTACCTGCCAAAATGTTGTTGGATATATTGAAATCTTTTACAGATATACCATTAACTTTTTCGGTCGACCCCGATAATTATATGATAGACATCAAGGCCGGTGAAGGTAAATATCGTTTGGCGGGTATGAACCCCGAAACATATCCGGTGCTAAAGAAAGGCGACGATACTACTCAAATTGTGTTGCCAGCTTCGGTGTTGGTAAATGCTATATCTAAAACCTCATTTGCCACAGGCAACAACGAAATGCGCCAACAAATGTCTGGAATATACTGCGAGATAAATCCGGAATCCATAACCTTTGTAGGTACTGATGCTCATAAGCTGGTTCGTTATCGCAGAATGGATATTAAATCAGAAGAAACAAGTAGCTTTATATTGCCCAAAAAACCAATAAGCATAGTTAAGAACATCATCTTGATGAGCAAAGAAGATGTAGATATATTGGTAGAATATAATGCTACAAATGTATACTTCTCGTTTGGAAATTTCTATATAGTATGTAGACTTATAGATGGTAAATACCCCAACTACGAAGCTGCAATACCAAAAGAAAATCCAAATAAGTTGATAATAAACCGTTCGGAATTTTTGAATAGTTTGCGCCGTGTGTCTATCTTTGCCAACCAATCAACATTCCAAGTACGTTTGTTATGTACAGAAAAAGAGTTGGTAATATCGTCGGAAGATATTGAAAACTCGAGCGATGCCAAAGAAAAGATAGTATGTGAATATGAAGGCGATCAAATGGAAATAGGTTTCAATGCCAAATTCCTTATGGATATGGTTAATAATATAGATACCGAAAATGTAATGATGGAATTGGCTCATCCAAGCCGTGCAGGTATATTATTCCCGGTAAACGACGAGGAGGATTTGAAAGAAAACATCCTTATGCTGGTAATGCCTGTAATGTTGAACGCTAATTAATGCTGTTTTTGCGAAAACAAAAACATAATTATATACATTTACTTTTGACAGAAAAGCTACCTAATGGTGGCTTTTTTTATGCCTGTTTCTAAAAAATACCGTCTAGGTAAATAGAGAAATTTTGAATGTTGCCTATACACTGACTCAAAAAAACGATTATTCGTTTTCTCAAAAATGAATAATCGGTTCATTTATCAACGAATAATCGTTTTGCAAAAAATGAATAATCGTTTTCGGAAAAACGATTATTCATTTTTTTTCTATATTATACTGATCCCCAAAAAAGTCATGTTTTTACCGTTAAAACCAATAGTATTTAGATGTCTAAGTATGGTGATTTTAATTGCAAAGGTAATAGATCTTTACAAAGGATGTAAAATTTCTTTGGTTTCTATTTAATTTTTTAGCCAAATCGTTTATATATGAGAGGAGGGAGAGAAAACAATACAATACAAAGATATGAGGAATATAGATTTGAAAATAATGAACAAGAAACGATTATTTTTTTTGATATGGATGGATCTAAATAGGAATAGACAAGCAAAGCGAAGAAACTCCCAAAGAACAGTAATCTAAATTATTACTGTCCGCTAAACATGACATATTGCTCCCAATCTTCTGAATTACAAAGATTGGGAGTTTATTTTTCTTAAGCAAGCCCCCCTTTATTAATTTATACCTCATCAGGAGGT
>JAGCLZ010000101.1 GCA_017646685.1 Bacteroidales bacterium | reverse complement strand
GATACTCAATATAGGGGGCTTATCCGAGATGAAATATTCTTTAATCTTTATAAATCAATATATTATAAAGATTGATTTTTTTTTAGCGGACAGTAATAATTTTATTTACCTTTCTTTTCTTTAAATAGATGTGATATATCTTTTGAGATACGCTCAAACTCCTCATTGGTAGTATAGTAGTATATCCAAATTGTTTTATTATCATAATCTGTATAAGTCAATTTTCCATCACACGACCCTTCTCTCAGCTGTTTTTTAAGAAATTCCGGATCTTTGCCAAATGCTTCATTTATACTTGTATCTTTCATTATCTCAACTAAAAATGTGTCTAATACTTTATCTAGAATATCTTCTATATCGTCAAAACTCACACGATTCATTACTAAATTAGATGTATCAATATTAATTAATGTATCCATATGAATATCGATATTTTTATTTTTAACGAAATTCTTCATGTCATCCATACTTCCAAAAGATGTATCGGATTTTAGAAGTACTGTTGTTCTACGATTCTTAATTTCCTTATCATTAATCAATGTATCTATATGTAATTCACTAATTAATGAATCTATGTTAATACCGATATTTTCAATAAAATTTTCCACATCCTCCATGTTTTTAGACGATGTATCGGATTTTGAAACTACTGTCCTCTTATTAATAAATTCCTGATTTATTTCTTTTTCGGGTTTTATATCAAACTCTTTACATATAAACTCCCACTCTTCGTCGGTATGAGCCTTTAGCATTACAGCGTTGTAGCCTTTATATTCTCCAATAAGTGCTACCGTCAAATCGTTACGACTGGCATATTTCTTATAAATTTCTTTAGCTTTATTGATGTCGTTTGGCTCAACTTGACTACTTTTACATGATAGTACCGACATTGCTGCTATCATTAGTAATAAAAATATTCGTTTCATAATCTTTACTGTATTATTTGGTTAAACATTTCTACTGTATTTTCGGGCGAACAGCCATTATTGCAGGCAAATATTATCTCCTGTCCATCAATGATTATGTGTTGAAATTCATCGGCAGGCTTGGCTACAACGGTGTTTACCACAAATAGCATTGCCATACATGCAGCAGCTGCCGAGAGACTCCATATCCAAACATTTCTAGTTTTTGGTTTGGTGGCAGGATTCTGAGTTGTTTCCATTGCTCTAGTGATAAATCTATCCAAGTCGTTACTATCCAACGGACATTTCGCTTTTTTATACTCCTCCTTGCAATTGTTCCATTGCTTGTCAAAATCTTTATTTTTCATATTCATACATTTTACGTAGTTTTTGTTTTGCACGGCTAAGCCTCATCGACACTGCTGCCACCGATATTCCCACCATCTTGGCAATCTCGGCATAATCAAATCCATCAAGATGAGCCTTCACTATGCAGTAATCTTTTTCTTCCAATGTTTCGATAAGTTGCATAAGGTCGTTATATTCGGTTCTATCGTCATTGTAGTACTGTTCGGGAACGGTGTCATTGGTTTGTTGGCGGTTTATAGCCCTACGTTTCAGAGATATCAGAGTATTATTGGCCACCTTGTATATCCATGTTCGCTCGGCACTTCGACCATCAAATCCCGGATAATATCGCCATAACATACATAGAACTTCCTGAAACATGTCGCTCACTTCCCATGTGGCTCCCATACGATAGCTTTCGCAAATATGCCATATAAAATCCTTATGCCTAACTATCATTTCTTTAAACCTTTGCTCGTTGTTATCCATAATTCATATTTCTTTGAATTTTTATAATGCTGCAACATTGTTTGCCTTATTAGGCGAAACAAGATAACAAATCACAACATGTGGAAAAAAAAATTTTAGTTATCGATTGGTTTAGGATGTAATGTTTAAGGCTTAACAAGCGCCCAGCTTTATGGCGTTGGCTATTTGTAAAAGTTCATATCTTCTACATACTTCAACACCTCCGGAGTAAGCAAATATTTGGGCGAACGTCCCTCTTTGATACTATTACGTATGTAGCTTGAAGATATATCCATAAGCGGAGCCGAAACCATAGTTACGTTATTATGATTTTCCCATTGGCTACCTTTGTAGTTGGGACGCGGATAAACAAATATCTTGTAGTTGTCCAATATATATTGGTAGTTTCGCCATCTGTCAAACGTACAAATATTGTCACTTCCCATTATAAGGCAAAACTCTTTATTCGGATACTTCTCAGCAAGATGAGCAAGTGTAAGCGAAGTATATGAGGGTTTAGGTAAATGAAATTCCTCATCACAAGCACGGAAACGGTAGTTATCATCAATAGCGGCCTTTACCATCTGCAACCGATGATGATCGGCAAGCAAAGTGCTACGTTCCTTAAGCGGATTATGTGGCGATACCACAAACCACACCTCATTTATATCGGCATTTTCCAACATAGCGTTGGCAATAACCAAATGACCTACATGAATGGGGTTGAACGAGCCAAAGTATAGTCCAACCCTACTTTTACACAACTGGGTTTGTGGCATCGGGGTAATGCTACAATGTATCTATTAGTAATAGCGATAATTGGTAATGAAGGCTATGCTTTGCAAACGATTGCGTTTGAAGGTAAACACTTGAGCAAACTCGCCACCTGCCGACACCACACGCAATACATTAATGTCGGCAATATATGTTTTTGGGAACGAACGGAAGAATGCAGCAAATACATCATTCTTTTTCATTCCTACACATACTTTCAAACGCAACTTTATAGCCGAATCGGTAATATTTCCACCTATAATTTCCATCTTACCGGTATTGATACTAGAATATGTATCGATAAAACTATCATCCAAACGAGAAATCTTTGTTACAGGAACACGCAACGAATCATTGAAGAAATTTTGATAACTCATCTCGCGATACCAATCAAGATACGAACGGTTGATATAAGCATCTACCGAATTGTATTTTCCTAGAGGATAGTGAACGTATTCCGAACGGCAGATTACAAACATTGTATCGTCGAAAATTTTAATATCTTTAACTTGATATTCGTCTTTTGCATACGATTCCATACGCAAAGAACGTGCACGTTGGCTGATATTTTGTGCTTCCAAGCTACAAATACCTAATAGGGCAATGGCTATAAACGCTATTTTTTTCATCGTTATATTATTTATTTTATTAGTCTTATATTAGTTATCTTACTGATATATTGAACACGAGAGCATACATACAAACAAATACTATCGCATCCATTTCCTCTGCAAAGATACAAAAAAAATCCAACATTGAAAGTTCTTTTTTGTTCAATTGGTAAAAAACTTATCAAAAGTCATTCTTTTAGCAATAGAAAGCTGTTTGGTTTAGATAATATACCAACATTAATACGAAACAAACACATCGACAGAACCGATGTGTTCTATCGATGTTTTTTAGTTTATTGTTATATTTGATCCAAATACTCTCTATACATATCAGCCTCCTTATCATTGCCTTTCTTCTCGGCACTCTCAATAAAGGCCTTATAAAGTTTTACATAAGCCATTCGTTCATCCAACCCTTGAGCCCTATTGACAGCTACCCATACTTGTGCAAAATTATCATCAATCTGGGCTGCATCTATCATCCTTAGCATTACTTGCTCCGCTCCAAAAAGATTATTTTGTCGAAGGTATATATCTCTCAATATAGTATAGGCTCCCATGTATTTATGATTGTGTTTCAAAATATTTTCACATACATTTGCAGCCTCTACTGGATTGTTCATCATCAGATTGGCATAGGCAAGGAAATAGTTTGCATTATCATCCAACGGATCTATCTCAAAATATCTGTTCAGATATACCATAGCACTATCCGGTCTAGTTTTTTGCAAATATATTTCAGACATATTCAACAATGCAGTTTCATTGAAAGGGTTATCGTTCAGTGCCTCATTGTATAAAACTATTGCACTATCCAACTTACCGGCATTTTTCAACAGCGAAGCATAATAGTCTGCTTTTGAAGTACGCTTCAGTACCAAACATATAGGCTTGCCATCCACATCAACCGAATATACAGTATTCTTTGGAGGGAAAGCTTCGCTATTCAAATACTCCGGAGATATACCTGTAATGGTAAATACCGCATAATCCCAATCAATATTTCCCTTTTGGTACCAACGAGCAAACGTAACTTTGAAATCATTGGTATCATTTCTAAAATAGTTCTTTACACTTGGCACATGCCATGTTGCTACACGTATTTTACCATCTGTTTCCAAACCGTTTTTTTCTGCATTTTCCTTTATCCACTCGGAGGCTTCACGTGTGGAATGGTAGTAATAATCCAGTTCGTAATTACCCCAAGCCTTATCAACTCCACCTGCTAACTCGTTGAAGTATACATATTCGTATGGATGGTTCTTTACAATATGAATCAAAGGCAGTATCATCATCACAAAAGGAAGAGCAACCAAAGCAATTTTAGCTTTTCTGTTCGACACTAATTCTATTATATAATTGAATCCCAAACCTGCAAATACCACTATAGAAGGATAGGTAAACATGGCATGTCGCCAACCACCATAAACATTGGATTTCTGATATATTATCCAAAATATTGGGAATACAAATGTAAATAGAATAAGGCTACTCCAAAATATATTTTTCTTATCTTTCCATACAAGTATTGCGTGGAATATTAATCCAACTATTATAGCCAAAGGAACAGTCATAAGTATAAACTTAGGAGTATAGTACCATGGCAAAAAATCGCTCCATTGCATTTGGCCTTCAAACACCTGGCGTATGGCAATAGCAAATTTAGTCATATTGTCCATAGTATCGATAAAATTATCCACCGGTGATTTGAGCAAGAACGGCCACAATAATACAGATATTACCATACCTACTACCGATATACCTATGCCCCATCCAAGCATAAGTTTAAGTTCTTGCAGACCTTGTTGCTTAAACAAGCCACCTTTGGTATTTCGGATATACCAATATATAGCACCAAACAATCCGAAATAAGCCACCAACAATAATCCTGCAAACCGCACACTTATGGCAAAACCAATGGAAAGAGCAAAAAATACAGCTGTTTTTATCTTTATCTTTGGAAACTCTTGCAAGAAACGAACTAAACAATATATGCCCAACGACATACCTGTAGCAAGTGGCAAATCCTTGAGATTATTGAAACTATGACCCAAAAAACGGGGTGATAAGAAAATAAGAACGAAAGTGATAACTGCAGCTCGCCAACCTGCCAAACGATATGCTATAAGACCGGCAAACAACATTGCCAACCACCCAAATATACTATTTATAATATGACGTGTACCATATTCATCTTCTATACCAAAAGTTTCGGTTACAAAATAAGCAAGGTTATCTACACTTTGACCATAATATGGTAAATTGTAATCTTGGGTAACCACTGCTGCAGTGCTGTCTTCGCCACCCGTGGCATAATAGTTATAGACATTTTTGGCATGTTCGCTATGGAAATGCTCATCGCCACTCATACCGGCATCGGTACTCATACACACAATAGATATAAGCCCAATGGCTGCCAATGCCCAAAAGACCATTTTCCATATCTTGGAACATTTGCTACTATCTGTATTATTGGCTATAATACCAGCACCTAGGTCATCAGAAGATGTACCCTTCTTTTTTACATTCTCTTTCTTTGTCATATCTTGTCTATATTTTTTTCGAATATACAAATAATTTATTCAATATAAATCCCAATAGCCCTACCGGAACCACCATAATAGCACCTGCTATATAATTGCTCAATCCTATAGCTTTGAGCAACGCTATACCACCTATATTACATAAATAGACAACACAATAAACCAATACAAACCTAAATATAAGTTTATTGCTTGTATTTTTGAATACCAATATTCCGTATGTTTTGAAGTTGAACAACACCCCCAACACTGTACTTCCCAAAGTAGCCACTGAATAGTGCAAACCTAGAAATACCAACAACGAATACACACCATAACCAAACAATGTATTAAGTATAGCCACCAATACAAATCTTATAAACTCGGGAGTAATATATCGTTGTAGAAGTTTAATCATTTTGTGGGCTGTTATCGGTATCAAAATTAATTCGTTGTTTCTCTATTACGAGCGGACGTTTTTTTACCTGAGTGTGGATAGCTCCAATATATTCGCCTATTATACCTATAAAAAATAGCTGTATCGAACTAAAGAAGAATAATCCTATAACTAATGGAGCTGTACCTACAATAAAACTATCCCAATAAACCAACTTATATATGAAATACACTATAGCAACTATCAAACTAAGTATAGCCACACCAAAACCTATGAAACTGGCAAGGCGAAGGGGCAATTTGCTATGATTGACAAATCCCAACATACCTATATCATAGAGCGTATAGAAGTTATTTTTTGTCTTACCTTTTTCTCGTTTAGGTTGAACATATTCAAGTTCATAACGGTCAAATCCCAACTCGGCAATTATACCTCTGAAGTATGGATAAGGATCGTTTATTTCGGTTCTCAATACATCTATAAACTTCTTGTCATACAATCCAAATCCGGTAAAGTTCTTTATCTGCTCTGTTTCGGAAAATTTAGCCAATGTATTGTAGAAAAGTTTTCTACACATAAACATCAATGGATTCTCCTTGCTTTTGTTTTTCACACAAGTAATAATCTTGTATCCCTCTTCCCATTTCTTCAACATTTGGGGCAACAACTCCGGTGGGTCTTGAAGGTCTGACACCATCGACACTACACAATCGCCGTATGCTTGTAGCATTCCATAGTACGGCGAACGTATATGTCCAAAATTACGAGCATTGAGAATTATCTTCACATGCTTATCCTCTGCAGCACATTTGCATAGAATATCTACTGTTTTATCGGTCGAACAGTTATCTATAAGTATATGCTCATAATCATATTGCGGCATATTATCAAACTGCTCTTTTACCAATCTGATAAGTTTTTCCACATTATCTTGCTCGTTGTAGCAGGGTGTTACAACGCTTACTTTTTTTCTCATATTCGTTCTCTCCACCAATTAATAGTTTCTTCTATACCCTTTTCAAATGAATATTCCGGTTCAAAACCTACATCATTTCTCAAATCATCAATATCAGCACACAACATCATTACCTGATTTTTGCCGTATGGCACTCTGCCTATTCCAAGTTCGGCTTTCGGGTTTATTATGTCTCTTATAGTTTCGACATAATATCGTAGCTCTTTGGCTTTTCCACTGCCCAAACAATAAATAGCATCTTTCTTTCCCTTCAATGCTAAAAGGTATAGTGCTTTTGCGGCATCCTTGCAATAAAGATAATCCCACTGCTGCTCACAAGGTGTAAACGAAGTGTCTTCGCCTTTCAACAATTTACGTATAGTGGAACTAACCATAGTATTTTCGCCATCATTGGGACCATATACACTAAGTATACGTGCCGTAACATGTCTTATATTAAAAGTATTGCACATCATCCTACTCATAAGCTCGGCCGAATATTTTGCCACACCATATCCGTTTTCCGGCTTGCAAGGCAACGAGCTGCTAAGCAATCCGTCTACCCGGCCAAACTCGGCCTGAGAACCGGCAAAAACAAAAGTAGTACATTTCAGTTTTTTTGATAATTCTACAGCATCCAATGTATACCTTACATTATTGTTTTGAAGGTAGAAATTATTCCTAGCCTCTCCTACTGTTCCTTCCCATGCCAAATGGAAAAAAGCATCGGCGTTGCCTATAATTTCTGTATCAAAAGACAACAAACTATCTAACTCACATTCCACCACATTTACCAACGAATGATTGGGTATCATGGCTCTACGCTTCGAATTTGGACGAACAAGAGCCGTAACCTTTATACCCTCGTTTACCAAGCATTCTATCAGCGAGCTTCCTATCATTCCTGTAGCACCTGTTATTATTGCCGATTTCATGACGTTGTATTCTTAAAAATATTATTCAAACATGTTTTCGTGTAGTACAAGTCCGGCATTCTTTCTAAGAAAAGCCTGCGAACCCGATAAATGATAAAAACAATCATCGATGGCCACCCTCTTAATCTTTGGAAATACAGATATCTCGCCAGAGGCATACATATCGCTTACCTGCTCAATTATTGCCGAACCAAGACCGGCACTTTTCTGATGTTCTTCCAAAACTATTATATTATTGTGTTTTTGTGCAAGTTCTTTTATCTGTTGCTTGTTCAGCGGTTTAATAAAAGGCACACTATAAAGAGATGTATCTATACCTTTTTCGGATATAAATTCATTGGCATAATGCAGTATAGAACCTGTGGCCAACAGTGCCGACCTGCCGGTAGAACCCTGTTTTAGAGCAACAATATCACCAATCATCATATTATCAAAAGATGTGGTATGTACTTGTTTTTCGCCGGCTTTTCCCAATCGTAGATACATCGGACCTTGATAATTGGCCGAGAGCGTGGTGATAGCTTTGGCTTCTATTGGGTCGCCGGGCGAGGCCACAACCAAATCCGGTATAGTGCGCATCATTCCCATCTCCTCTGTAGCATGATGAGACGAGCCCAAACTGCCGTAGGCATAACCGGCACCTACTGCCACTATTTTTACACTCAGATTGTGGTAGCAAACGTCGTAACGTATTTGCTCTATACAACGCAGTGTGGGAAAATTGGCTATCGAATAAACATACACATTGTACCCCTCCTTGGCCAATCCGGCTGCCACTCCTATCATATTCTGTTCGGCAATACCGGCATTCAAAAATCTATCGGGAAATTTTTTGGCAAATTCTTCAACAACATTAAATCCCAAATCGCCTATGATAAGGAATATATCGGGATGTTGCTCTGCTTCTTTTATCAATTGGCTTACAAATGCTGTTCTCATAGCTCTAATTCTTTTATTGCTTGGTTATACTCTTGTTCATTTGGCGACCGATAGTGCCACAACAATTCGTCTTCCATATACGACACCCCTTTGCCTTTCACCGTATTGGCCACTATGGCTGTGGATTTGCCGGTAGTTTGTTTTGCCTCTGCAAGTGCACGTTTTATGTCGTCGTGGTTATGACCATCTATAGTTATGCAGTTCCAACCAAAGGATTGGACCTTGGCCGACAACGGTTCGAGGGGCAATACTTCGCTTGTGCGTCCATAACCCTGCAACTTATTGTAATCAATAATCAAACACAAATTGTTCAAGCCCTTTTGTGTGGCCAGCAGCATGGCTTCCCAATTGCTGCCTTCGTTCATCTCGCCATCGCCCACAAGCACGTATGTACGATAATCTTTCTTCTTGATTTTTCCTGCCAAAGCCATCCCAACAGCCATTGACAGCCCATGGCCTAAACTTCCCGACGACACTTCTACACCCGGTATATAGTGCGAAGTATGCGAAAGGAAAAAGCTACCTTCCTTGCCGTAGTCGTCCAAGTGTTCGATGGGGTAAAAATCACAAAGAGCCAATGCCGAATAGAGAGCCACACACGAATGTCCTTTGCTAAGAATGAAACGATCACGATTGTCCCATTGTGGATTGTCGGGCTTATAACGAAGCTCTGACGAATAAAGGACACCCAAAATATCGGCCATCGACATGGCACCACCTATATGCGATGCTCCTGCACGATAAACCATCCTTACGGAATGCTTACGTATGGCATTGGCCAAAACAATACTATCTGTTATCATTTTGCTTGCTATCAATACTGTTTTACAAATTCTTTTATCGTATTTACCATTGCTTCCAACATTGGTCGGGTCATGCCGGGATATACGCCAATCCAAAAACTATCGTTCATTATCCTATCGGTATTTTTCAATGAACCTACCACACGGTAGCCCTCTCCACTTCTACGCATTTCGTCGAAACAAGGGTGTTTCAATATGTTGCCCGAAAAGAGCAAGCGTGTTTGAATGTTCTTGCTTTCGATATGCTTAACCAAATCTACACGGCTGAATGGCATATTTGGTTTCAACGTAAGCAGGAATCCAAACCAGCTAGGGCATGAATTTTCCATAGGTTCGGGAAGTTCAAAATATTCTTCCAGTTCGGTAAGCTCTTCTTTCAAATATTCCCAATTTTCTCTTCTTATACGTGTAAACTCCGGTAGTTTTTCCAGCTGTGCACATCCTATAGCAGCTTGCATATCGGTAACCTTCAGGTTATAACCAAAATGAGAATAAACATATTTGTGGTCGTAACCTACCGGCAGTTCGCCAAACTGCATTGTAAATCTGTGCTTGCAAGTATCATCCTTGCCCGAGGCGCAATAGCAGTCCCGTCCCCAATCTCTAAAACTTGCCACTATGCGTTTTAGCAATGGATTGTTGGTATATACCGCCCCACCTTCGCCCATGGTAATGTGGTGTGGAGGATAGAAACTTGATGTACCTATATCACCAATAGTACCGGTTTGTTTCCATTGGCCATCAATAAAATATTCGCTACCCAACGCATCGCAATTATCCTCAACGAGCCAAAGATTGTGTTTGTTGCAAAAATCTCTTACAGCCTGCAAATCGAAAGGATTTCCCAATGTGTGGGCTATCATCACAGCTTTGGTTTTGCCCGAAAGAGCCTGCTCAAGCATATTGCAGTCTATATTATATTGCGGTATTGTAACGTCGACAAACACAGGTACTGCACCGTACTGTATCATCGGCGATATTGTGGTTGGAAATCCGGCTGCCACCGTTATCACCTCGTCGCCGCGGCGTATAGCCCGCTCTTTCAGCAATGGCGATGTTAGTGCCATAAAAGCCAAGAGGTCGGCGCTGCTACCACTATTGGTAAGCAAGCAATATTTTACACCCATATAGCGGGCAAATTCTTCTTCAAAACGGTCGGCATACCTACCGGTAGTCAACCAAAAATCAAGAGCCGAATCTACAAGGTTTACCATCTCGCGCTCATCAAACTTACGACCGCCGTAACCTATCCTATCGCCTTCTTTATACTCTTTGGGTTGTGCAAAAGTTTCGTTATAATATTCTTTTACAAGATTTAATATCTCTTCTCGTTTTGTCATCGCCGATTTTTTTCTGTTTGTTATTGGATTTATAATTATCTATTTTCCTTCGTATTGTTTCAGAAAGTCGTCTATCTGCCTTTCGGTCAGCAGCCTCATATCCTCGCCGGCATAGTATGCCTTGTACCAGCGCAGGGTTATATCCAATGCCTTACGTGCATTCATCATAGGTTTCCATCCCAACAGTTTTTGGGCTTTTGCTATATCCAACGATAGCAACTTGGCCTCATGTGGTTGGTTTACTTGTTTTGGAAACTCCAATGTTCCTTCGCCCCAAATATCTACCCCCATCTGTGCCATATCGCCCACTGTAACCACATCGGCCGGGTTTGGACCGAAATTAAAGCCCTCGTTGAACGAGGTTGGATTTTGGCTTATCTTGGCTGCCACTGTTATGTATCCCATCAACGGTTCTAGCACATGTTGCCACGGTCGTACAGCCTTTGGGTTGCGTATCTCTATGGCTTTGCCGGCCGATAGTGCCCTTGCTATATCCGGCACCAAACGGTCTGCAGCCCAATCGCCGCCGCCTATCACATTGCCGGCCCGTACCGAAGCAACAGATTTGTGATGTTGCTCATAGCTGTTCGGATTAAAGAAACTGTTTCGATAACTATCTATAACTATCTCTGCAGCAGCCTTGCTGGCGCTATAAGGGTCGTATCCGCCCAAGGGGTCGTCCTCGGTATAAGCCTGGCCACTTTCGTTGTTTCGATACACCTTGTCGGTAGTAATCATCACAGCCACACATCGCTTTTCCATCGTACGCATAGCTTCCAACACATTTACCGTACCCAAGGTATTTACCTCAAAAGTTTCCACAGGTATGTTGTAAGATGTACGTACAATAGGTTGTGCTGCAAGGTGAAATATAAAGTCGGGTTCAAAGTCGACCATCGTTTTTTCTAGCAGTTCACGGTCTCTCAAATCGCCTACTACAGATAAGCAATATTCGTTGGCATTTACCACATTATACATTGCCGGGCAAGTATTGGGGGACAAAGCATACCCCATCACCCGTGCACCCATCTTGTTCAAAAGCATCGTAAGCCATGTACCCTTAAAGCCGGTATGCCCCGTAATAAAAACCCTCTTGTTTCGAAACACCTCTCTCATAATTCCTTTGCTGTTGTAGTTATAAGTCTGTTACCACATTTTCCAGGGTGCCGAACCGCTTTCCCACATCCGCTCCAGGTTGTCCTTGTCGCGTTTGGTATCCATGCAATGCCAAAAGCCGTTATGCTTATAACCTTTCAGTTGGCCCATAGTGGCCACCGTTTCCAACGGAGTTTTTTCGAGCACAGTATCGTCGCCATCAATATAGTCAAATATCTGAGGATTAAACACCATAAAACCACCGTTTATCACACTGCCATCGGTATCGTTCTTTTCACGAAACGAATTGATTGTAGTACCATCCTCGGCCATATCTATCACACCAAATCGCTGACCTACATTTACCGTGGTAATGGTGGCTATCTTGCCATGACTTTGATGGAAACGCACCAGTTCGGCTATGTTTACATCGCTCACACCGTCGCCGTATGTAAGCAGGAATGGCTCGTTGCCAACATATTTCTGTATGCGTTTCACACGACCTCCGGTCATAGTGTTCAAACCCGTATCCACCACCGTTACCTTCCATGGCTCCACCTCGTGGGTATTATGAATTTGAAGTTGATTGCCTTGCGTAAAATCAAAAGTTATATCGCTATTATGCAAATAGTAGTCGGCAAACCATTCTTTTATTATATATTGCTTATAGCCTGCACAAATGATAAAATCATTGTAGCCATAGTGGCTATATATCTTCATTATATGCCAAAGTATGGGCATCTCCCCTATTCCTAGCATCGGCTTGGGTTTCAGATGACTTTCTTCACTAATACGGGTTCCATAACCACCCGCCAATATCACTACTTTCATAGTTTTGTACTAATTATAATTCCGTGCAAAAGTACTAAAACTAATTGGAATAGCAAAACATTTCCTCATATTTATTTTACATAGCTTATCAATCAAGGATATATCAAGGTATTAAGAAACTGTTGTGATTTTTGGTTGGGTAACATCAAAGTTTGAGGTGATTCATGGTTATGTATCAAAAAATTTTACATGTAAAAATGTCAAAAAGTAAAAAAAAGTCGCCACTTATGGATCAAAACCTCCGGCAGGTAAAAAACAAGGATATTGACCACCGGTTACTCTCGAGGATTGAGAGCCGCCATCAAAAGCATAGAGGGTTATGGATATCGCCGTGGATATACATAGCAATACCTCTGATACACAAAGTATAAAGAATATTACAAGCATTATTGCCATAGTTCAAAACATTGTTTTTTGATTGTTCCCCAGCAGGTTGCATACACGAGCATTACCTTAAAATGACGTTGCAAAAATACAACTTTTTTCCGAAAAAAACAATTTTTTTAGAGAAATGTTGACCCCTATGTAGGTCAACATTTTTTTATATACTGAAAATCAGCCATGAGCATTAAAAATGTGTAGAGGTCTACACAAGGTCTACACATTTTATATACTGAAAATCAACTATTAACATTTTGAAGCGTGTAGGGGTCTACACGGGGTCTACACTTTTTTTACATGGTTTTTGACGAGGTTATTGACAGTATGTCATCGTCTAATTTACACTATATCAAAAACAAAAAAGTAATATACCATCAATAAAAAGAGGCTGTAGGGGGTAAAATTTTACTTTTTTATTTTTTTACACGTAAAAAAACTGACACCCTTATGTGTGACTCTCAATATATATATTATGCTATATTACAATTAACATAAATTATATTAATATATAATATAAGGTATTTTGATGATTCAGAGGTAGATAACGCCAAAATGGGCATGTTTGGTATAGGTTGAACATTGAGGGGTACTTTTTTTTTACGCGTAAAAAAATAAAAAAGTAAAAAAGTATATTTTTGCTGTTTTGACCATTTATGACATAAAGCCCACCCCTATCTGTGTGTTTCAATATGCTTTTTTATCTGTTGTTTTTCCTTGAAGCATGTACACACAAAAAAAAGCGGGCGACATGTATACTCAACACATGTTCGGCCTTACGTGTGTTTTTTTGTGCAAAAGTTTCTTTATTTTCTCTTGTCCATGTGGAGCAAAAGTTGTATCTTTGCAACATCATTTTGAGGCAATGCTAGTACAGCATCCTACTGGAAAACAATCAAAAAAACACATTTAATCATGCTTATAATAATAGCAATAATATGTTTGCTTTGTATATTGGTTGCAGAGAGGCAGTTTTTTGCTGCTCAACGCTGCTATACCTTTGCCACCACTCCTCGTTTTTCGCCCTCCATAGCCAAGGGTTTCCACCGGCTTTGTAAGACCAACAGTTCGTAGTTTCCTGCCTCTGCTATTGCTTTATTACAGACTTTCGTGTAAAGTATTTATCCATTCGGGCGTTGTCCCAATGCTTGGTAATACGTATCACTACCGCTGTGGTTATAAAGGCAAATACAAATCGAAACAGTATAATGCCGCTCCAATGGCCTCCGGCCGACATTACCAGCATGGTATCTTCGATAATGCTATGGAAGAGTGACATTAACAAGAGCGAATAAAATATATCTTTGCGTGATATGGCTTTGGCCTTGGTTTCTTCTATTATCAGCGCACCGCCGTAGGCCATACCCAGGGTAAGCCCTATGATGGTAAGGGGAACAATATCGGAGGTCATCCCAATAAAACCCAGCATAGGTTCCAACAGCTTGTTTAACTTGGCTATAAGCCCTATGCGTTTGAGAAGCTCTAATATCACCAGCAGCGACAATATTATCAAGGCAATGGATACATAGCTTTTCAACTCGTTTACAGCCCATGCCACCAATCCATCATCGGAGGGCATTGGCAGGGACATTATGTGGCCGGCAGGCTGCTGAAGAAGGTCGAATAAAGAGTAGAAGAAATTTAAAAACATGCCTACCACCACTGCCACACCTATGCGAAACAGCACCACGGGCAACCATTTGAGCCCGGCCTTATAAGCCACCACCACCTCCATAAGAAACGAATGGGCTATAAGCAATGCCGTCATAAGTATAGACACTTGTGCTACGGTAAGTGAAAGCGACGACTGCAACGAAAAGAAAGCCAACAAACCACCATAAAGGTTGCCGAATATGGCACTAGCCCACACAATTCCCATCTCGCCCGGAAGCCCCATAAGCTGCATAAGCGGGTCGAAAAAAGCACTTACATACGCTATACCGCCGGTTTCTTGAAGTACTTTGACCAAAATACTTATGGGTACTAGTATTTTGAAAAGAATTTTACAAGTCCTTCCCCATGGCTTCAGCACCGATAAAACAAACGATTTCAATACATTATCTTCTTTCATAAACATGTTACTACCTTTACATTCGGTGTGCAAAGATAAGATAATTATTTTGAAAAGAACTCATATAAACATTATATCCGAAAAAAAATCGTATTTTTGCAACATAATATGGACAATGTATAACACCAATAACACTATGAAAGTAGATGTAAACGAACGTATTGAGACAGCCAAGCAGCTATTCAAAAGCGGATATTCTTGTTCGCAAGCTGTAATGATGGCCTACGCCGATGTGTGCAACATGGAGCTTGAATATGCCTCACAGCTATCCTTTCCCTTTGGCGGAGGTATAGCCCGCATGCACGAGGTATGTGGCTGTGTATGCTCGATGGCATTGGTGGCAGGATTTATAGAGCCGGCACCCAACCCCAAAGACCTTACCGCAGTACAAAAAAGCCGCGCACTTACACGCTCTATGGCCGAGAAGTTTAGAGAGAAACACGGCGATATTGTATGCCGAAACCTACTGCAAAACAAAGAGCAACATTCATGCATAGACTATGTGGCCTTTGCAGCCGAAGTAATAGGATTGGCAATTAACGAGAAAGAGTAAAATTTTATATGTAGCAAAAAACAAAAGTATGACAAAAAAGTTGTACCTTTGTAATATGTATTATAACTTAAAACATCTCCAAAAATGATTGAATACGAATTACAACAGAGCGTTTCCGACGCATTAAAACAGTTATACAACCACAATGTTGCACCCGAAAACATCGTTTTGCAAAAGACCAAAAAAGAATTTGAAGGCGATTTTACAATAGTAGTATTCCCATATGTGAAGGCTGCCAAAAAGTCGCCCGAAGCAGTAGCCAACGAGCTGGGTGAATACGTAAAGACCAACCTTACCAACATAGAAAGCTACAACGTTATCAAAGGATTCCTCAACTTTGTGGTAAAAACCGAATATTGGCTTTCGTTTGTCAAGGACAATGTATGCAAATCTGACTTTGGATATGCTTCGGCCAACATCTCTTCGAGCCCTATAGTTATCGAATATTCGTCGCCCAATACCAACAAGCCTCTTCACCTTGGCCATATACGCAACAATCTTTTGGGTTGGAGTGTTGCCAAACTGCTACAAGCTGCCGGCAATAACGTAAAGAAAGTAAATCTCGTAAACGACCGCGGGATACACATATGCAAATCCATGCTTGCATGGAAACTCTATGGCAATGGTGAAACACCACAATCGTCGGGCATGAAGGGCGACCACCTTGTAGGTAAATACTACGTGCTTTTTGACAAGCACTACAAGGACGAGGTAAAACAAATAGCTGCTCAAAAAAACATAGCCGAAGACGAAGCTGCAAAAGAGTCGCCACTAATGCTTGAAGCCCAAGATATGCTTCGCCGCTGGGAAGCCAAAGACCCCGAAATAGTGGAACTGTGGACCAAAATGAACGGTTGGGTATACGAAGGTTTTGATGCCACATATAAGAAGATGGGTATTGATTTCGATAAGATATACTACGAATCCAACACTTACCTATTGGGCAAAGAACTTGTAACCAAAGGCCTTGAAAAAGGTGTACTGTTCCGCAAAGAAGATGGCTCTGTATGGGCCGACCTTACCGATAAGGGACTTGACCAAAAACTGTTGCTACGCAAAGACGGCACATCGGTATACATGACTCAAGACTTAGGTACAGCCCTATTAAGACACAACGATTTTGATGCCAAACAGCTGATCTACGTGGTAGGTAATGAACAAGATTACCACTTCAACGTACTGAAGATAATATTGGAACGCCTTAGCTTTGACTGGGCCGAAAAGATTTACCACCTATCGTACGGAATGGTAGAACTACCCAATGGAAAGATGAAATCGAGAGAAGGTACTGTGGTGGATGCCGACGACCTAATAGAAGAAATGATAGCCACCGCCGAAGCTATGAGCAAGGAACACGGACGCAACAACGACCTACCTACCGACGAAGCTCAAAAACTATACGCAATGTTGGCATTGGGTGCCTTGAAGTATTTCATACTTAAAGTAGACCCCAAACGGAACATGCTGTTCAACCCTGAAGAGAGTATAGACTTCAACGGCAACACAGGTCCATTTATACAATACACCCACGCTCGTATACGCTCTATCATCCGCAAAGCCCAAGAGCAACACAACCTTGCCATCGACGATACCCAACAGATGATAGACTGGACAATAGCCGACATCACTGCCAAGGAGAAAGAAATTATAAAAGCTATATATGACATGCCCAACGTTATACTGGAAGCAGCCAACAACTACTCTCCGGCAATGGTGGCAAACTATGTATATGATGTGGCTAAGAGTTTCAACAGTTTCTACCAAGACACTCCGATACTAAAAGAAACCAATGCCGACAATATGGTGTTCCGTTTATATTTGTGCAAGATGGTAAGCACAGTGGTACGCAACTCCATGGCAGTGCTTGGAATTGAAGTTCCGGAAAAGATGTAACAACCACAATGTGCAATATAATATAACATAGTAGCAATGCTTATAGAACCATCAATGTGGGAAGAAACCTACAAGGTACATAGTTTTCTTACAGACCGCTATTGTAGGCTGTCGGTGCCAGCCATATCACAATTGTTTCAAGAAACTGCCGAGGCACACACCAATGCCTACAATATGGGCTACCACTCCTTGATAGCCCAAGGCAAGGCATGGGTACTACTACGGGTATACTACGAAATATCAGCATATCCAAACATATACGAAGATATATCCATGCGCACATGGAGCCGTGGCTACAAAGGTCCAATAGCATTCCGTGATTTCGAGATAAGGAACTCGGCCGGTGAAATTGTAATAAAGGGAACATCCACTTGGTGCATTATAGACATCAATTCGAGGATGCCACAACGCTGCGACAAAGTTATAGACGGTTTCCCTATGTGCGACCACACTGCTGTTGGAAAAGAGATCACCAAACTATTGCCCAGCAACGAAGGAGGGATTGTAAATTCGTTCAAATCGCCCTTTATGGCCATCGATAAGGCACAACACACCAACAATGCCATGTACATACGTTGGGTAATGAACGCCTTGGAAGAAAACGACCAAAAAAGAAACATACGTTCAGTGGATATAAGCTATGTACGCGAAACACCTATGAACGACTTGATAACAATAAAACGCCACCTCCCTTCAGCCAACGAATACAACTTTGTATTAGAAAACAGTCGCGGACTATCTATGATATGTAACCTTATATTTGAGTAATCGTCACCACAATATAAAATAAAAAAGACGAAACCCCAAGCATAGGCTCAAAGGTTCCGTCTTTTTTTATCCATCACCTACTATTGGCAGGTATCTCTGTCTAACTTAGCTTGAATGCTTTCTGTATTTTCTCTACATAATCCAACTTTTCCCATGCAAAGAAGTCAACCTCCTTCTTCTGCTCTTTTCCTTTGCGATATAGTGTAACTTCTCGGCGGAAAGGGTCGCGTCCGAAATGGCCATACTTGGCGGTTTCAAAATATATCGGGTTCTTCAGCCCGAAACGTTCCACTATTGCATAGGGAGTCATGTCGAATATTTTTTTCACTTTTTCGGCAATCTGTCCATCAGTCATTGCTACTTTGGCAGTACTGTAAGTATTGACGTATAGTCCCACAGGCTGAGCCACCCCTATGGCATAAGCTACTTGTACAAGCACCTCATCGCAAACACCGGCAGCCACCAAGTTCTTAGCAATATGTCGTGTGGCGTATGCGGCGCTACGATCCACCTTGCTAGGGTCTTTTCCACTGAAAGCACCACCACCATGGGCACCACGTCCACCATAAGTATCAACGATTATTTTTCGCCCTGTAAGTCCTGTATCACCATGAGGACCACCAATTACAAACTTACCTGTAGGATTAACATGTAGCTTGTAATCTTTCTTTTCAAACAGTCGGCGGTTGTCTTCCGAAATTTTGGTAAGCACACGTGGTATAAGTATCTGCTCAACATCGTGGCGTATAGTTTGAAGCATATACTCTTCGGTGTCGAAGTCATCATGTTGTGTACTGATAACTATAGTATCTATACGCAATGGTTTGTTATCGTCACTATATTCGATTGTAATCTGACTTTTGGCATCCGGACGTAGATACTTCATCTCTTTTCCTTCCCTTCGTATGTTTGCAAGTTCAAGTAGGAATATGTGTGCCAAAGTTAGAGGCAAAGGCATATACTCTCTTGTTTCGCGACATGCGTAGCCAAACATCATACCTTGATCTCCAGCGCCTTGTTCTTTCAGTTTTGCTCTCTCAACACCTTGATTAATATCCGGACTTTGTCCGTGAATAGTACTGATAACTCCACACGAATTTGCTTCAAACATGTATTCGCCTTTGGTGTACCCTATTTTTTGTATCACATCTCGAACCGTCGATTGTACATCAACATAATCATGAGTCTTAACTTCGCCACTCACTACTGCCAAACCCGTTGTTACCAATGTCTCGCAAGCAACTTTGGCATCAGCATCACGACGTAGAAATTCATCCAATAGTGCATCACTTATTTGGTCTGCAACTTTGTCTGGATGTCCTTCGCTAACACTCTCGCTTGTGAAATAATAAGCCATATCTTTCTGTTTAAGTTTTATAGTTTTACCATCTGTTTGTCTATCATCCCTACAACAAAATAACAAAAGCATTGTTGCCAGAATATATTTTTGCACACAAGTGGACTTAAAGAAGTATTTGGAAAACCTTTAGGAGAAAAGATGTTATGTATTGTTTTAGCATTTTTTCTGTGTGGTTGCAATCAAATTCAAATCTATCCACTTTCGATTTGCAAAATTACTACTTTTTTTTCAACCGTCCAAACATATTGCTACAATATTTTTTCACTATCTTCTTACATATACCCTACCTGACAAATAATCAATCGCTTACAGTTCCATAAATTTTATTGTGAATCTTTGTTGTTTTAGATCTTAGAACATTTGGTTTGAGTTGTGTTTCCCTCCGTTTAATGTAATTTTAAACCCATGCCTCCTCGTTTTTCTCATGCAATGAAATAATACTAGATAAGGAAATACAATTTGGAGCTATTCGGTTCCGAAGTAGATACAATAAATAGAACCTTAGTGCGTTTATGGAAGTTATATAATTAATAATGTGTAGCAAGATGAAGCATGCTTTGATGATATTAGACCACTTTCCACCGTCATTTGCCCCTCGAATGGGCTATTTGGCCAAATATATGAAAGAAATGGGATGGGACGCTCGTGTATTTTCAGTGACTCATAGCACTGATACGGCTAAGTTCGATAATCTAGTGGGATTTGTTCGTGCCGAGGTTGTGCCTATGCCAATGTATTGCAACAATCATTCTTTCAACAGGTTGACAACCGAAGTTTTGGGCATGATTAAAGGTGGTAAATGTTGGAGCATGAATGACGATAGGATGTATAAGCACATTATAAAAAATATTAAGGGTGAGAAATACGATCTTGTAATATGCTCAACTGCTAGTTTTTTTCCGTTGTTCACATCACTGCGTGTAGCCCAAACCATGGGGTTACCATTGATATTGGATTTTCGCGATATATATGAGCAAGATCCATATATGTATCCTCGCAAAGGTGCGGCAGGCCTTTTAAGACGAATGCAGATAGGTATGCGAAACCGTATCATAACTCATGCTGCGGCTGTAACCACAGTATCGGAATGGCACAAAAATTTACTAGTTGCTTATAATGAAAATACACATCTTATTTTTAATGGATTTGACAACGAACTATTCTATCCTCACACCAATACAGATAGATTGTCGAGTTTTGTGATAGGTTATACTGGCAGTGTGTCGCCCACCAATTGCGAAGGCTCTCGAAATCCAGAAATTCTTTTTGATGCAGTACAACGCCTTTCAGCCGAAGGCATTATAGAGCCGAAAAAGTTTGCCATACACTTCTATACCGACGATGTAAGCAAAAACTATCTCCGTAGTACTGCTGAAAAATATGGTATAGCCGATTATGTGAAGATATATCAATGGATCGCAGCCAATGAAGTACCATCTGTATTGAGCAAATGTAGTATCCTACTTGTTTTGGTGGCGGCTTGCAATACCAATGGTGTAATGACCACCAAGATTTTCGAATACTTAGCCATGGGACGTACCACTATCTGTGTACCAAACAACAACAGCCCTGTAGCAAAACTAATATCAGATGCCAAAGCCGGAAAATCGTTCGACAATTCAAACGAACTATATCTCTACCTTATTGATAAGTACAACGAATGGAAAATAAACAGACGGATAAAATGCCACACAGACATGGACTATGTAGCTCAATTTTCGAGACAGAAACAAGCCAAACAATTCGTAAAAATATTCGAACAAGCAGTTGAGAAAAAAAACACAACCCAAAGAGTTCTGATACACAGCATAATAAGAACAAAAAAAAAAAAAAGTCAATGATTTTTTATCTCAAATAGAAAATTTATCCGTTACTTTGCAAAAGCAAACTAAGAGTTGTCACAACATTAAAATAGACTGCAACACATTGAAATAAAGATGTGTTAGCACGATGCTAAACATATATAAGATAATACACATAAACGTACTAAGAGAGTATAAAACCAAGATATGGCAAATAATTTAGTAATAGTTGAGTCACCGGCAAAAGCCAAAACGATAGAAAAATTTTTGGGTACTGCTTTCGTAGTCAAATCGAGCTACGGACACATACGCGATTTGGCAAAAGCAGGAAAAGGCATAGACACAAAAAACAATTTCGAAATGCAGTACCTTATATCGGACGACAAACAGAAAATTGTCAACGAACTTATGAAAGCTGTTTCCAAAGCCGATATGGTGTGGCTTGCTTCCGATGAAGACCGAGAGGGAGAAGCTATTGCATGGCACTTGAAAGAGACTCTGAAACTTTCGGATGATAAAACAAAGAGAATAGTATTCAATGAAATTACAAAAACAGCAATACTCAATGCCATCAATAATCCTCGTAGTATTGACATGAATTTGGTGAACGCACAGCAAGCACGCCGTGCACTGGATCGCTTGGTTGGTTTTGAGATTTCTCCCATTCTATGGCGAAAAATCAAACCGGCGCTATCAGCAGGTCGTGTGCAGAGCGTAGCCGTACGTTTAATTGTGGAACGTGAAGATGATATCCGAAAATTCAAATCGAAATCATACTTTCGTGTAATAGCCATATTTGATATACCCAATAGTAACAAAACTTTGAAAGCCGAACTATCACAGCGTTTCGACAAAGAAGAGGATGCCTACAAATTCTTGGAAGCTTGCCAAAACGGAACTACATTTGTGGTAAACAATGTAGAAAAGAAAGCTACCAAACGTAGCCCGGCACCACCGTTCACAACTTCAACCCTTCAACAAGAAGCTGGTCGTAAATTAGGATTTCCGGTAGCTCGCACTATGCAAGTAGCACAACAACTATACGAAAATGGGTTTATTACCTACATGAGAACTGACTCGGTAAATCTTTCGGATTTGGCATTAAGTATGGCAAAAGAGGAAATAACAAAATTATACGGTCACGAATATTTAAAAATACGCAAATATCAAACCAAAACAAAAGGTGCACAAGAAGCGCACGAAGCCATACGTCCAACCAATATGGCCAACACAACAATATCGGGCGACCCTTCGCAAAGACGCTTGTATGAACTTATATGGAAACGCACCATAGCTTCGCAAATGAGTGATGCCGAATTGGAAAAAACAAATATATCAATAGACATCTCGACCCGCAACGAAAAATTTACAGCAACTGGCGAAGTAGTATTGTTTGACGGATTCTTAAAGTTATACATGGAATCAACTGACGACGAGCAAACCGAGCAAACCGAAAACGTATTGCCTCCATTAAACAAAGGAATGCAACTAGCTATGAACAAATGTGAAGCCACCGAACGTTTTACTCAACATCCTGCAAGATATACCGAAGCCAGCCTTGTAAAAAAAATGGAAGATTTAGGAATAGGCCGACCATCAACATACGCCTCTATAATATCTACCATACAGCAACGAGAATATGTACTAAAGGAAGATAGAGACGGTACAACAAGAGAATACACCACGTTGACTCTCTCAAAAAATCATATCGGACACAGTGTGGCCAAGGAAAAGACCGGCTATGAAAAAGGTAAACTATTCCCTACTGATATAGGAACTATCGTAAACAGTTTCTTGTTACAACACTTCGAAAATATAATGGACTACAATTTCACAGCCATCGTTGAAAAAGATTTCGACGACATTGCGTTGGGACACAAGGAATGGAAGAACGTTATCGCAGATTTCTATAGTCCATTTCATGAAAATGTAGAGCGCACAAACGAAACGTCACAACGTGCTAGCGGAGAACATCTGTTGGGTACAGACCCTAAAACCGGTAACAATGTGTATGCCAAAATAGGTCGTTATGGTGCCATGGTACAGATTGGCGAATCCAACACTGAGGAAAAGCCATTGTTTGCAGCACTGAAAAAAGGACAAAGTATAGATACAATAACACTCGAAGAAGCCCTAGAACTCTTCGCTCTACCACGAATAGTAGGAACTATGGAAGATAAAGATATGACTGTTGCAATAGGACGTTTTGGGCCCTATGTAAGACACGATGGCAAATTCTACTCTTTAGATAAAACAGACGATCCTTATTCCATAACCGATGAACGTTGCGTTGAAATAATAACAAAAAAACGTAAGGAGAATGAAGAAAAGGAAAAACTAATGGCCCTACTACCTAAAACAATAGGCGAACATGAAGGTGAAACTATAACTTCAAACATTGGAAAATTTGGCCCTTATTTGTCCTACAAAAGCAAAAACTATAAACTTCCAAAAGGTACAAACCCACTGGAAGTAACTATGGATTATGCTATGACAATAATAAATAAACCCAAAGCGACCAAAAAGAAGTAAGAATTATATCATCCTCCAAATACATACTAAAAGCACTTTGTTTACGATTTTGCAAAACAAAGTGCTTTTATTTTTGTTATGGTTGATGAAAAAACAAAAGCGTATTTTTATGAAATCTTCATTTTACAACTACATAATCTTAATGGCATTAGCAGGTTTCTTCAACGATAGCATGGCTCAATGCGAACCATGGTGTCAAGGTTGGGGAAGCACATATGTGTCTTACAATGCCTATCCTCATAGTTTATGGTGGCATAGACATCAAAAACAACGTATATACAAAGAAGCAAGTGTAGGACAATATTCGGAAAATAATCTTGCAGATAACATTGTGGCGCTCCAAACGCCTCCAAGTATAAAATCAAACATCCAATATTTTTACGGCAACGGTACATTTTATATAGACTATAACGGCGGTTACATTGTTGTGCCGGCACCTATAGGCTACACCGTGCCCGGAATACCATACAATAGTAATCATTTTAAATACAAAAATACTGTATACGACTATTATGGAGGTAATTTCTTTGTAAAAAACTCCAATAACTACTATACGACAGTGAAAGCCCCTTTGGGAATATTACTCCCTGAACTTCCCAAAAACTCCATTATTATGAACGATGGTAATGGCGACATCATTTACAGACAAGGAAATACATATTATCAACCTCGTAATTTGTACGGAGAAATATGGTTTCAAGTAGTAGGAAACTAACCCATAACATAAAACTAGATGAAAAAAAAGACAATCATATTAATATCAATGGGTATTGTATACTTTTGTAACAATGAGATTGTAGAAGCTCAACGTAGAGGTATGGGACGACATACTATGCCATCACACCGTATACCCAATAGGCCACCACGCCCGAGACCATCTATGGCAAACCGCCCGATAAATAATATTCGCCCTCACAGACCTATAGCAAGACCTCCTCACATACACCACAACCCTATATACCATCCTAGATATTGGTATCATCACCCTACTCCATACTATTGGGGTAGCAATTGGCATCCAATTGGATCATTTATAGGCACTATTGCCACTGTATCTTTGGCCACTGCCATAGCAGCAGATATAGCCTCGCAAGTAGCACAACCTATTTATTACAACGATGGTGTATTCTATCACAAACAAAACGATGGCTATATTGTAATAGCACCTCCTATCGGCTATGGTGTGGAAACTCTGCCAAACAACACATTCACTACCTCATACAACGGTGAAACATACTATTATTATAATGGTACATTCTATCGCAAAGATATGAATAGATACGTAGTGGTAAGCCCTCCAATAGGGTGTATAGTGCTGAACCTTCCAGCCGATGCCGAAGAAATAACCAACGATGGTTTTGTTTATTATTATTCCAATGGTACATACTATCAACCGGTAAACGAAAACAATACACCTGCTTACCAAGTAATTGAATATATTGGAGAGAAATAAATCTTTCCTTCAACCTTAGGAATTTATAATATACAAGCATCGGATAGATAATGTTTCCATTTCCGGATTTCCAGCCATGGATTAATTAGCCATATTTACACCCTACCGTCAATCGTTTCATAGTAGGGTGTCACGAGCGTGATGGTATACCATCAATTTTCAGACAATAATATGATTCAAAAATACATCGTGATGTAAACAAAATTCCCTCGTGATGTAGATTAAACTGAGTCGTGATGCAGATAAATTTACCTCGCGATATAAATTTCACTCCCACATATATTGCATTTTAATTCATATAGCAAAAAATTGTTGCAAGTTTTATAGAAAAAAAACATGGACAATCGAAGAATTATACGAACTAGCAAAATAAAAAATATTTTTCACTCAATCAATATGTTATATATATATATCAATTTTAATGCAAATAAATTGCATTTTTTTTGTATCTTTGCAAATTAATTCTTTACGCAACAATAGATGAAAGAAAATAATAACATATTGGGATACAAACGAATTGACGAATATAATGATGAGACAATACAGGAACTTGCCGCTCATTATAAGGAGATTTTACGCCTTATAGGCGAAAATCCGGAGCGGGAAGGACTAATTGATAGTCCGGTTCGCATAGCTAAAGCAATGCAATTCTTTACTCACGGCTATGACTTAGAACCTGAAAACATCATCAAATCAGCAGTATTCACCGAAGATTATAAGCAAATGGTTCTTGTAAAAGACATTGAGATATACTCTTTGTGTGAACATCATTTGGTTCCCATTGTTGGAAAAGCTCACGTTGCGTACATTCCAAACGGAAAAATAGTGGGATTGAGCAAAATTCCTCGCGTTGTTGATGCATACGCTCGTCGTTTGCAAGTACAAGAACGCCTAACAAAACAAATAAAAGATTGTATCCAAAATACCCTCAACCCACTTGGAGTAGCTGTGGTGATAGAAGCTCAACATTTATGTATGAGTATGAGAGGAGTACAAAAACAAAACTCTGTAACAACAACATCAGATTTTACAGGAGCTTTCTTAAAAAACAAATCTACTCGCGAAGAATTTATGCATCTTATAGGAGTAAATTTAATGTAATCCATCTAAAAAATCGAAAAGACATGAAGATAAATAACAAGATATTAGTAGCTATAGTTCTTTTGATAGGCACAACTTTCAGTGCAAATGCACAGTTGTCGCATACACAAAAAGGTGCTGTTGATGAAAAAGCAAAAAGCATCCTATCTAAAGCAAAAGATAAGATAAAATCATCCAATGGCATAAGTTTCACATCACAAATAATAATCAAAGACCAAGAGAAGAAAGAAAAGTCGCGTCAAAAAGCAAGAGTACTACTATCAAAAAATAAATATCAAATACTTGTAGAAAAACACGTATTCTACTGCGATGGTAAGACAGTATGGCACCACAATAAGGAAACCAAAGAAGTTATTATCAATAATATAGAAAAGGAAGAAGATAATATTCTGAATCCATCAAAACTTTTTGATAACTACGAGAAAAATTTCAAAGCAAAATTTATACGTGAAAATGAAGATGGAACTTTTGTGATAGACCTCACTCCTACCAAAGGAAAAGAATATCATAAAATAAGACTATTGATAGACAAAAAGAGCTATCAATTGAAAAATATGGCAATGTATTATTATGATTCTTCACAAACCGAATACACTATAGAGCAATATAGAACAGATGTAACAACTAGCGAAGCAGACTTTGTTTTTAATCCTGCCGAAAACAAAGGTATTGAAATAATCGATATGAGATAAAATTTCGGAGTTATATAATAAATTAAAGGCCGGATATACTACATATAATCACTTAATGAAAGATAAACGTTGGATAGTACAAAATAATTACGATAGAAACGAGGTTGAAAAACTTGCTACAGAACTCAATGTTGACAAAGTTATTGCTACTCTGCTTGTTGAAAGAGGAATAACTACATTTGAAAAAGCTCGAGAGTTTTTCCGTCCGAGTTTAGACTATCTTCACGACCCATTTCTTATGAAAGATATGGATCGTGCTATCTTGCGTGTAAACAGAGCCATTGATAACAATGAAAAAATATTGGTTTATGGCGACTATGACGTAGATGGAACAACAGCGGTATCGTTGGTTTATACATATTTAAACTCATTCTACAAAAATATAGACTATTATATTCCGGATAGAGACACAGAGGGATATGGTATCTCCTTTCAAGGAATTGAATATGCTGTTCGCACCAATGTATCGTTGGTCATAGCATTGGATTGTGGGATAAAGGCTTTGGAACAAATAAAGTATGCTGCAGAAAAAAATATAGATTTTATTGTAGCAGACCACCATTTACCAGGCGATGAACTTCCAAAAGCATACGCTATATTAGACCCAAAACGTTACGATTGTAACTATCCTTACAAAGAATTGTCGGGTTGTGGTATAGGATTTAAACTTATTGAAGCACACTTAGAACAAAAACTCGGTGTAAAACTATCAGAAAACATCGATCCGACGAATAGCAAAAGACTACAAATAAAAGAAAATATAAAACGAAAATTGCTCCCATACTTAGACTTAGTTGCTGTAAGTATAGCTTCTGATATAGTTCCTATTATGGGCGAAAATAGGGTATTGGCATTTTATGGTTTGAAAGTGCTAAACAGATGCCCTCGTGCAGGTTTGGAAGCAATCCTATTCTATAGCAATATAGCACCCAAAAATACTAATAATACACATGAACCTAAAGAACTCAACAATGAACAATATTTCTGCAAAGAACTAAATATTAGCGACCTTGTGTTTCTTATAGGTCCTCGTATAAATGCAGCAGGACGAATACATAGTGCGCTAAATAGTGTAAGACTTTTAATTTCAACCAACATAAACGAAGCAAAAGTAATAGCACAAGAAATAGATATATATAATAAAGAACGTAAAGATTTGGATAGTATGGCCACAGAAGAGGCCAAAGAGATATTAACGAATGATATAAATTTCAAGAACAAAAAATCTATAGTTCTTTATAAAGATTCATGGCACAAAGGTGTAATAGGAATAGTAGCCTCACGTTTAGTGGAAGCATACTATAAACCTACAATTATATTCACCAAATCTAATGATTTGATAACAGGTTCGGCTCGCTCTATCAAAGATTTTGACATACACACTGCTCTTGAACAATGTGCCGACTTACTCGAGCACTTTGGTGGACACAAATATGCGGCAGGTGTATCCATAAAACCGGAAAACTTCAAAAAATTTGTACAAAGATTTGAAGAAATCGTAAATCAAACAATACGAGATGACCAAATGACTCCGGAAATAGAAATAGATGCCATTATAAGTTTTGCAGAAACTTGGAATCCTAAATTTCTAAGAATACTTAAGCAGTTCTCACCTTTTGGTCCTGAAAACATGACACCTGTATTTCAAACCAATAATTTGGTAGACACTGGTCAAGCTCGAGTTGTTGGTAGCAAACATTTGAAGTTTGGTGTTATTCCATTAAACGAACGTTTTTACGAAATACCTTCTATAGGTTTCCAACTAGGCAACCATTATGATAACATTCGTGCAGGGAAACAATTTTCTATATGCTATCATATAGAAGAAAATTTTTGGAATGGCAAAACAGAATACCAACTCAATGTGAAAGACATTCGCTTTGAATAAGTTTAAATATTTATAGATTATAGTTTTTGCTTTAATCGTACCATATTTCCCAACTTTTCTTTGCTTGCATAATAAGCATATCCATGCCATTTTTGATAATTGCACCCCTCCTTTCTGCTTCTTTTAATAACATTGTTTTTGGGGGATTATATATCAAATCATAAAATAAATGTTTAGAAGTTATTGCTTCAAAATTCAATTGTGGATAAGTCGCTGTATTCGGATACATACCAACAGGTGTTGTATTTATTATCAGTAAATGTGAAGAAATAATTTCAGATGAAAGGTGCTGAAAGTTTATTACTTTTCCATCTTTCTCTTTTTCCCTACTTACAAATAGATAATCAATATTCAGCCTATCCAAAACATATGCCACAGCTTTCGATGCACCACCTGTACCTAATATAATAGCACTATCATGATACGATTGTAACAACGGTAGTAACGAATTTTCAAATCCATATACATCAGTATTATATCCTTTCAATACGGGAGCATCTGAATTATAATCCAACTTCACTACATTCACAGCTCCCACAGTTTTGGCTTCTTCACTCAATTCATCTAAAAAGGATAAAATAGATTGCTTATATGGAATAGTAACGTTCAATCCCAAAGGATGTTTGGAACTAACAAGCTGAGTAAGCATATCGATTGATTCCAACTCATACAAGTCGTATGAATATCCCGGTTTATCTTTGAAATAAGCATCAAAATATCGTTTAGAAAATGAATGAGAAAGTGTTTTACCTATCAATCCGTATCGTTTCATAGCATTGATAAAATCATTCAAACATTATTTTATTGTATAGCTGAGATTCCTCAACTATTATTTCAACATCTTTCGGAAAAGTTTCTTCTTCTATTTTCGTATTGGTATTACGAAGTACAACTGTTTTTATATTGTCACAACCATAAAATACATCTTTATCCAAATATTCTAAACCGTATGGCAACTTAACCTTCGTAAGAGATTTACAATTATAAAATATCGATTCATTCAGATAGTTTACCTTTGGAGGTATAGATATCTCCTTCAAACTGATACATCCGCTAAATGTTCCACCTCCGCTATCGTCATAATCACAAATTTCTAACACCGAATCCGGAAGTGATATTTTCTCCAACTTTTCGCAACCGGCAAATGCATAATCTCCTATTTTTTTCAATGAAGAATATTCGCCTATATTCAAAGTAACCAGATTTTTACAATTTTCAAATGCACATTTCTTGATTGCAATTACATTGTCGGGAATATCCACTGTATCTAAATTTTCGCAATTGGCGAAAGTATAATCTTCTATTCTCAACAAATACATAGGTAAAAATACCTTCTGTAATTTCATACAACCCGAAAAAGCATACGGATTTATATAGGATAATAATTCCGGAGCAATAAATGTTTCATAATCGCTCGAACAGCGAATCAATGCTGTTTGATACTTATCATACAAACAATTATCTTCCGTAGAAAACCATGCATTATTCTCGTCAACAACAATTTTTGCCAAATTTTCGCACCCCTGAAATGCCGACGAATCTATTTTTTTAACCGTCGATGGTAAACGTATCTCTCTCAATGTCACACAATACGCAAAACTATCATCCTCTATTACTTTTATACCTTCGGGCAATTCGATTCTATTCAACGATGTACATTCCGCAAACGACCCTCTGCTACATTTTTTCACTTGAGAAGGAATTATAACTGATTTCAGCGACTTGCAACCTTCGAATGAACAACGTCCAATTTTTGTAACTGAATCGGGAAACGAAACATCCGAAAGAGATGTACATCCTTGAAACGCACAAGACAATATCTCCTTCGTATTATTAGAGAAATATATCTTTTTCAAGGCTTTTGAGCGATGAAAAGCATAATTTCTGATAGTAATTACTGTTTCCGGCACCACATATTCTTCTATATCAGTGGCTACTTTTATAAGTATAGTCTTTTCGATATTAAACAAAGCCTTACCATCTTCAGATGTCGAAAAATATTGATTTTCGTAACTTGCAGTGAAATGACTTAATGACGAAGTATTACGAAAGGAATCACGAGATATTACTTTCAATGTGGAAGGAATAATTATTCCAGTAAGTTTAGTACAGTATCTAAAACAATTAGATGCTAATATTTCCACACCTTCCGGTACTTCCAACACACCTTCATATTCCGGTGAACAAGAGACTAAAACTGTACCCATACAGGCATATCGCAACATAGCAGACGGTGCAATATCTGTATTATCGGGCTCAAATAATTGCACTCTTTCTTCAATATCTTCATTTAATGAATAATCGTCATATTTATACTCAGTCATAATTCTATTTATCAAAGTGTTAGATTGCAAATAACTATAAATTTATCAAACACAAAGATACATTTTTTTATGGAATTATGATATAAAAGAATAAAACAATTGCTTGTTATAGTTTGCAACAATATTTTATGTTCCCGAATACTCTTGATCTAACGTATTTATTTCTAAAGGTTTCATGGTTAAAACCGGTATTTTTGAATTCATTACTATCTGATGCGTATATGTTCCAAAAAGAATATTTGCCACTGCTTTTTCTTGTTTTGTCATTACCGCAATCATATCAGCATTCTTTTCTTCGGCAAATGATAGTATTTCCTTTGCAAGATTTTTTGTTTTTCGGTACTCTGTTTCATATTCAACTTGATTATTGACAAAAAATCGAGACACCTGCCATACGTATTCTTCCACCTTCTCGACGTGCGAATCTTCGGTTGATGTAAGCAGTCCCAATATGTATATATATGATCCAAAACCCTGTGCCAGCCATGCAATAATAGGTGCTTTCTCACGCGTGGAAAAAGTGAAATCAACAGGGAAAACAATGTGTTTAAACCCTATAACATCATCACTGTCCAATGGTACCGTAAGCACCGGACATTTAGCCATTTCCACCAATCTCGATGCATTATTCTTGGTCCAACGAGTTTCAAAACCACCTACATTGTGTGTACCTATTATCAGCAATGCAGCTTCTTCAAAATTAGCCTTTTCAGCCAAAGCCTCATACACTTTTCCCTCCACTATCGAGTATATCAATCTTTCGGGCGATAATCTATTACTATTTTTCGAAACTATGGTTCGCAAAATCTCTTCAATACGCTGACGTATGGTCTCTTTTGCTATCTGAATCAAATCATCTAACGAATTGTCGACCCACACCAATTCCAGCACACAATCACTCTTTTCGGCCAACGTAAATGCAACATTTAATGCACAATCGGTATTTTCAGTAAAGTCGTATCCTAATATTATTTTATCCATAAAAACGATTTTTGTTCGATAAAACATCTTTATTTGTATTTTTGTTCGTTTTTTTAGAAGTTTCCTATAGTTGTGTGTATTTTTATACCCTACTGTCAATTATTTCATGATAAGGTGTCAAGAACGTGCTGATATATTGTCAATCGCCGGCTGATATACTGCCACAAAATTCCCTCGCGAAGTAGATGCAACTGATAGGTGATGCAAACAAATCTAGCTCGTGATGCAATTTTACGCCCTCACCTTGCAGCATTTTTATTTGTATATCAACGAAATTTGCAGCTACAATATCAACATGCAAACAAAAGATATGCTACAAATTAGATGTCTTGTATCTTTTTGTTGAAAAAAAATCCCAAACTCTAAAAAAAATGTCGTATCTTTGTACGTGGCTAATATAAGTCAGTTATTGTCCATTTAACACGACAACAATATTGATTTTTTGCTGTTTATGCAAATTTATTAGTCCTTTTTTCAGATAGTAATTACAGCTTTTTTTCAAATAGTAAAGCTGATTTTACTTGCAAAATAATAATCGTCAAGCAAAAAAACAATCGTAGTAATGACAAAATCGAAGAAACGTAAATATAAATATAAATTTGACCCTAATACACTCCGTTACGAAAAAGTAAGAATGGGTATCAAAGAAAGATTAAAAGAAGTATCATTTGGTCTTGCCTTTGGAATTGTATCGGCCGTTGTAATCACCATCCTAAGCTACAAAATTATTGATAGTCCCAAGGAAAAAGCGCTTAAGCGTGAGATAACGCAGTACAAACACCAAATAAACATCCTGAATAAACGTACAGAACAAATGTCTGAAGTTTTGGAAGACATTGAAAACAGAGACGACAATATATATCGCACCATTTTTGAAGCTGAACCTATTTCTAAAAATATACGCAGAAGTGGCATAGGCGGAGTGGAACGCTACAGTGATCTGAAAGGCTACGACAACTCGCAGGCTATCATCAGTCTTACAAAAAAAGTCGACGACTTGTCGAAACGTTTATATATACAATCAAAAAGTTTTGATGATGTATACAAAATGGCAAAAACCAAAACTGAACGAATGACGTCATTGCCGGCCATAATGCCACTCAATAAGAAAAACAGTCGAATAGTTTCGGGATTTGGTATGCGATACCACCCCATATTACACTATCGTAGAATGCATACCGGTATAGACCTTGTGGCTAAAAAAGGAACACCGGTATATGCAACTGGTAATGGAAAAATAGAAGTTGCGGGCAAGGGTGGAAACAAATATTCCGGTTATGGAATTGTGATTGTTTTAAATCATGGCTATGGCTATAAAACATTGTACGCCCACTTGAGCGAAGTAAATGTAACAACTGGACAAACAGTAAAACGTGGTGAAAAGATAGGAGAAGTAGGTAGTACTGGTCTATCACAAGCACCTCACCTACACTACGAAGTGATACAAAATGGCAAAAAAGTAAATCCGGTTTATTATTTCTTCAACGATTTGAGTATAGAAGAATACGAAAGTGTGATAGAAGAAGCTAATGCCGAAAACCAATGTCTATCATAACAATATATATTTGATATACAAAACAAAGTTTAATCTTAAATAGTTGATACATCATAAAACGATAAAAAATAAACACCGTGCTGTTTATTTTTTATCGTTTTATTTTTTTCTATATCTAAAAAAAAACGTACTTTTGCAAAATGATAAAGGCATGTTATTTGACTCTTCATACCTTTATTAAATAATAAAATAAAGGGTCATAACACATAAATTTTATACAATATGAAGAAAGTATTTTTAGCTTTGATAGCAGTAATGGCTATCGGAACAAGTACAACATTTGCACAAAAAGCTATCGGTTTGCGTTTTGGTGGTGGTAGCTTGCTAGGTGCTGAAATCTCTTATCAACAAGACATGGGTGCTAACCGTTTGGAAGGCGACCTTGGATTTAGCTTTGGCGACAACAGCTCTTACATTTCTGCTGTAGGTATCTACCAATGGAAATGGAATATCGTAAACGGTCTTAACTGGTATGCAGGTCCAGGCGTTGCTTTAGGTTTATATATGAGCGACATAGCCGACTACAGCGGTTTATCATTAGGTATTGGTGGCCAAATAGGTCTTGAATACAACTTCAGTACTCTTGGTGTTCCTTTGTTACTAAGCGTTGATGCTCGTCCAATGTGGAACGTTGTTCGTCCTGCACATTATGGCAGTTTTGGCTGGGGTACATGCTTAAGCCTTCGTTATTTGTTCTAAGAATGAGCAACAAAAGAAAGATTTCTTGACTTATAAATTCAAATTTATAGTAAAACACGTCCCAAATAGGACGTGTTTTTTTGTTTTTACAAAATATAATCCACATACTTAGGGGTCGTAAACCGGCGGTTTACGACCCCTAAACCACATAGTTTTGCCCCGTAAGTATGGCAGTTTTGATGGCTAAACACAGGGTTATGATATGCGTTTTTCCATATCAAGACATACTGAAAACATTATATTTACGATTTCAAAGCCTCATCTAATGGTTTCCAAATTTTATTTTCGTTGAAAAGCTTTACCTTATAACGAAAAAAATGGCACTTTTTGGGGTAAAATGTGGCGCCACATTTTTATTACTCCCCTCCTATTTTGTAACAATCAGCTCAAGATTTTCAACGATTAAATAAAGGTTTTCAATAAGATACTAAAAGTTGAAAACATAAAGTTACAATAGAATTAATTATAAGCAAAATTCCCCAAATTGCGCAACGCAATTTGGGGAATTTTCAGAACGTGTTTTCTAGGTGAAGTTGGCATAAACACATACTTGTTAAAGCAAATCGAACAAAAGGCCTAAACCAACGTTATAGCATACGAAAAAAAAGATTTATGTACTAATGAAAAAATAATAATTATGTCATCAACAGTTACAAAAAAAAGTGCGGCCAAACTAAGTGTATTCACATTGGCCATTATGAACATCACTGCGGTAGTGAGCCTTCGAGGTCTGCCTGCCGAAGCCGAATACGGAGTAACTTCGGCGTTCTACTATCTTTTTGCTGCCATTGTTTTTCTTATACCCACCTCATTGGTAGCAGCCGAATTGGCGGCCATGTTTCAAGACAAACAAGGTGGTGTGTTTCGTTGGGTTGGAGAAGCCTACGGTAAACGATTAGGTTTTTTGGCTATATGGATACAATGGGTACAAAGTACTATATGGTATCCCACAGTACTTACCTTCGGAGCTGTAGCCATCGCCTTTATCGGGTTGCAACCGTCGGCCGATATGATGCTTGCCTCCAATAGGATATACACCCTTGTGGTGGTATTGATTATTTATTGGCTTGCCACATTTATTTCGTTGAAAGGCCTTGGATGGGTAGGAAAAATATCCAAAATAGGAGGTTTGGTAGGTACTATTATCCCTGCAGGACTTCTGATTATTTTGGCCATTATTTATTTATCCACCGGCGGACAGTCGCAGATGAACTGGAATGGAAGCTTCTTCCCCGACTTATCTAATTTCTCCAATTTGGTATTGGCATCAAGTATATTCTTGTTTTTTGCCGGTATGGAAATGTCGGGTGTACACGTAAAAGATGTTGAAAATCCAAGCAAGAACTATCCCAAAGCAGTATTTGTGGGAGCATTTATTACTGTACTTATATTTATTTTGGGTACATTTTCGCTTGGCATCATCATTCCTCAAAAAGACATCAATCTAACTCAAAGTTTGCTTACCGGATTTGATGGTTACTTCAACTACCTACACATGTCATGGTTTTCTCCAGTGATAGCCATAGCATTGGCTTTCGGCGTGTTGGCAAGCGTACTTACATGGGTTTCGGGTCCGTCTAAAGGTTTACTTTCGGTAGGTAGAGCCGGATATCTACCTCCTTTCCTACAAAAAACCAACCATAACGGTGTGCAAAAAAACATTCTTCTTGTACAAGGATGTATCGTTACGCTTTTAAGCCTATTGTTTGTGGTAATGCCTTCGGTTCAAACATTCTACCAGATTCTATCTCAACTTACAGTTCTTCTTTACCTCATAATGTACATGCTTATGTTTTCGGCAGCCATAGTGCTCCGCTACAAGATGAAAGACGCAAAACGTCCATTTCGTTTGGGTAACAACCTTTTCATGTGGATAATAGGAGGCTTGGGATTCTGCGGCTCGTTACTTGCATTCGTTTTAAGTTTTATACCTCCAAGTCAGATTCCTTCGGGAAGCCCTGTAGTTTGGTTTGCAGTTCTTATTTTGGGATGTATAATCGTAGTAGGAATACCATTTATAATATACGCCATGCGTAAACCTTCGTGGAATCAACTAAAAGATGACGAACAATTTGAACCTTTCCATTGGGAGAAGAAAAAACTAAACGACTCTACAAAGAAACTATAACATCACTCTACACATTAAATAAATGGATACATCGAATAATAAATGTCGATGTATCCATTTATATTATTATATATAAATAGAAAGAGTGCAAAAAGCATCTACTATATTAATAATTAAATACATACATAAATCCACAAAAAAAATTGACAAATCAATGGCTGAAAAATAGAATTTATACCATATTTTGCCATAATTATCGTTGCTATTACTGTGGAATGGAGATTTTTTCGCTACTGAAAATAAGGTAATTATAAAATAAATAAAAAAAAGTTTGGCAGATATAGAAAAAGTTTGTATCTTTGCACACGGAAAGATGGCAGAGTGGTCGAATGCGGCGGTCTTGAAAACCGTTGATCTTCACGGGTCCGGGGGTTCGAATCCCTCTCTTTCCGCAGAAACCTTGCAACATGAGTTTTATATTCATGTTGCATTTTTATTTCACTATTGTTTCCTTATTGGTTGAGTCAAATTCTCTTTAAATCTACATATAACCTATTTTTATTATTTGCATATTGAATACACCTTAGGAAGCAATAAATTTTACATCAAGAGGAAAGTTCATCTATATCACGAAATAATTTACACTATATACCCACCTAAATTTGACGATATATCGCCACACGAATAATACCCTATCATAAAACAATTGAAGATAGGGTGTAAAAAACATCAAATAAGCGTTATTATTTTGAATTCTCAATAATTTGTAAGGCATGGTCTCTAACAGAAACACATTTATCTGTTTCAATCCAATTAATATCATCGTAACGACGAAACCATGTCATTTGTCTTTTAGCATATCGTCGTGTATTTGTTTTGATATTTTCTATAGCTTGTTGCAGAGTTACATTACCATCCATATATTCAAATATCTCCTTGTAACCTACAGTATTCAACGCTGTATAGTTGCGATATAAACATACCGTTTCCACTTCGTGTAGCAACCCCATATTCACCATTACATCCACACGCTTGTTAATCCTATTATTCAACAATTCCCGTTCCATACACATACCTATCTTTATTATATCAAAAGGGCGTTGCTTTTGAGCTTGTTTTCGCACTACCGAGAAAGGTTTTCCGGTCATATAGCATACTTCCAAAGCCCTCAGAATCCTTATCGGATTGGCCAAATCAACCTCGTTATAATATTCCGGATCGGAAAATTTCAATTGAAATCTTATTTCTTCTATCCCACCTTTTTCATAATCTTCTCTTAGTTTCTTTCTCAATTCGGGATTAGGATCTGGCAAATCTGCTATACCTCTACATAGGGCATCGATATATAAACCAGATCCACCAACACATACAGCTATATCTTTGGTGACAAATATAGTATCTAAACACTTCAACGCATCTTGCTCGTACATCGACACGTTGTAATAATCCTCTACAGAAAGATTAGCTATCAGATGATGTTTTACAATTTTCAACTCATCAACCGAAGGGCGTGCCACTCCTATATTCAACTCTTTGTAGAACTGTCTCGAGTCGGATGAAACTATCTCTGTATTCAAATGTTTTGCAATATCTATTGCCAAAGCCGTTTTTCCTATCGCTGTAGGCCCCAACACTACCACAAGTTTTTTTCTATTCGCTTGCATAATACACTATTTCTGTTTTATGGGTTTCATACCCATCTTTTCTGCTTCTTGAAGCATAAAAGAGTATGCTGCTTCATATTCGTTTGGAATAATCCCTTCCAATATAGCCTCTTTTATTGCATTTTTTATCACACCTATCTCACGACATGGTTGCATATCGAAGAGTTCCATTATATCTTCTCCGCTTATAGGAGGTTGAAAATTGCGTATTCTGTCTTTCTCTTCTATATCTATCAACTTCTTACGTACTAATTTAAAATTAGTCAAATATTTCTGTACTTTCTGTACATTTTTCGATGTAATATCGGCTTCACACAGTAGCATCAAGTCATCTATATCGTCACCGGCATCAAACAACAGCCTCCTCACTGCCGAATCTGTAACAATCTCTTCCGAAAGAATAATTGGACGCAAATGCAATAGTACAAGTTTTTCTACATACTTCATCTTCTCATTCATCGGCAACTTCATTTTTCTGAATATAGTTCTAACCATCTTTGCCCCTTTCACCTCGTGACCATGAAAAGTCCATCCCATCTTTTCGTCATAACGTTTTGTTGCCGGTTTGCCTATATCATGTAATATAGCAGCCCATCTAAGCCACAAATTATCACTATGTTTGGATACATTATCCAAGACTTCTAGCGAATGATAAAAATTATCTTTATGTCCCCGTTCGTTTACTGTTTCAACGCCCTTTAGTTTAGAAAACTCAGGAAAAATCAAATCCATAAGTTTACTCTTATACAAAAGTTTGAACCCTATGGATGGTTCCTTGGCCATGACAATCTTATTTAACTCTTCGGCCACACGTTCTTTCGACACTATCTCTATTCGATTAGCATTCCTGGTTATTGCATCAAAAGTCTTGTTCTCAATAACAAAACCCAACTGTGTAGCAAACCGTATAGCCCTCATCATACGCAAGGGATCATCTGAAAAAGTTATATCTGGATCTAATGGTGTTCGTATAACCCCATTATCCAAATCCCGTATTCCTCCAAAAGGATCTAATAATTCTCCAAAATTATCTTTATTAAGGCCTACAGCCATAGCATTGATCGTAAAATCTCTGCGATTCTGATCGTCGGCAAGAGTTCCATTTTCCACAATAGGTTTTCTACTATTAGCTCTATATGATTCTTTTCGCGCTCCCACAAATTCTATCTGCCAATCGACACCATTATATTGGTAATGAAACATGGCTGTACCAAAATTCTTAAATACTCTTACTTCTTTATGCACATTGATACGGTGTGCAACATTTATGGCCAAATCCACACCACTACCCAAGCATACAATATCAATATCTGTACAAGGACGTTGTAAAAAATAATCCCTCACTACTCCTCCTACAGCAAAAGCATCAACTCCCATTTGGTCTGCCACCTCGCCTACTATCTTATATATAGGATGATCTAATTTCACTTATTTTCGGTATTTTTATTGTTTTCACCAAATTCTTTTGTAGCTATTTTTCGTCCCTCTTCATCAAAGAATCCCCACAATCCTACCCTCTTACCTTTTTCGTAACATCCTTTGTAATATACATTACCATTTTCATGATAAACAACATGTTCTCCATCTTGAATATTTTCAACATAGTGGCCTTCGGCTTGCTTATTTCCATTTTCAAAATAGAAAGTCCACAATCCTTCTCGATTATTGTTTTTCAAATTACCTTCGCATCGCAATCCAAAATCAGAATAAAACTGACATTGCTTTTTATCGAAGTCGTCGCCACCTTCCACAGTTATAGGACAACGATCCTTGGTTATCTCCAAAATAGTTATCTCATCTTTTTCATCATAAATTCTATCACCATTTTCATAGTAAAATACCCAATTATCACCAATTCTAGATTTAGAAAAATCGGCTTCGGCAAATAGTTTTCCAGACTCATAATAAAACTTCCATATCCCAAATGGTTGATTATCTTTGTAGATATGTAAATATCGAGTAGCTCCAGAATTATAAAACATCTCTTCTGACAAACGCTGTTTTTCACCATCAACCATCATTACTTCATATACAAGTTGCGGCTTGCCATCGGCATAAGTTTGTATAATCTCTTTTTGAGTTTTGTTACACGACATTGCTGTTATAGCAATAGCAAACATTAATAGTGCATTCTTCTTCATTATCATTTATCTTTTATATTATTATCATTAGTTTTCTGTATATCAATATATATCGGCAAATGGTCGCTAAAGCCACCATAATATTTTGGTCCTACGTATGTACGATACAACTTCATTCCAAGAAATTTATTATCTGGAACCAATAAAAAATTAGCTGTATATATATTTGCAACACCATTCACAACCTCTATAGATGTACTATAGTTTGGATGTAAATTTTTGGTTATCATCATCTGATCAATACAACTCCACACTGCTTGATACTTATATGTTCCTTTTCCAAAAGGAATATCCGCCATAAAATTTATCAGTGTATTTGTTTCCCAATCTTTTTTATATGGCGATACTTTTAATACCTTGGTTATGCAGTCGTCAAACGGAGTATCATTAAAATCGCCCATCACTATTATTTTACTATTCGAATATCTTTGTATAATAGTATCTAACGTATTAGACAACACTGCAGCGGCCAATAAGCGCCTCTCGTACGACTCATAGCCGAGCCTCTTTGATGGAAAATGATTCATCAACAAGAATACCGTATCCATACCTTTGATTAATCCTTTTACCAATAAAATATCTCGTGTTTTAAAACTAGTATCAATGCTATCCAACACAGGAATAGATTTGCAATAGAGCACTTCAAACAAACTTTTTCTATATAAAAGTGCAACATCTATACCTCTTCTATCTGGCGAATCATAATGAACATAATCATAGTCAAATCGTCTTAATGGTGTATTTAAACATAGCTGTCTAAGAACCCAATCGTTTTCTACTTCACATACACCTATTGCTATAGGTAATCGATCCAATCCCATAGAGAGAATAGTTTTGTAGATATTATCCTTTTTTTGATAAAAACGCTTATATGTCCAATGGTTAGCACCTTCAAAAGTATAATCGTCATCAGCGGTGAGACTATCATTCGATGGGTCAAAAAAATTCTCTAGATTCCACCACATGATCCGTAGAATAGGATTGCTATTTTGCCCCATTGCAACAATAGGCAAAATTGTCAGAAACAATATTATCACACATCTCTGTATCATCACCATTCTATCAATCTCAACTACTTCCTATTTCTACGCACCGAACGTATAATATCCACCGAATATATTATCAACCCCACCCATATACAAGAAAAACAAACAATATGCGCCCCGGCAAACTGCTCACCAAACAAAAATACACCTAATAGCAACTGCATAGTTGGCGATACATATTGCAAAAATCCCAACGTGGATAAGGGTATTCGCTCTGCCGATTTTCCAAACCACAACAGAGGCAATGCCGTTACAATACCGGCACCAAGCAAAAGCAATATAGTAGGTATATGCAATGTGTTAATAGCACTATTGCCCGAATAACACATAATAACTACATAACCCAAAGCCAACGGAGCCATCCACATTGTTTCTACTGTAAGAGCTGCCGTAGCATCGATACCCATTTTCTTTTTCATAAGTCCATAAATAGCAAACGATGTTGCCAACACAAGCGATATTATGGGAAATCTACCATAATCGATAGTAAAATAAAGCACACCTATCAATGCAAAGACAATTGCTATCTTTTGTGATTTATTGAGACTTTCTTTCAGAAACAGCGATGCAAACAGCACCGAAAACAATGGATTTATATAATAACCCAAACTAGATTCAACAATATAATGATGATTAATAGCCCATATATAAAGTCCCCAATTGAGTGTCATCAACAACCCGGTAAAAAGCAATAACAAATATTGTTTTATTCCTATTACATAATGCTTTATATGCATCTTTCGCACTCCCCAAAAAAATATAGTCATAAACATACATGACCATATGATACGGTGACAAAGTATCTCAAACGAAGATACATGTTCCAACATTTTCCAATACAATGGAAACAATCCCCATGTAAAATAACATATTATACCATAAAATAAACCTTTTCCATAATCCGAATGTTGTGTTTGCATATCCATATTACAAATCTAGTACTTAATTAGCATAACAATACCTATTTTTAACTGCACCGAAGCAAAAAGAACAATAGTTTATTATTCAAAAATCATGACAAAACACTATACATCAATCTGTTTATTGCATCGTATTTACAGTAAAAAACAATTCAAAAGTACTCAAAAATATGTAGATATATGAGAAAAAAGAAAAATATTTTTCACATCGTAATGATTATTTAAAATAAAATACATATCTTTGCATCATGATTATCATCAATTAATTATGGTAAAAAAGTCCTTTTACCAATTAATAATCAATAGTTTTCAATAAAATCAAGATCTAAACATAACGAAACAAAAATACTTTATTATAATGTATAATAAAATTGAACTTTCTGAGAAAGCTCACATTGAGCTTGTAGAAATTGCCAAGGAATTAGGAATTTCTCGTGCAATGAAACTGACAAAACAGGAATTGGTGTATAAAATATTGGATCATCAAGCCTCGACTCCGGTTGAAAATAAAACTACTAAAGAAGTTGTTGCACCAAAACAACGAAGAACGAGACTTAAACCCACTCCCATTGCTGAATCTAATGTAAACAACAATACCCAAAAAGAGAAAAGTTCCACATCCAAAAAATCAACAAAAAAAACAGAAAAAGTTGCAGCTACCGATAGTACTACCAAAGATTTAGATCTTAATATCGACATCAACGATGTTACATTACCTACAATACCTCAAATACCGGAAATTGTCGAACCTACAACAAAAATACTACTTAAACATCCCGATATTTTAGGTATTCCATCAGACATGATTTTGGATGATACTATAATAAAGAACATTACACAAAATAATGAAAATATCGTTGCTGTAAAAATCACAGATATTGATGAACAAAAAAAAGATGAGGATAATCCAAAAGCAATAAATCAAACTAGCGAAAAGAAAGACGAACAAACTCAAAAAGAAGAAAAAGAGGAAAAGAAAGAAACAAAAAAGAGTAAAAAACCAATAGACATTGGAAACCCTGACGCATTCGTACCTGAACAAACCAAAAAAGTAAGCCAAGACTATCCATTCGAGATAGATGGTGTAGTGGAAGCTGAAGGTGTATTGGAAATAAGCCCCGATGGTTTCGGATTCCTACGTTCGTCGGATTACAACTACCTCAATTCGCCTGATGACATATATGTTTCGATGTCGCAAATACGTCTATTCGGCCTAAAAACCGGCGACACCGTAAAAGGAACAATACGTCCACCTAAAGAAGGAGAAAAATTCTTCCCCCTTATCAAAGTGGTAGAAATAAACGGGCTTTCACCCGACAAAGTAAGAGATCGAGTACCTTTTGACTCATTGGTACCATTATTCCCTCACGAAAAGTTCAAACTTACCGGACATCCGCAAGAAACAATATCTACACGAATCATAGATATGTTTACACCTATCGGCAAAGGACAACGCGGACTTATAGTGGCTCAACCAAAAACAGGTAAGACCACTTTGCTCAAAGAGATAGCCAATGCCATTGCATACAATCACCCAGAGGTGTACCTTATTGTATTGCTTATCGACGAACGTCCTGAGGAAGTTACCGATATGCAACGCAGTGTAAAAGCCGAAGTTATTGCATCAACCTTCGATGAGCCTGCCGACAGACACGTGAAAATTGCCAACATAGTGCTTGAAAAAGCCAAACGCCTTACAGAATGTGGACATGATGTGGTTATAGTTCTTGACTCTATAACTCGTTTGGCAAGAGCCTACAACACCGTAGCACCGGCATCAGGCAAAGTACTTAGCGGTGGTGTGGAAGCCAACGCATTGCAAAAGCCAAAACGTTTCTTTGGTGCTGCTCGCAAGATTGAAAACGGAGGTTCGCTTACAATCATTGCAACTGCACTTACCGAAACTGGTTCAAAAATGGACGATGTTATATTCGAAGAATTTAAGGGAACTGGTAATATGGAATTGCAACTAGACCGTAAATTGTCCAACAAACGCATTTATCCGGCTGTGGATATAGCTGCTTCGAGCACTCGACGCGACGACTTGCTTGTACCACAAGATATATTGAACAGAACCGTCATATTCCGCAATCTTTTGGTGGATATGAATTCGTCCGAAGCAATGGAATTTTTGAAAAAACACATTGCCAACACTCGCTCGAACGAAGAGTTCTTGTTTTCGATGGATAAATAAAATACATATTCATAAATCTTAAAATTTGAGAGATGAATCCTATAATTGAAATAGAATCGACAATAGAGAGTTTCACCACAGAACTAATACAGTTTTGCAAACCTATAATGCTTGAGAAAAAATATTCGTCGGCTGTATCTCAACTCCTCAATTGCGAAAGCAATATAAGAATGACAATAGAATTTGCCAAAACAGTGGAAACTCAGAAAGAGTGTTACGAGAAACTTACACTCACCAAAGAAGAACTACAATTGATAGAATACTTCTTAAAGTCACTTTTAAACTACGACAATAAAACAGCATCGGAACTAATCGAAAAAGCCAATCAGATTAAAAACGAGATTGAACCTTTGATTGAGAACATTAAATAAAATATTTGTAACTTATTGTTGTATGAATAGCCAACACCTCTCTTTATATAGAATATTGAGAGGTGTTGTTTTTGATAGTAAAGGCAACTTCTAAAAATTCCACGTTCTAGGAAATTGAATTGATTGCAGAAGGAACTTTTGCGTGCTTTGTTTTTTTTACCGAAATCTTTCTATTTCTTTTTCAATCGCATATCCCGCTATGCTCAATCAAAAGAAACTAGAAATCATTCTAGTAAAAATTCGCAAATCACTTACAAAGCAATTTTTAGAAGTTGCCTAAAAAGAGAATAATCTATTGAATAATTCAATTTATAGTCCCAAAATTTCCACCCTACCGTCAATCTCTTCGCAATAGGGTATCACAAGTGTGATGATATACTGTCAATTTTTAGCCGATACACAGCCTCAAAATTTCCTCACGTAGTAGATGAATTTTCCTCACGAGGAAATTTAATCTACTACGTGATGTAGATAAATCTACCTCGTGATGTAAATTCTATGTCATTATATGGTGGTTCCTTGTTATGTTTCTTTTTACAAAAACATTCTCTCACCACATGGGGCAAAAAAGAAACTTGTCATAAAATAAAACAGCAAAATATTCGTTTTATGTCACATATATTTATGGTAGACATTATGAAAAATAAAAATATAAAACACATAACGCTTGTAACTCTCCTACTTTCGACACATTGTGTTTTTTCGCAAACCGACAATCTTAGTATTGATAGTTATATGTCAAAAGCACAAAATGCTGTAAAACTATCACTCAACGATTTGGCAATACAATACTATAAATCGGCCATAGAAACCAATCCCATGATGGCCGAGGCATATTTTGAACTTGGTTGTTTATACACCAAAATGGAACATTACATACAAGCCATAACCAACCTAAACATGGCATTGGAAATAAACCCCAACCACGCCGATGCCCACGAGCGTTTGGCATACGTATACACCGAAAACGAGGATTACGAACTTGCTTACCAACATGCACAGAAAGCCATAGAATTGAACCCTCTATCGCCATCGGCCTATGCCACAATGGGCATCTACTATTGCATAAAAAAAGAACACATCAATGCAATAACGTGGTGTAAGAAAGCATTGGAAATAGACCCCAAATATGGACGCGGATATAACTGCTTGGGGTTTATAAACTTCTACAAAGGCAATGAAGCAGAAGCTTACTCATGCTTCCAGAAGGCAATAAAATACAGTCCGAAAGACATAGACGGATACTACAACCTAGCAGTGATGTATCGCAAAAAAGAAAATTACGAAGCCGCTATATCTACATGCAAAAAGGGGTTGGCAATAGACCCGAATTCTATAAAACTGTATGAAAACATGGGTGTCGCCTATCGCGAACGCAAACTGTACGACAAGGCAGCACAATGCTATGAAAAGATTTTGGAACTCGACAGCACATCGGTAAAAGCCTATAACCAACTTGGAATAAACCATACACGAAAAGGACTGTACGAAAAAGCAATATCTTATTATGAAAAATCCATTGCCATAGATTCGAAACATGCCCCATCGTACCGAAACCTTGCCGACACCTATTTTCTTAAAGACGAATTGGAAAAGGCGCTAGTAACCTATCATAAAGCTATAGAATTAGACCCCGACGATAGCTATTCGTACTGCCAATTGGCTGAAATTTTTGGAAAAAAGAGCAATAAACGCAAACAGATAAGTCATTACAAAACAGCAGCAAAAATGGGAAACAGACGTGCTCAAGACTGGCTGCAACACAACGGACATTCATGGTAATTAAAAAGAATATACGATATGAGTATAGTTATAAAAAATGTTTTACTGAACGACCGACGAACAGACATCCTTATCGAAGGAAATAAAATAACCTCTGTTTCGAACAACATAAAAACCGAAGGAATCGAAACAATTATTGATGGTAGTAGCAAAGCCGCCTTTCCGGGATTGGTAAACGTACACACTCACGCTGCCATGACTTTTTTCCGTGGCTATGGCGACGACCTTCCACTTGAAGAATGGTTAAACACCAAAATATGGCCCAACGAAAGAAACCTTACAGATGAAATAGTGTATTGGGGAACAAAATTGGCTTGCCTTGAAATGATAAAAACCGGAACTACAACATTCAACGACATGTATTTCCGTTTCAAAGAGTCGGCACGTGCCACCGACGAGATGGGCATACGTGGGGTATTTCCACAACTGATGTTTGATGGACTAGATCCCATCCAAGCAAAAAAGGTGCAAAGTCGCATAAGTGCAAAAGACTTTGAAGGAAACTATAGCTCTAGGATTATGTTTTCGATAGCCCCACACGCCATATACACCGTATCGGGAGGATCATACAAATGGGCTATGGATTTTGCCAAAGATCATAATATAATTGTACACACACACCTTGCCGAAACACAAACCGAATACCAAAATTCAATAAAGAATTTCGGCATGTCGCCAATTCGCTACCTCAACAGCCTTGGTGTGTTACGTCATAACTTAGTGATAGCCCACTGCCTATGGCTCGACAAAGATGAAATAAAAATGCTCGCCGACAACGATGTAAAGGTAGTTCACAACCCAAATTCAAATCTAAAACTTGCTTCCGGTCATAGATTTCTATACAACGAAATGAATGACAAAGGAATATGTATAGGTCTTGGTACCGATGGGTGCTCATCGTCCAATAACCTAGACATGATAGAAGCCATGAAAATGATGAGCCTACTACAAAAAGGTTGGCGATTAGATCCCACAGCTTTACCTGCCGAAGAAACTATTAAAGTTGCCACAGAAAACGGTGCAAGAGCACTAAACATAAATACCGGAAAAATAGAAGTCGGAAAATTGGCAGATATATTTCTAGTAAACATCAATACAACAGCCTTTACACCATTCAACAACAACACTGCATCAAACCTTGTATATGCTGCCAACGGAAATAATGTAGATACCGTTATATGCGATGGCAAAGTGATAATGAAAAACCGAAAAGTGACCGGCGAAGAAGAAATACTGCAAAAAGTAAACGAATTGGTTGGAAAATTAATCAAACACTGATGAAAAACATTTCTGCATACACAATATCTCTTTTACTAATTCTCATTGCTATTTCGTCTTGCCAACACAGCAATGACAACGCCGAGAAAAAGATATTCAAATATAACGAGTCGGCGGGTATAGCCTCGCTCGATCCGGCATTTGCCAAGGACCAAGCTATGATATGGGCCACCAGCCAGCTGTTCAACGGTTTGATACAGCTCGATAGCAACCTTAATGTCCGTCCATGTATTGCAAAATCGTGGGATATAAGTCCAGATGGACTCACATATACTTTTCACCTTCGAACCGATGTTTACTTTCATAAAAGCGAATGTTTCTCTGATAGTACTCGCTGTGTTGTTGCATCGGATTTTGTGTATAGCTTCAACAGAATATTAGACGAAAAAATAGCTTCTCCAGGAAGGTGGATATTTAGCGAAGTTGATTCCGAGGGTTCACAACATGCATTCTCAGCCCCGAACGACACAACGTTCGTCATTCGCCTAAGACAACCTTTCTCTCCATTCCTAAGCATGTTGGGTATGCCATATTGCTTTGTGGTACCTCACGAAGTGGTAAATCACTATGGAGCCGACTTTCGCCAACATCCAATTGGCACAGGTCCGTTCAAATTTCAGCTTTGGAAAGAGAATACAAAATTAATAATGCGTAAAAACCCAAACTATTTCGAAACAGATAATAACGGTAATCCTCTACCCTACCTTGATGGTATAGCAATAACCTTTATTATTGATAAACAGACTGTATTTTTGGAATTCATAAAAGGTAACCTAGACTTTATGAACTCACTTGATGCAAGCTATAAGGATGAACTACTTACACAAACCGGACAACTACGCACCAAATACAGCAATAAAATAAATATGCACAGCCAACCATACCTAAATACCGAATACCTTGGTTTCCTTATGGAAAACAACGATAGTCCTATAAAAGACAAACGTATACGACAAGCCATAAATTATGGTTTCGACCGTAGAAAGATGATGAAATATTTGCGAAACAATGTAGGTATACCCGGTTGCTATGGCTTTATTCCAAAAGGTTTGCCCGGCTTCGACACTTCAATGACATGCTACGAGTATAATTCGCAAAAGGCACTGCAATTATTGGCCGATGCCGGCTATCCTAATGGCAAAGGACTACCTAATATAAAACTCTCAACCACTGCCACCTACCTAGACCTATGCAAATACATACAGCAACAACTGAGTATTATAGGAATAAATATAGATGTAGATGTAAACCCACCCGGGGCATTGCGTGAACAGATAGCACAATCAAAAAGTAATTGGTTTCGCGGTTCGTGGATTGCCGACTATCCCGATGCCGAAAACTACCTATCCTTATTCTATTCCGACAACTTCTGCCCTAAGGGTCCGAACTACACACACTATAGCAATGCAAAGTTCGATAAACTATATACACAAGCCAAAGCCACAACTTGCGACAGCTCTAGAGTTGAGCTATACAAAAAAATGAACAAACTGATTATGGACGAAGCTCCTGTAGTGGTATTATACTATGACCAAATTCTACACTTCACACACAAAAACATATCGGGTATGCAGAGCAACGCTATGAATAGCCTTAATTTGAAGCATGTAATAAAACAATAAACAAAAAAAGGATACTCGCTTTTGAGTATCCTTTTCTATATCATAGATAATTATTTTGCTTTTGTCTTTGTAGACTTTGGTTCTTTCTTTGTAGTTTTTGTAGTTTTTGTAGCTTTAGGCTCTTTCTTTGGTTTAGTTTCCTTCTTAGACTTTGGTTCTTTTTTTGCCTTAGCTTTGCCCATTGGTTTTTCCGGTTTTTCATCGGCACCAATGTTCGATTCCTTCATAAAGTTTTCAATATCCATTATGTCGGCGTCATTTGGACCATCATCGTAGTCGGTCAAATATTCATCATCAGATTCAGCATCAGATTC
>JAGCLZ010000100.1 GCA_017646685.1 Bacteroidales bacterium | reverse complement strand
TGAGCAAGATTAAACTTTTTGGCGACAATCCTTATTCCTATGGCAACCTTCCGAAAGCTTTGCACTCGGTGGGCAAACATGCCGTGGTGCTCCTTACCCACAACCCGGTGGTGTGGAGCCGCGAGGTGATACAGAAATATCCTTTCGTAAGCCTTACCCTTGCCGGCCATACACATGCCGGACAGATGGGACTGTATTGGAAAAAGTACGAAAATCAGACGGCCGAATATAACAGCAAGACCAAAGCCGGCCTGTTTCGTTACAACAATCAGTATCTATACATCAACGCCGGAATAGGTACCAGCGCCATGCACAGCCGCTTCCTTATCCTGCCCGAGGTTACGTTGATAACGCTTCATAATTAGTTTTTAATTCCAAACCTTCGGAATGAGCATTAGAAAAATTATACATATAGATATGGACGCCTTCTACGCCTCGGTGGAGGAACGCGACTTTCCGGAGCTGCGTGGCTTGCCGCTGGCTGTAGGCTCGGCCAAGGAAAGGGGAGTAATAGCCACGGCCAACTACGAGGCACGGCGTTATGGCGTACACTCGGCAATGTCATCGAAAATGGCACTGCTAAAATGTCCAATCCTGAGGTTTCAGCCACCACGTTTTGCCGTCTATCGTGCCGTATCGGAAGTAGTACATGGAATATTTGCCGAATATACCGATTTGGTAGAACCTCTATCACTTGACGAAGCTTATCTTGACGTAACCGATAACAAAAAAGGTATACCTTCGGCCACCATAATAGCCCGCGAGATAAAGCAAAAGATACTGCAACGCACGCGGCTGACGGCTTCGGCCGGGGTGTCGTACAATAAGTTTTTGGCCAAAATAGCCTCCGATTATCGTAAGCCCGACGGCCTTTTTGTGATATTGCCCCACGAGGCCGAGGGGTTTCTTGAGCAACTTCCAATCGAAAAGTTCTATGGAATTGGGAAGGTAACGGCATCGCATTTGCATAAGATGAACATATACAAAGGTGCCGATTTGGCCAAGAAAACAAAGGTGGAGATGGTGGAAATTTTTGGCAAGTCGGGGCTGTTTTTCTACAACATTGTGCGTGGTATCGACAACAGGCCCGTGGAGCCAAACCGCGAACGCAAGTCCTACAGCGTCGAAAACACATTCGACGTGGATCTTACAACCACCTTTGCCGTGGTGGCAGAACTATATCATTTGGAGCAACGCCTGTGGAAAGACATTGAGGGTAGCGGAAAAAGCGGGCGTACGATTACGCTGAAGATAAGATTTGACGACTTTACAACCCTCACAAAAAGCTACTCGGACGAGATGCCCATACGCTCGTTTCAGAAATTTCATAAGATGACAAAAAAACTCCTCGGGCGGATGGATTACCTCCGAAAACCTATCCGACTGCTTGGCGTGGGAATTTCAAATCTTATAGACAATGCCGAAATCAAGGAGGTGCAACTCTCGATGGATTTTGATGATTAATAATGGTTTATAGTCATCATTCGTTTGATTTCATTCCAATGATGGTATTGGATATTTTCCATCATCGTACGAAGTATGCTCCTATTCTCGTACAAAGTATGCCTCTATTTACGTTAGAATTTACATTGCATTCACGTTAAGTTTATGGTCTCCTAACAGTGTTAGGAATACCTCCTAACATAGTTAGGAAACCTTCCTAACATAGTTAGGAGACTTTCCTAACATAGTTAGGAGACCTTCCTAACATAGTTAGGAGACCTTCCTAACATAGTTAGGAGACCTTCCTAACATAGTTAGGAGACCTTCCTAACATAGTTAGGAGACTATATATCTTACCATCTTTGAAACCTGAACTTACGAGAACGGGACTATAAAACTTGCCTGAAGGCAACCATCATTTGTACGACAATAGATTTTGACATCAATCAGACAAACACAAAACGCCGGTCATTGTTATACATCAATAAAACCTAAAAATATGAGTTACTTGAAATTGAATAAAAACATTTTGGACAACAAGCCGGAAATGCTCGACCGCGAAGTGTTGCTTACCAATGCGTTGGGCTGTTGCTACAATACCACCCTTGCTCAGTGCAACACCCGTAAGTATCATGGTGCTTTGGTGGTGCCGCAAAGACAGATTGACACCGACAGCCATGTAATGCTATCGGCAGTGGCCGAAACCATTGTGTATCAAGACGAGCAGTATGGCCTATCATCCATGCTCTTTGGCGGAGGGGTGGAGCTGCCGCAAAAACGTGCCGAAATCATTTCGGCCGACCTCTCGCCAACGCTGCAATATACCTATGCTTGCGGCCAAATGCGTTTGCGAAAAACCATTCTGCTGATGCAAGACTCGATGCAGCTGATTTGCTGCTATCAGCTGGTGGAAACGCCTCTTCCCATAGTGCTGCGCCTACAACCATTCTTTGCTTTCAGAAACGTGCATTGCCTTTGCCAAAAGGCCGATGCCAATATGCCCAAAACCAAAACCATTCCCAACGGGATAAAGGTTGTAGAAGGTTTGCCATACGATGTTGTATACCTCCAATCGTCGCAACCTCCGATGTTTACCTTTTTGCCCGACTATTGGCACAACGTTTACTACCCGCAGGAAGCCGATAGGGGATATGCCGCCACCGAAAGCCTGTTTACACCGGGTACAATGGAATATGCCCTACATAGCGGCGATATGCTTTATGTCTCATACTCGTTGGCCGAAATGGAACCCTATTCCATACGTACACGCTTCAACAAAGAGCTGGCACATCGGCGCGAACTAGGTTCGTATGCAGCTTGTTTGCAAAAAGCAGCCTCTCAATTTGTAGTTACCGACAAGGACAAACATACTTACATAAAAGCCGGCTACCCATGGTTTGGCACCTGGGGACGCGACACCTTCATATCCCTTCCGGGACTCTCACTGGCACGGCCCGACCTTACGCCAAGGGTGGTGGAAAGCATGAAGCAATCGCTAAACCAAGGCCTTTTCCCAAATATCGCGGCCAAGGGTAGAAACAGCTACAACAGTGCCGACACATCGCTATGGTTCTTTTGGACCCTTCAGCAATATGCCGATACGCCAAAGACATACCGAAGGCTGTGGCACAAATACGGCCCCGTATGCAAAGAGATACTGCGATGCTACCGCGAAGGTACGCTATATGCCATACGTATGGACGACAACGGACTGCTGTGGCAGGGCGAAGAAGGACGTGCCCTGACATGGATGGACGCCATAGTGGACGGCCGTCCGGTAACGCAACGTAAGGGATATGCAGTGGAAATAAACGCATTGTGGTACAACGCAATATCATTTGCCATAGAGATGGCCACCTATGCCGCCGACGAAAACTTTGTAAACGAATGGATAGACATAGCCACCGACCTGCCTATTCATTTCCAGCTCAACTTTTGGAGCGACGAGCATGGCTATCTTGCCGACTGTGTGCGGCCCCACTATCGCGACTTTTCGGTGCGCCCCAACATGCTATTTGCAGTATCGTTGCCCTATTCGCCCATCACCGAACGTATGCGTAAGGCAGTGGTAGATAAGGTAAGGGACGAGCTACTCACACCTCGTGGTATTAGAACCCTCTCACCCTCCGACCCCAATTATCATCCCACCTGCCAAGGCTCGCAGGCCGAAAGAGACATGGCTTATCATCAGGGTACGGTGTGGCCGTGGCTGCTGGGGCCTTTCATCGAAGCCTATATAAAAGTATATGGGCATGGAGGTGTCTCTTTTGTAAGAAACATATTTACAGAAATGGAGGCCTCGCTCAAAGAAAAATGTATAGGCACCGTGCCCGAAATCTACGACGGAAACGAGCCGCATATTCCTCGTGGTGCAGTGGCTCAGGCATGGAGTGTGGCCGAACTTTTGAGGGTGAAAAGCATGATAGACAAAGTGTATTGAAACAACTTATCAACAGCTCAAACCTCCCAAAGAGGGCATAAACACTAAAATATATTTGTATTAGTTAATAACATTAGGCGTTTTTTTGCGTTATCCCCTCTGTAGAATCCATATAAAATGTGTATTTTTGCAATTAAAATTCAGTAGCAAAACATTTTGCACGGGATGATATAGAAACTAATTGTCAGTATGATTAAATAATAAGAGCTATGACAAATAATAGTAACGAAAACCACGAAAAAAACTGCTATTCGACTGAAGAATTACAAGAATTTAAGGAAATTATTCTTCAAAAACTTGAGAAAGCAGAAGAAAACCTGGCACGCCTTACCGAAGCCGTAGCCAATGGCGAGAGCGACATTAGCGATACTGCACCAACTTTCAAACTTATGGATGAAGGTAGCAACGTACTCTCAAAAGAAGAAAATGCCAAGTTGGCAGCCCGTCAGTTGAAGTTTATCAAAGATTTGAAAGCCGCATTGGTGCGTATCGAAAACAAGACTTACGGTATATGTAAAGTTACCGGCAAACTGATACCAAAGGAACGCCTCCGTGTAGTGCCCCACACAACAATGTCGGTAGAAGCCAAACTTACGCAAAAAAAGCGATAAAGACAATACAACAACATATAGAAAACACACTATCCTATACCAAGGGTAGTGTGTTTTTTTATGTTTATATTAATATTCTATTATATCTATTTTAGAAATAAAATAGCTTGCTGAAGTTGTCTTCTATGAATATTTCGTTGGCAATATCTTGTATCTCTTCAGAGGTTATAGCCATAATATCGCGGTTTATTTCTTCGAGCGAATCTACTTTGTTGAAATTCATGTAGGCCTTTCCCATGGCCAGCATTTCATTTAGTGCCGATTCTTCGTTTATAGCCAATTGTCCTATTAGTTGTTGTTTTGCCGCTGATAGTTGCAAATTGGTAAGGCGTATGTTTTTCAAACGGTTTATCTCGCGAAATATCAGTTCGATTATTCTATCTTTAAACTCTTTGTCCATAGCCACATATATGTAGAATATTCCGCTGTCGCTAAGTGGTGTGTATTGCGATTCGATGTTGTAGCACAGCCCGTACTTCTCTCTTATGCCGATGTTTAGTCGTGAGTTTAGAGCTGGTCCGCCAAGTATGTTGTTTAGCAACGTAAAAGCCACTTTCTTGTTGCTATATGTGTTGTAGGCTTGGCATCCTATAAGAGCGTGTGTTTGATGGATATGTTTGTTCTTTTCTTTTGCAAAATTGTTGCAGCATTCGGGTGCATATCGTTTCACCTTTGATGACGACGCTGGTCTATCTCCAAAATATTTCATGCACAGTTTTATCACTTTATCGAAATCAACGTTGCCAATGACAGATATTATCATTTTATCGGTAGTATAGTTGTTATGTATAAAGGAGCTAAGTTCGTTAGAGGTAAATTGTCGGATGTTTTTCTCGTTGCCCAATATGTTGTGTCCCAACGCGTGGTTGCCAAAGAATAGCTCTTCAAATTCATCAAATATCAGTTCCGATGGTGTGTCTTTGTATGAATTTATTTCGTCCAATACTACTTCCTTTTCTTTTTCTATCTCTTTTTGAGGGAATGTGGAGTTGAAAATAATATCGGCAAATAGTTCAAGGCAGCGTTCTAGATGTTGTGCCAATGCCGAGGCATATATGCAGGTTTCCTCTTTGTTGGTATAGGCATTGAGTTCGCCACCCACACCGTCAATACGATTGAGTATATGATAGGTTTTGCGATGTGTTGTACCTTTGAAAATAGAATGTTCTATAAAGTGTGCTATTCCTTCGTGTTTTTTGTCTTCATCGCGCGAACCAACATTGATAAAAATACCACTATGAGCCACTATGGATGAATTGCGTTTGAATACTATGCCTATTCCGTTGGGTAAACGGTGGTATTGGTATGTGTTGTCGGATATTATTTTATTATTAGTTTTCAACAAATTAATTGTGTTTTATGTTCTTTATACTGCATGGCAAAGTTACGCTTTTTTTTGGAAAGATACAGAAATAAGTCTCAAAGAGTAACAAACTTTGCAAACGATGCACAAAATATTAACGAAATTACAACTATGAAAATTATAGATAACGACCCTTGGTTGCAACCTGTGGCCGATAAAATAGAGATGAGACACAAGAGGTATCGAGTCTTGAAAGAAAATATTTTGCATGACTATGGTTCGCTATATGATTTTGCAGGCTGGTACAAAGATATGGGTTTCCATTATGATAAGGAATTGCAGGGCTGGTATTTTCGTGATTGGTTGCCACGTGCGTCGGCTGTTTATCTTACCGGTACTTTTGCTGATTGGGAGCCATGTAGATATCCTTTAACCAAGAGTGACAATGGGGTGTGGGAAGTGTTTTTGCCTATAAAGGATATGCATAACGAGGAGGTTATGCTGTATGTAAAAGGGAAAAATGGATATTCGATGCATTTGCCTGCGTTTGTGAAATATGCAACTCAAAATAAGGAGACCAAAAGTTTTGTGGGCAGGGTATGGGCACCCGAAAATCCTTTTAATTGGCAGGATGATGTGGGTGTGTCTATAAATGCTACGCCAATGCTGATATACGAATGCCATATAGGTATGGCTCAAGAGAAGGAAGGTGTGGGAACATATAAGCAGTTTGAAGAAAACATTATTCCTTACATAAAAGATTTGGGATATAATGTCCTGCAAATTATGGCTATTGCTGAACATCCTTATTATGGTAGTTACGGCTATCAAGTAAGTAATTTCTTTGCTCCTTCGTCGAGGTTTGGAACTCCCGATGATTTGAAACGCCTGATTCGTACTGCGCATGCCAATGGTATAGCTGTGGTGATGGACTTGGTGCATGCACATTATGTTGCCAATACCACAGAAGGGTTAAATATGATTGATGGTGAGGAGAATCTTTATTCACCAAAAGAATCAGAAAATATTCATCCTTATTGGAAAACAAAGTTGTTTGATTATAGTGATATTAATGTGCAACGCTTTCTTTTGTCGAATATAAGATATTGGATGGAGGAATATCATATTGATGGTTTCCGCTTCGACGGTGTTACATCTATGATATATAAGCATCACGGTTATGTCGATGACTTTGGGACGTACGACAATTATTTTGGCAAATGCGTGAATGAGGATGCTATAACATATCTAACCCTTGCCAATGATTTGATACATAGTCTTAGACCCGATGCTGTTACTATAGCCGAAGAGGTTAGTGGTATGCCGGGAATGGCTCGTCCTATTGCCGACGGTGGTGTGGGGTTTGATTATAGAATGGCTATGGCTTTGCCAGACTATTGGATAAAGTTGCTTAAGGACCAACGTGATGAACAGTGGTCGATGGGTGATTTGTGGAAAGTGATGAATGATAGACTTTTTGATGTGAAAACGGTTGCATACTGTGAATGTCACGACCAAGCTATAGTGGGCGATAAAACCATTGCTTTCCGGTTGATGGATAAAGCTATGTATGATTCTATGCTTAAACCTATACATAATGTGGTGGTAGATAGGGGAGTGGCATTACACAAGATGATACGGCTTTTTACCATTTTGGTAGGTGGGCAGGCTTATCTTAATTTTATGGGAAACGAGTTTGGCCATCCCGAATGGATAGATTTTCCTAGAAAGGGTAATAATTGGAGCTGTTTTTATGCTCGTAGGCAATGGTCACTTATTGCCGATAAGGGTTTGAAGTATGATTATCTTTTGCAGTTTGATAAGGCAATGTTAGCTTTTGTAAAACTATATGATGTGTTTAACTCAGGGTTTGCCACATTATTACAATGCGACGAAGATAATAAAACAATAGTGTTCAGCCGTGGTAGATGGGTTGCAGTATTTAATTGGCATGCTATGTCGTCAGTTGCAGATTATGCTATACCGGTAGAAGAACCAGGTAAATATCGGTTGGTATTATCGACTGATGATGTAATCTATGGAGGTTTTGGTCGCTTAAACAAAGACACAAGATATTTTTCGTACGAACACAAAAAAAAGCACTACATAAAGATATATAACATCAATCGTAGTGCTTCTGTATATGAAAAAGTTTAGTATTATTATTTCTTCTTCTTAGTATTTTTCTTTGCTACTAGCTTTCTTCGGCGGTCGCGTATAAGGTATATTATACCGATGAACAACATAAAGTAGCAAAACGAAAAGTATGGAAGTTGCAACGCTTTGTGTACAACTGCAAGTATATTTTCGGTGTCGGAGATAGGTATTTCGGACATGTTGGATGTAAGTCCGATAGCCAATACTACCAAAGTGGCAAATATCAGCACTATCCACATCATTGTGCGTTTAATGACCGCTACTGGTGTGTCGTTCTTTTTCCAATAGCGAAAGATGGACACTGTGAGGCATGCAGCCAGCACATATATAATTATATCTATTATTTGACTTTCTTCCATGTTGCTATATATGTGTTATAATCCTATCATTGCAGCTATGGCCACGTATGCCCAATGTGCTACTATACCTGCTACCAAACCTCCGGTGAAGTGTGATAATATGGCTTTAGATGTAAGTTTGCGGTAACCCATCGAGTCGAGCATGGCAGTGTGTGTGCTTAAGAATCCGCTCCAACACATACCCATAGCCGTAAATACTGCTATGGCGTTGTTGTCTATAAGGCCTTCTTGTATAAAGCGAGGTATAAGACCTAATGCTGCACCTACAGCACCAAGTGATGTGATTGGAAATGCAACCAATTCTGGATTGGTGAAACCGAATAGCCATTCA
>JAGCLZ010000099.1 GCA_017646685.1 Bacteroidales bacterium | reverse complement strand
TCGTTGTCCAAAAGATTTACTACAAGCGACGACGAGGTTGTTCCCATACCTTTGATTTCGCTATAGTCGCTACGGTTGATACTTTCGATAGCTCGATAAAACAATGTTGCTAATGCCGACATGAAAAAAAGAACCACTATACCAATAATAAGTATAATATCGGCCACGCTTAATAGGTACTGCCATTGCGGCAGAGGGTCTGTTGTCATTATTTCCAAAATAATAGTTTTATTGTGTTTCGAACTACAAATTTACACTTATTTTTCGACTAATGATTACTATTTTCCTACATTTATTTTGTTATATACTCGTGTTTCGTTATAATGTATTGTTATATAGTTTGTTATTGTATGATAAATAATTCTTGTTATATCCATGTTTTTAGGCTGTATATCTCCCTTTTTGCTGTGTAGTATCCCTCTTTTTGCACAAAAAACATTACCTTTTTCACAAAACAACAGTTGGACTGTATAAAGCACTATACTTCAATATTTTCCAATAATACTTTGTTTATAGCCTTTATCAAATCTTTTTTAGGTACTGCACCTTGCAGTATTTTTGGACTGCCATCCATAGGTATAAGTAGCAAGGTAGGTATGCTGTGTATGCCAAATGCTTGCGAAAGGCCAATTTCTTTTTCGATATCCACCTTATATATGTATATCTCTTTGTTGTATATATTTGCTATCTCCTCAAGCAGTGTAGCCGTTATTTGGCATGGGCGGCACCATGTGGCGTAGAAGTCGACAATTGCAGGCTTGTCGCCCAAATATTTCCACTTTTTCTCATTGGCAAAGTCTGCCACCCGGCTTACAAAATCTTTTTCGGTAAGGTTTATTATTTTCATCGCTGTTCGTTTTTTTGGTATATATAACAATATATTGTATTGCTTTGTTCGGGAGCCACCGCCCAAAACTGTTTCTTACAATTGAAAGGAGATGTAACAATGCTATTGCCGATAGGGATATTGATAATGGTTTCGCTACCAATGGCGGAAGACTACCGGGCGGAAGCCACAATATTGTGTCTATACATATAACATATCAGGTAATGAAGGGCATATTATCGTAAGGCCATAATGTAGCCAATTTGCCGATGCTCGTAGGGGTAAATATCCTATACATCATAGAGCCATTGCCTATACCTATCGTGGTAGTATCTATCCATAAGCCGATGCCATATATATACCAACACCCCGTTTTGATGCTCAAACAGTACCTGATGCTATTCAACAAGTTAGAGGAATAACCGCAGGCTCGATGCCATGCATTTTTTTTGCAAAAAACATCCATTTTATTTTGCCGGTTCGCAAAATCTATGTACGTTTGTGCTCAACTTGGTAATGTCAATATCAAACGGTGCTACAGTTGTAGATCGGACTTATCAAGATAATAATAACAATTTAAAATTTAATTCTATGATTAAATTTATTTCCAAACAACAGCCAATGACAAAGATTGGCACGAAAGAGAAAGAACTGAAATACTTTCTAAATTTAGTACTACCGGTGATGATGGTAACGGAAACACTGATGGGGGTGGCAGTAGCTCCGGTGGTGATTTAGAGGGTTAAAGTTCTTCTCTTCGACAATCTTTTCATGGTTGTCTCGGGCGTCGATTCGACAGAATCAACGCTTTTTTTATTTTCAGCAGGTTGCAATAGTTGTAATTTTGAGTCGAGTGGTTGCAGGTATAGGAGTCGACTCGGCGAAATCATCCACCTCTCAGCACGTATTTTTCTATCCATCCCCCATATTTAGCAGTCGTAACTCTGCGGTTCACGACCCGTAAGTGCCATACTTTTACACCAAAACTCCCATACTTTTTATCCGCAACCCGCATGGTTACAGGTCAAAAGTATGGGAGTTGATAAAAACAGGAGTCAGATATTTCGATAATAACTTGCATATCTCAAGAAATTTTCCGTATTTTGTATAAAAGTTTTGTCTCATGTTAATTGCGTCTATTTACTGGTTTTCAGTATGAAATCCAAGGAAATAATTAGCGTGAACAGTTTTCTATTCAAGAAAATATAAACATAATAATTCATTCAAAGGGTTAAATAAATGCTTTTGTAATTCGTATGTGGTATATGTCACCCTCAAAATAGAAAATGACGATGGACCGACTGACAAGAGAACAACGATATAAGAATATGTCTGCAAACAAAGGGAAGGGTACCAAGCTTGAACTTTTGTTTGGTAAATTGTTGTGGAATGCCGGTGTTAGATATCGTAAGAATGATAAAACAGTTTTCGGGAAACCGGACTTTGTTATCCATAAAATGAAGATTGCAATATTTTGTGATGGAGAGTTTTGGCATGGTAGAAATTGGGAGGAACGAAAAAAAGACCATAAAAGTAATTGTGAATTTTGGCATTCAAAGATTGAGAGAAACATAGAAAGAGATAAAGAGGTCAATGAACGATTACAATCAGATGGTTGGAAAGTTTTTCGATTTTGGGAAACAGAAATAAACGAAGAATCGGATGAATGTTTAAATAGAATTTTGAATTATATGAATACTAAAACTAAAGCAATTGAAAAAATTGCCATTACTCAAATGCATGGTGGAAGTAAAGTGTCAATGCAGATGTATGGACCCCATTCATTAAATGAGGATGGAACAATAATTCCATTTGAGGAACAGATGGCGATAGTATCTCATTATCTCCATAATCAAGGGTATAAATACGCTAAGCCTTATGAGGGTAAAGCCGAAGGATTGATGGAAGATATATACAATGTTCATCAAAAAACTATTGAATTCAATTGTGTATCGGATGTTGGTGTTCAATATTCATTGTTCTCTGATTTATTTTCTGTACCCTTTTTACCAACAGATAATCCCAAATTTACATTTATAGATTTGTTTGCTGGTATTGGCGGATTTAGAATGGCGATGCAAAATCTTGGAGGTAAATGTATATTTTCTTCCGAATGGGATGCTCAAGCTCAAAAAACATATCTTTTAAATTATGGCGAAATTCCATTCGGTGATATTACCAAAGAAGCTACTAAAGCATTCATCCCGGACGATTTTGATATTTTGTGTGCAGGATTTCCTTGCCAAGCATTTTCTTTAGCCGGTAAAAGATTAGGATTTGAAGAAACACGAGGTACCTTGTTTTTTGATGTGGCAGAAATTATACGTCAAAAGCGTCCGAAAGCGTTCTTTTTGGAGAATGTTAAAGGATTACTAATTCACGATAAAGGAAAAACTATTCAGACAATATTAAAGGTTTTAAGAGAGGATTTGGGTTATTATGTTCCTGACCCTCAAATAGTGAATGCTATGAATTTTGGTGTACCACAACATCGTGAAAGAGTTTATATTGTAGGTTTCAGAAAAGACCAAAATGTAAGTGAATTCACATATCCGTTGCCGACAGATAATACCAAGACATTTGCTGATATTAAGGAAGAACATACTGTTTCTGCTAAATACTATTTATCTACCCAATATGTAAAAACTCTTGTAGCACATAAGGAGAGACACGCTGCCAAAGGTAATGGATTCGGTTATGAAATAATACCCGACAACGGAGTGGCAAATGCCATAGTTGTTGGCGGAATGGGCAGGGAACGTAATCTTGTTATTGATACACGGCTTGAAGACTTCACTCCTGTTACCAATATTAAAGGAGAAATAAATCGAGACGGCTTACGAAGAATGACACCAAGAGAATGGGCACGTTTGCAAGGTTTCCCGGATAACTTTATAATCGGGGTTGCTGATGCATCCGCATACAAACAGTTCGGAAATTCGGTTGCAGTTCCGGCTATCCAAGCAACAGCCGAAGAAATCATTAAAAGAATAAACCTATCAAAATCTATTCAATATGGCACTGACAGGAAATAAAGGAGAATGGAGTGAAATCTACACATTGCTCAAATTGTTGGGAGAAGGGGTTGTATATGCAGGTGACCAAAATCTGAATAAGATTCAAGACCTTTTCTATCCAATCATTATGATTCTTCGTCAAGAGAAAGACGGAGACTATAATTATAGGCTGCAAGATAAAGATGTGGTAATTCAGACACCGACAGGTGAGGAATTGTTGCGTATTTCGGCATCGGTATTCCTTGTTGAGGCGGAAAACTTGCTAAAAGTTATCAACGAGAGTGATGGTTCATTTGTTGTTCCTCATGTTGAAACTTTCATGAACACTATTTATTGCCACTCATTGAAAGCAAAATCTTCTGATAAAACAGATATTATAATCATATTGCACGACCGTAGAACAAAAATCAACTCCGAAATGGGATTCAGTATTAAGTCTCAATTAGGAGGTGATTCAACATTGTTGAATGCAAGTAAGGCAACCAATTTTAATTTCAAAGTACTTGGAGTTGAATTATCGGACGAAGAAATAACAACTATCAATTCCATTAATCCAAAACGTAATAAGGTTATCGAAAGAGTGAATGCCATAAAGACTAAAGGTGCTTCATTGGTATTCGACAATGTGGACAATTCCACATTCCGAAATAATCTTGTTATGCTTGATGGCGATTTGCCTGCTATTATTGCAAACTTATTATTGGAGCAACTGAATACAGGAATTTCAACATTAGAAGGATTGGCTGACAAAATTGCAGAAACCAATCCGTTGAAATACGATGTGGAGCAGGCTTCTCCATTCTATACCTATAAAATCAAGCACCTATTAACTTCAGTTGCATTGGGTATGATGCCGGCAACTGCATGGAGTGGTAAGTTTGATGCTAACGGAGGCTACTTGGTTGTGAAAAAGGATGGTGAGATACTTTGTTACCATTTCTATGACCGCAATAGATTTGAGGATTATTTGTTCTCAAATGCATATTTGGAACGGTCAAGCACTACTCGTCATGAATATGCTTCCATTATTAAAGAGGCAGATGGTTCATTGTCATTCAAATTGAATTTCCAAGTCAGATTGAAGTAACATAAATAATATAATATGGCTGCTGAAAATATTAGTTTAGATTTTCAATTACATTATTTCATTGCAGGAGATGTACCGCATGCAATGGATGCTAAAATTCACAATGAAGCTGAACGATATTTATTGAAAGCTTTGGCTGAATTACAAAAATATGTTGAGTGCGATATTTCTGTAAGAGTTGAAGCTAAAAACGAAGGTGGTATTATAGATAATTTATTGCTTATTTGTGATAAAATAGATATATCAAATACCTTAACAGCCTTATTGGCAGGATTTGCAGGCTCATTTTTCCGTCCTGCAATTCACAAAACCGACGAAATCAAAAATCGTGTGGAAATCGCTGAAAGAATTAAAAGCGGAAATTTCTCTCAAGAAGAAGCAGAGGTTTTATTAAAAGGCGACAAACAACTTAAGAAATGGATTAGTAAAATACTATGAAACTTTTTCAAAAGAAGATACTATAACGAAAGTAGAAGCTAATATGCCTATTGATGATGCTAAAAACGCAGTCAGTGCATCTATTGAAAAGAAAGATTTTTATGGTCATGTTATTCAAGAAGGAACAACAACTACAGCAGAAACAAAAGAGGGTACCACTATCTACATTGTTGCCCCCGTTTTAGTACAAGGCAGAAAATTACCATGGAGAGGAATCTATTCGGGTTCTCTAATAGAATTCAAAATAGAAGATAAAGATTTCTTAGAACAGGTTTATAACCATGAAATAAAATTTGGAAATGGAACATCAATTACTTGTAGTTTGCAGATAGAGACTAAACTTACTATTAAAGATGATGGAGAAGAAATAAAACAATATTACACAGTTAAGTCTGTATCACAATGGGCTGATGATGAATATTTCCAATATGAAACAAAAAAATACAAAAAGTTAAAGAAAGAACAAAATATGCCAAAACAAGCGACTTTGTTTGATGATATATTTTTTGAGTAGTTTTCTTGTTATTTTAGAAAAATCTTGCTACTTTTGTATCAGAGTTGTTTGACAAAGCATAATGTAGAAGATTGGTGCAATCCCAAAGTCGCAAAATCGTTACCAACAACTTTCTATCATAACATTCGCTATTTGTGTATCAATCAGATATAATTAAAAGCAAATTGGGTATTAGAAAAGACGAAACATTGATTAGTAACGATATGTGTACTATTAATATTATGCAAAAGTTTTGATGACTGATTTGGCAGAAGATAATAATTCATCCAACGGGTTATTTATTTCTTTTCGTAGGTTTGAAATACAATAACTTCGCCCTTTAGTTTTAAGAGGAAAGTGTCAGTTGTGCTTTCATTTAAAGTGCCTTCCCACCATTGTGCAAAGTTGCGGTGTTTTATGGGATATAGCAACCCATCGGCATCAATATAGTTTTCCTGTCGTAGGTTGAATATCGAAACTTGTTGTCCTACAAACGACCTAAAATGTGTACTATCAAATACCGCAACAAATACTCCGTAATCGGTAAACATTCTCACATCGGCTTGCTTGCCATAGTTGGCCAGTAAACTTATATTGCCCAAGGTGTGATCTTCTCTCATGCCCGTAGCACCTATTATAGCTATATGTTTGAAACCATGATTTATGCAATAAGTTGTGGCTTTGGTAAGGTCGTTGGTTTCTTGGTCGGGGATATAGTGCCAACAGTTGGAATATTTATCGCAAAGATGTTGAGGTATCGAATCGCCATCGCCTACAACCATAAGGGGCAAAATACCCAAAGAGTCTAATTTTTCTATGGCTCCATCGCAACAAACAATGGGTAGCCCTTTGGTTATCAACGATAGTGGTATGTGATGGCTTGGATATTCTCCATTGGCTAATACTACCACATCTATATTATCGGTATTCAGTGTTTCTATTATCTTTGTGCCGGTATTTGTCATATTTCTTTTGCTTCTCGTTTCCATTTGAAGTATCCCATTACTGCAATAACGGTGTAAACCACATAGAGCAAGGCTGTTGCATACATTTCGGCTTGTAGAGCAGTGGCTATTATTATAGGTTCCACTATTATCCATACTATCCACTGCTGATAGTATTTTTTTGCCAACATCCACATTCCCACAATGCTTAGGGCGGTAGATATACCGTCGAGCAGCCAAATGTTGCTATCCGTAAAATATCTTAGTATCAGCGGTATGGCTATGCATAGTATTGCGCTTATGGCAATGGTTGGAATGGTGTAGTGTTTTGGCATCGAACTGATGGGCAGTTCTTTACTTTCGTTTTTGGACTTTAGCAAGCCCTTCCAAACCATTATGCCGTATGCAGCGGCTACAACGTAATAAATCTGTATAGCCATATTGGCATACACTCCGTTGATGTAAAACTCATAGGTATAGAGTATTGGCGAGATGATGCCAAACAGCCACAGCCATGCCGAGGCTTTGTATTCCAGCACGAGGTATATAAACCCAACGATGGCAGCTACTATTTCCAATGTACTGAAAGTCATTATTCGGTGTATATCTTAAACATTTTTTCCAATGCTTCTACACATACCGGGCAGAAGTTGCCACCGGTATTCATCATACAGCGTACCATTGGGCGATATATGCCTTTGGCTTGGTAGCCACCGCCTTCAAAGGCTCCCACTTTTTTGAGGTATTCCTTCTTGATAGGGGTTGGTACCGGTACTCCTTCTTCAACAAGGTGTTTCCATTTTTCGTCGAAGTTTACCAATGTGGTGATGTTTGGTTCGAGAGGTTCACGAGTAAGGTCGTGTATATCGTTGTAGGTAACGCCGGGATCTACATATTCATCAGCCAAGCCACCAAACAAGTGTCCCAATTCGTGTGTAACGGTAAACATTGCTTGGTCGCCGGTAGTAACGTCGGCATAGAAGTTGTATATTGCACCGCCGCCATAGGTGTCTGTGTTCGACATTACTATGATATGGTCGTAGGGGCAGTGTTGCAATACATCGTGCATGGTGTGTATCTCGAAAGTCATTATATAGCGGTCAATCTCAAATGAGTTGAATGTTGAGCCAACGGCAGTTTTTAGATATTTCTTTTTCAATGGATTGGTTATACCACTATCTTCGGAAATTGCTGCCACACCCCATACGTTTATGTCTTCTTTGTGTTGGCTGAAGGGTTTGTATTTGACTATTCCGCTTACGAAAGTGGCAAAGTCTTTACGCATTTTGGCAGTATCGTTGATGCTGTAGCCATCGGCTACTATGGCTATATCTACCTTGTTATGAGGGTTGCCGGAGTGGTGCAGCTTACGTACTTCCACTTGGTTGTTTACTTTTTCTACCTTGGTGGAAGAGGGGTCGAAGTGGAAGGTTTCCAATGTGGTGAATGCCCAATCTTTGTCGCGACTCTGAATTTGTATATCCACAGCCTGCTTGGGGTAGGGGATAAGCACCGTTTCTTCGAACTTCTTTACCTTTTTCTCGCCTTTTTCTGTGGCTATATATTCGTGATACAGTGAGTTGTATGTGCGTGAGTATAGGGGTGTTTTTGTGGTGGCATCTACCACCATTACACGGTGAGCACCATAGTTGAAGGGGTCTATTAGGTGTGTGGTACTACCTGCCCATTCGCCGGGTTTGGCTATAAAGTTCTTGAAACGAATAGTTTCCTTGCCCTTGCAACCATCGCGGTAATAGTCCACGCGGAGGGTTTGGTTCGAGAAATATTTATCAAACTGCGCGGTGCAAGATATTGCATACACAAGTGAGATTATTGCAATTATTGTTCTTTTCATAATATTGTGTTCGAGTCTTTTAGTGGTTAACAATCGAGCATTTTGCATTGTGATACTCGAGCGTTTTGCTCCTCGATGCTCGAGCATTATAAACAGAGAGTACAGAACCACAGGCTCTGTACTCTCGTTAATTGTATTGTTGTTATTGCTGTGCTATCCAAGCATCTACTTCTTCTTTCTTCACGGCTGGAATGTCCAATTTGTTTTTCTTCCTTAGTCCGTTGAGGTCGTTGTACAGCTTGTTGGCATTGGCTTCTTTAAGCGATTCTACAGTGTTGAAACCGAGTTTTCTAAGCATTGGTATCCAAGCTTCGGCTACTCCCAGTGCTTTGAAGTCTTCGTCGGAGCTTACTTTGGCTTTGCGTTCGGGGCGCATTTGTGGGAATAGGAGCACGTCTTGGATAGATTGTTCGCCGGTCATAAACATAGTTAGGCGGTCGATACCTATACCCATACCCGATGTTGGTGGCATACCGTATTCCAATGCACGTACAAAGTCCATGTCGATGAACATTGCTTCGTCGTCGCCTTTTTCGCTCAAGCGTAGTTGTTCTTGGAAACGACCAAGTTGGTCTATCGGGTCGTTAAGTTCGCTGTAGGCGTTGGCAAGTTCTTTACCGTTTACAAATAGTTCGAAGCGTTCGGTAAGTTCGGGGTTATTGCGGTGACGCTTACATAGAGGCGACATCTCGATTGGGTAATCGATAATGAATGTTGGCTGTATAAGGTTGTGTTCGCATTTTTCGCCAAATATGGCATCTATAAGTTTGCCTTTACCCATAGTTTCGTCTATTTCCACTCCAAGTTTGGTACAGGTTTCGCGTAGTTGAGCCTCGTCCATTCCCGAAATATCCACGCCGGTTGCCTCCTCAATGGCTTGTAGCATTGGTAAGCGGCGGAATGGAGGTTTGAAGTCAATTTCGTTGTCGCCAATCTTTACTGTACTTTTACCATGAAGGGTTGTGGCTATACGTTCAAGCATATTTTCGGTGAAAGTCATCATCCAATTATAGTCCTTGTATGCCACATATATCTCCATACAAGTAAACTCTGGGTTGTGGGTGCGATCCATACCCTCGTTGCGGAAGTTGCGAGAAAACTCGTATACACCTTCAAAACCACCTACTATCAAGCGTTTTAGATACAATTCATTGGCTATACGCAAGTATAGGTCTATATCCAAACTATTGTGGTGGGTGATGAATGGGCGTGCTGCTGCTCCTCCGGGGATAGGTTGAAGTACAGGCGTTTCCACTTCGAGGTATCCTTGTTCGTTGAAGTAGTTACGCATAGTGTTCACAATAAGAGAACGTTTTACAAAGGTGTCTCTTACCTGTGGGTTCACAATAAGGTCCACGTAGCGCATACGGTAGCGTTGTTCAGGGTCGGTAAAAGCATCGTAAACCACACCGTCTTTTTCCTTTACTATAGGCAATGGACGTAGCGATTTGCTAAGCACTGTAAACTCTTTTACATGGATACTTATCTCGCCCATTTGTGTTACAAACACAAATCCCTTTACACCAATGATGTCTCCAATGTCGGTAAGACGTTTGAATACGGTGTTATATAATGTTTTGTCTTCGCCTTCGCATATCTCGTCGCGCTTTATATACAGCTGTATTCTTCCATGACTGTCTTGAAGTTCCACAAACGATGCTGCACCCATAATACGGCGGCTCATCATACGGCCGGCAATGCTCACTTGCTGATACAAAGTGTTGTCCTTTGGATAGTTTTCCAAGATTTCAGTAGTAGTGGCATTCACTTCATAAAGGTTGGCAGGGTAGGGGTTGATACCTAGTTTCTTCAATTCTGCCAACGAGTTCCTACGGATTATTTCCTGTTCGCTCAGTTCTATTGACATATCTTATCGTTTTTCGTTTTTACTAGCATTCTTGTAATAATAATATGCCAATAAACGATTGAAAAGTATATCGTTATAAACAAAAGCATATTATTACCAACTTACAAAGATACAGTTTTTTGTTGATATATGATGGAATATAGAAAGAAATATGTATCTTTGTACAAAGTAATTCATACTATATGAACGAATAAATTATTGGTTATGAAACTAATATCTTCTCTAATGGTGCTTTTGGTTTGCACCTTTTCGCTCAAAGCTACGCAGCAAAAGCCTGATTATATCATTCGCGAGGGTAAAAAATATAAGTTGGAAGTAGATTGGGCATACCCCTCTCCAATGGATACCTATTTTATTCGTACACAAAGGAAAGACTTTTTCAGAGAAAATGCGGTGGTTATCAGTACTAGTAATTGGCGTGCACATGTGGCTACTTGGGAAATTCGTGATAGCAAATTGTATCTGTTAAACGTCAGTGTGGAATATATTGCGGGATACGACACTGTTGAATATAGCAAAGGTGATTTTAGAGAAAAAGCAATAATCAGAGACACTATCCATCAGTCAAGGTATTATTCTATAAACTCGTTAAGTGGTGAAAAGTCGGAAGCTGATGGTGCTGTGGTTGCAGATTGGTTTACCGGAATGTTGAATATAGACAACAGAGGGGCTGACTCTAAATGGGATGATGAGTATAAGGGTACAAGATATATCTATGTAAAGGATGGAAAAGTGGTTGACGACCAATTGCTGCTAAAGGAAGATTACGATAGAATTGAAAATATTACCGAAAAGGATAGTGCCGACCACGAATTTATGAAGAAGCATAGAATGTATCATTTATATCTTAACTACGTCTCTTATTGGATCCAAAGTGGAACTCATGACATTATGTTCTACAATGGAAACGAAGTGAAAGTAAAAGATAAAACCAATACCTCGTTGATAAAGAAACTCTATAACGGCAACCATTTGGAATTTCCATATAATTGGGAAAACTTGGAACTGAGTGGTGTACCATCAGCACTATATTCTATAGAAGGCGATTCCATATACCTAAAAGGTGTAATGCTGTGCAGCGGTTTGGGGTATTTTGAAAGGGATGAAACCTATCTGCCTCTTACTGCATTGTTCAACGAAGAGGACATTGCAGATAGAAAAGTGTTTGCAAACTGGGTTAGTGGCGACGTATATTTGAACTACGGGAAAACAATATGTTTATACTCTGAAATAGAGACTTTTTTCACAGAAAGAGTACAGAAGATTGTTTTTGATTCGGGGCGTGTGGTTGGAATGGAATGGGCTCCTTGCAATTTTGATTCGGATATTGTAGGCAATCCCGTTTCGGTGTGCGACACATCTAAAATGTACGTTTCAAGGGAATCTGACTATAATCGCAATTTGAAGTATTATAGCGATACCCTAGAACCTAAAGCCTCACCTTATTGGGCTGATGGTGATTCGGCTCTAAATGCTTGGTTCGAAACTCAAACAATAGACGTTGAACAAGATATGACTTGGTATATTGCTTTTGTGGTAAACTGCAAGGGCGAGGCCGGCAGTTGGACTTTGATTACTGATGATTTTTATGGTGAAAAATATTATGAAAGCTTGAAAATGAGAGGCCTTTTGTTTGATGTACTTTCGAAACTTCCCAACAAATGGGTGCCGGCAACGGACGAAAACGGAAACCCGGTGGATTGCAGAATGATTCTGAATGTAAGATTGAGAGATAGGAAATTGAAAGCCAAAACAGAAATATTTTCGTGGTGGTAGTATGCAAAAAGTGGTCGATGGTTTAAGTCTGAATGCTCAACTTTTTGGCTGCAAATGCTCGACTGTTTAGGGCGTAAACACTCGACTATTTGGGGGGTAAATGCTCGACTGTTCAAACTTAAATACTCGACCGTTTGGGTTGCAACCACTCGACCCTGTTTTCTGTGTCTAAACGACCGATGCTATCATACGGTTGCAATGTGGGGTGAGAAGTGAAGTTTATAACTCCAAAAAATGGTGCTACGATGAGGCAAAGAGCAAGGGAACAAAAATGAGGTGATTTAGAACTTTAGAAGCAGACTTTGGGTTTCTGTTCAGCAGCTTTTTGGAGGGCAAAAAGAGGTGGCAGAGATTTTTTTTACCAATATATTCCAACAATTCAAAATTTATATGTATATTTGCAATTTGGTAGATAACAATATATTGAAGAGATTGAATGGTATTTTGGACTCTGCAATGTGTTGTAATTTAGGTGTATATGCGTAAGCATAAAGCCCTTCCGATAGCAAAATATTTTGTGTCGAATAGGCGTATTTTTTGCAACGGAAGCCCCAAAAACAATGTTATAGTAAGAAATAATAATGTTTATCATACAAGAAATAATAAAATAATAACAAATATGAGAAAATCGATTTTATCATTGTTGTTTGTTCCACTGATACTAGCAGGATGCGGTGGTCTTTCAAAAATGGCGAAGAACAGCAACACAGTACGTTATCAACCTACTCCCAACCCTATGGAAACCATGGATGGGAAAGTAATGATTAAATTTGCAGGTTCCATTCCTGCCGAATACTTCGACAAAAAGGTGGCAGTATTCGTACAACCCGTATTGGAATGGAAGGGAGGAAACCTACAGTTAACTCCTATTCAGCTTAAAGGTGAAAAGGTAGAAGGAGACGGTATTACTATCAACTACGAAAACGGAGGACGTTTTGTTTATTCCGATGAGGTTGATTACAAACCCGGTATGGAATTGGCAAAACTAACATTGGCTCCTATTGGATACAAGTGTTCTGAAACTGACGACGAATGTAAGTTTTCGCAAGATTTGGTTCAAAAACTCAAAACCACTATCTTTGACACTGTAGTTATTGCAGACGGAGTATGCAATACATCAGCATTGGTATCAATAATTGGTGCCGTTTCGATAGCTCCAACCAACTATGATAAAACAAAAGGTGTAGCCGAAACAGCTGATATATACTATGCCAACGGTACACATAAGACAGATTGGAACTTCTTTGTAAACAAGAAATTCAATGCAAAATCAAACTATGAAGATCTTAAGCGTGTGATTCTTCGTGATGGTATGCCAAAACAAATAAACGTAACAGGTTGGTCATCGCCCGAAGGTGAAGAAACAGCAAACGTTGACGTATCAAAGAAAAGAGCCGAAGACGGTATGAAACTTGCTCAAGAACTGCTCAATGATGTGATAAGAACAATGGCTGATCGTGCAGAGATAAGAAACAAAGATTATGCTTATTACAAACATAAATTGTTGAAAGAAACTGTGATAACTACTACTGCTGCCGGTGAAGACTGGACACACTTCGTTACAATGGTAGAAAATTCAAACATAGAAGATCGTAATGCTATCATCAATGTAGTGGAAACCCAACGCAATGTGGTTAAACGCGAACAGATGATTAGAAATATGACTTTGATTTATCCCGAATTGGAAGCTGATATATTCCCCGACTTGCGTAGATGCCAAATAGCTCTTTACTATCCTTTGGCTCGTAAAACAGACCAAGAGTTGGCAAAATTAGCTACCCTTACTCCTCAAGACCTTACTTTCGAAGAACTTATGTATGCTGCTTATATCAATCACAGCTATGCTTCGAAATTCAAACTTTACAAGTGGGCAACAGAACATCACAGTAACGAATGGTCGGCTTGGAGCAATGCGGGTGCAGCTGCATTTATGTTGGAAAACTTTAGCGAAGCAGAACGCTTCCTAAACGTAGCTAAGAAGATGGAACCCAATAATCCTGAAGTATTGAACAATTTAGGTTTGTTGGCTTTAGCTAAAAAAGATTACACATTGTCTGAATACTACTTCAACGAAGCTATAAAAAATGGCAGCCGTGAAGCTGAAGATAATCTGCCTATAGTATATCTAAAACATGGCGATTACGAAAAAGCTCTCGACTTATTGAAATCAAAACAATGTACATACAATCTTGCTTTTGCTCAGTTAATGACTGAAAATACAAGCGGTGCAATACGTACTTTGGATTGCTGTTTGGAACAAACACATCAAGTTGCTTACTTGCGTGCTGTATGTTATGCTCGTATGGACGACTTGGCAGGTGTTCTTGAAAACTTGAAGTATGCTTGCGACGAAGAACCTCTTATTTACAAGCCTAAGGCTGTATTGGATATTGAATTCCGCAAGTATTGGGACAATCCGGACTTTAAAGAAATAGTGAAAAAATACGAATAATTGATTTTTTTGTTATAATTGTTGTTGACCAAAGAATCTGATGAAAGTGTGGTAATTCTCGTTTTCTCAGGTTCTTTTGGTTTATATAAAGGATACCTGTATATATGAAGAAACATATACCAAACATCATAACATTGTCCAACCTTGTGTGTGGAACATTGGCTGTATGGCAGGCTTTGCAAGGCAATCTTATCTATGCTGCACTATTTATATTCTTGGGTGCTTTCTTCGATTTCTTCGACGGAATGACAGCGCGCCTGCTGCATGTACAATCTGCAATAGGCAAGGAATTAGACTCCCTCTCCGATGTAGTGACATTTGGAGTAGCACCGGGATTTATATTGTTTTCGCTTTTGGAAACTACTACTTTGCAACAACCAAACATGGAGTGGTTGAAGTTTGTTGCGTTGCTTATGCCTGCACTATCATCATACAGACTGGCAAAGTTTAACCTTGATGAGAGGCAAACATCTTCATTTATAGGACTTCCTACTCCTGCCAATGCAATGGTATGGGCAGCTTATGGGATAATATTATCTGTTAGTGAGCCATCCAAGTTGTTGTTTTTTTCGTGGTTTGATGGTGGAAACCTTGTCGAATGTATGTCCAATCCGTGGCTTATAGCAGTGTTATCGGTGGTGATGTCGGTATCGCTTGTATTGGAAGTACCATTGTTCGCGCTCAAGTTTAAAAACTTTTCGTGGACAGACAATAAGGTTCGATATTCGTTTCTTGGTATTGATTTGTTGTTGCTTTTGTTTTTGGGCGTATATGCAGTTCCAGTTATAATACTCTTTTATGTACTGTTGTCGGTAGTGGTAATGTCAAGGAAATAGTCAAAAATAAAGAGCGACATTATGCAATGTCGCTCTTTATTTTGATTATCAATAACAATTTATTGTTCGGTTCCTTCATCGAATTCTTCCAAATCATCGAATTTCTCATCTCCGATTTCTTCTTTCGACATTTCGTACAAATCGGTTTTGAGTTCTCCGTTCTTTTTGTTGAAGCGTTCCTTGTATTTGCTTAGTTGCATCTTGGTTGCATCTACAGCTTGTAGGGTTGCATCTTCGAAAGTGTCGGCTTGTTTGCTGTTAAACAGCGTTTGGCCAGGCAAAACAAGTTGAATTTCTACAATTTTGTTGTTGTCAGATTCAGGTTTGTCAACCTTTAGCGAAACTTCACACGATGTGATGTTGTCGAAAGTACGTTCGAGTTTCGAAACTTTGTTGTTCACAAAACTTTCTAGTTTCGGATCTGCTTTAAACTTTACAGAGTTAATTTTGATATTCATAAAAAACCTCCTTTGTTTATGCTCTTGGATGAGCGGATTTATAAATTTTCTTCAACTTTTCAATAGTGTTATGCGTATAAACTTGTGTGGCAGCAAGACTACTATGCCCCAAAAGTTCTTTTATAGCATTTATATCAGCCCCATTGTTCAATAGATGTGTTGCAAAACTATGCCTTAGAATGTGCGGGCTTATGCGATCGGCATTTGATACCTTCGACATATATTTCTTCACTATATCACCCACTTTATTTGCTGTTATGGGCTTGCCTTTTTCGCTTACAAAGAACTTTTCGCTGTCGCATTTTATGGTATTATAACGAACATCTAAGTAATATAGTATGTTTTGTTTTAGTTCTATTTCTATGGGAATTATTCTTTCTTTGCTTCTTTTGCCAAGCACTTTCACCGTATTGTTCTCAAAATCAAAACTATTGTCGCACAATCCTACAAGTTCTGCCCTACGTATTCCGGTCTCGTAAAATAATTCTATTATCAGTGAATCGCGTATGCCTTCAAACGTTTCGGGAAACAAAGTCGGTGTGTTTTTCAAATTTTCCATTTCCGATTCACGGAAGAATATCGGCAGCTGATGTTGGACTTTGGGAGCGGTAACTTTCACAAAAAAGTCCTGTTTTACAATGTTTTGCTTTCGCAAATATTTGTTCCACGACCTCAGTGCTGCCAATTTTCGACACACGCTGCGAGCCGAAAGATTCTCTTCTTCCAATAGTTTCATCTCCCATTGGCGGATAAGCATGGAATCAACATCTTCGATGTTTTCTATCTGATTTTGGGAGGCAAATTCTCGAAACGAGTTGAGGTCAATGGTATATGCAGACACCGTTAACGACGATAATCTTCGCTCAATTGATATATAATCAATAAATTGTGATATGGTCTGCATTATTTTCATGCTGCGAAGTTACAAAAAAAAATGTTCACAAACAAATATTCGTGAACACTTTTTTTGATTATAGATGGAAACTACCTATTTATCAAGCATTTCCTGGTGCATTTTTTGAATGTAGATAGCTTTCAATCTACGTTCCCTCGCTTTTACTGAAGGTTTTGTAAACTTTTGACGGTCTCTTAGCTCTCTTACAACACCTGTTTTTTCAAACTTACGTTTTAGCTTCTTTAGAGCTCTTTCAACGTTTTCGCCTTCTTTAATAGGAACAATAATCATTTTTAATACCTCTTTCTTTTAAGATTAATAATTAATTCTAATAGTTTTACAATTGAATGTGTCCAGCTTCTACGGCATCAGTAAGAGCAGCCAAAATACCTTTCTTATTGATGATGCGCATACCTTTTGCTGATACTTTCAATGTGATCCACAAGTCCTCTTCAGGAATGTAGAACTTCTTGGTTTGAAGATTTGGATAGAATCTTCTTTTTGTTTTAATGTTTGAGTGAGACACATTATTACCTGTGATCACTTTTTTTCCTGTAATTTCGCAAACTCTTGCCATCGTAATTAATATGTTATTTTAAATCACTGTTTACTATGAAAACGAAGTGCAAATTTCCGAAAATTATTTGACATGACAAAATTTTTTTTCCTACAATGATATATTTTTATTCAAATTGACAAAATATTTTCCTTCAAATATAAGGATAATATATTGTATTACACTTTTTTATATTATAGTAAATCAAATCGCCTTTGCTGCAAAAAAATATCTCTTTTTGTTGATATTTTGCTCTTTTTCTGTTGATAATTTATTGTTTTAAACCCGAAAAACACTATTTTTTAGCTCGAAAAACAGCGTTTTTTAGCTCGAAAAATCACCATTCCCCATCTTAGTATCGCTATATCAGTTTATTACATTATTTTTTGTGCTTATGCGGTAGCATTCATTTGTTTGTTCTAATATATTGAAAAACAATCTCGAATCATCCAAAAACAATGCTCGACAGTTGAGCTGTAAGATACTCGATAGTTTGGTAGCTCAACGCTCGATAGTTTGGCACCCCCTTGTTCGATTGTCATACCGGTATAGCTCTGCCATTGCCCAACAGTCGTGTCGTGCCTTCGTTTTGCACCGGACAGAAGAGGAAACATAAGGCATCGGAATATTTTTTTTGAAATATCGGCAACGATTTTTCTATATTATGCTAAAAAATTCGATAAAAAAACGTATCTTTGCAAGGTGCTTTTTAGTGTGCAAACTGCACAATATGCACGTATTGAAAAGATTATATACGAAAATAAAAAACAATATTTATGACATTAGCAGAATTTCAACACGAACTTTGTCAAGGCATCCCCTCTACTTTGCCCGAAATGCAGCCATGGGATGATAGTGTAAACCATGCACCAAAGCGTAAAGATATCCTTACCAAGGCAGAAAAGGAACTCGCAATCCGCAATGCTTTGCGTTATTTTGATCCGAAGTTTCACAGCGTTTTGGCTCCCGAATTTGCAGAGGAGTTGAAGAAATACGGTAGAATTTACATGTACCGTTTCCGCCCAACATACAAGATGTATGCAAGACCTATAGAGGAATATCCTGCCAAAAGCCGTCAGGCAGCAGCGATTATGTTGATGATTCAGAACAATTTGGATCCCGCTGTAGCTCAACATCCTCACGAACTTATCACCTATGGCGGTAATGGCGCTGTATTCCAAAACTGGGCTCAATATCTGTTGACAATGAAATACTTGTCTGAAATGACAGACGAGCAAACCCTTGTTATGTATTCAGGCAACCCAATGGGACTATATCCATCCCACAAAGATGCTCCACGTGTTGTAGTTACAAACGGTATGATGATTCCTAATTACTCAAAATCGGATGACTGGGAACGCTTCAACGCTATGGGAGTAACTCAATACGGACAAATGACAGCAGGATCGTATATGTACATCGGCCCTCAAGGCATCGTACACGGAACTACTATCACCGTGTTGAATGCAGCCCGCAAGCAAGGCGGCGATACTGCAGGTAAGCTCTTTGTTACTGCCGGTCTTGGAGGTATGAGCGGAGCTCAACCCAAAGCAGGAAACATTGCAGGCGTAGTGTCTATCACAGCCGAAATAAACCCCAATGCTACCCAAAAACGCTACTCGCAAGGTTGGGTTGACGAAGTGTATGACAATTTGGAAGAACTATTCGTTCACGTAAACAATTCCATAGCAAAGAAAGAAGCACGCTCCTATGCATACCAAGGCAATGTGGTAGATCTTTGGGAATATGCTGCCGAACACAACATACACATCGATTTGGGTTCCGACCAAACATCGCTACACAACCCTTGGGCAGGCGGATATTACCCCGTGGGAGTATCATTTGAAGATGCAAAACTGATGATGGCCGAAAATCCAACACTCTTCCGCGAAAAGGTACAAGAAAGTTTGCGCCGACATGTAGCAGCTGTAAACAAACTTACAGCCAAGGGAATGTACTTCTTTGATTATGGCAACGCATTCCTTTTGGAAAGCAGTCGTGCAGGTGCTGATATAATGAATGTCGACGGTACTTTCCGCTATCCTTCATACGTTCAAGACATAATGGGACCGATGTGTTTCGATTATGGTTTCGGACCTTTCCGTTGGGTATGCACATCGGGCAAGCCCGAAGATTTGGATATGAGCGACCGCATAGCTATGGATGTTTTGGCCGAGATGGCTAAGACTTCTCCTGCAGAAATTCAACAACAAATGCGCGATAATATTCAATGGATCGAGGGTGCAAAAGCAAACCACCTTGTGGTAGGTTCCCAAGCCCGTATACTATATGCCGACTGCGAAGGACGCACCAAGATAGCTGCAGAGTTCAACAAAGCAATAAAAGATGGAAGAATATCAGCTCCGATAGTATTGGGTAGAGACCACCACGATGTGAGTGGTACCGACTCTCCATTCCGCGAAACCAGCAACATATATGATGGATCATCATTTACATCAGATATGGCTATACACAACGTTATAGGCGACTCGTTCCGTGGCGCCACTTGGGTAAGTATCCACAATGGTGGCGGCGTTGGTTGGGGCGAAGTAATCAACGGTGGATTTGGAATGGTGTTGGATGGTTCCGAAGACTGCGACCGCCGTTTGCACAGCATGCTGTTTTGGGATGTAAACAATGGTATATCACGCCGCAGTTGGGCAAGAAACGAAGGCGCAATATTCGCCATCAAACGTGCTATGGAAGCAGAACCTCGTTTGAAAGTAACGCTTCCAAATATAGTAGATGACAGTATTTTGGAAAACTTATTTTAGTTCAAAATCATAAAAAAGAGTATAGTCTGTTGCCCCGAAAGGTAGCCTTTATGGATAGATGCAGCAGATTATACTCTGTTTTTACAACAATAAAACAATCATATACTAATGAAAGCCCCAAAGCAAATAGCCATAGACGATTACGACTATCCTCTGCCAACAGAGCGTATAGCCAAGTTCCCTCTTAAAAATAGGGACGAGTCTAAACTGTTGGTTTATAGAGAAGGAGTGTTTGAAGAATCTGTCTTCAATCATATTGTGGACTATTTGAATAAGGATACTTTGTTGGTCTTCAACAATACCAAGGTAATTCATGCACGATTGTTTTTTAGAAAAGAAACAGGCTCGCAGATAGAGATTTTCTGTTTAGAACCCTACCAAATGGCTGTTTCCACTGCTTTCGAGCAAAGGCAACGCTGCACTTGGATGTGCTTTGTAGGCAACAACAAAAAGTGGAAAGGCACTCCGCTACATAGAACAATAGAAGTCGACGGCAAGGAAGTTACCCTATCGGCAAACAGAAAAGAAGCTGTTGCAAACGCATGGATAATAGACTTTGAGTGGAACAATAGCTTGATGACCTTTGCTGATGTTATAGAGCATTTTGGAGTTATACCTCTACCACCATACCTCAACCGATCGGCCGAAGATAGTGACAAGGAGAGGTATCAAACCGTTTATGCCGAACACGAAGGTTCTGTGGCAGCACCAACAGCAGGACTGCACTTCACCCAATCTGTGTTTGACAACCTCCGCAACAAAGGCGTTGATACAGAATTTGTAACCCTACATGTGGGCGCAGGAACTTTCAAGCCCGTAGATTCAGAAACCATTGGTGGGCACGAGATGCATGTGGAGAAGATTGAAATTTCGCGTAGCAACGTGGAACATCTACTCTCGCATGTAGGCAAACCTATAATCCCTGTGGGTACAACATCGGTGCGTACATTGGAGTCGTTGTATTGGTTTGGTGTAAAGTTGCAGTACAATCCATTGTTGGAAGAGATGCACATACTGCAGTGGGAACCCTACGAATTGGCCGACAAAGGTGATGTGCCTCTCGAGCAATCATTGCAAAATGTGCTTGCTTTTATGCAACGCCTAGGAGTGGACAACCTTTATGGCGATACGCAATTGATGATAGCTCCGGGCTACAAATATCATGTTGTAAGCGGTATAATCACCAACTTTCATCAGCCCAAGAGTACGTTGCTTTTGCTGGTATCTGCCCTTATTGGCGATGTGTGGAAAGAAGGTTATAACTATGCACTAAGCCACGATTTCAGGTTCTTAAGCTATGGCGATAGCTGTTTGTTTGTACCATAAGGTACTGCTCTTTGTTGTAAAAACATCAAAAACCAAATATCATACAATAGAACAAAGATTTGTAGACACACAATAAAAGTATATAAGTTATGAAGTACAACCGCATATTATTGAAACTTAGTGGCGAATCACTCATGGGAAGCCAAAGTTATGGTATATCGCCCGAAATGCTTGAACAGTACGTTAAGGATATCAAAACTGTGGTGGAAAAGAAAGTCCAAGTATCGATAGTGATAGGAGGGGGCAACATATTCCGTGGTCTTAGTGGAGCAGCAAAAGGTATGGATCGTGTACAAGGCGACTATATGGGTATGCTTGCTACGCTTATCAATAGTATGGCTCTCCAAGCCGAATTGGAGAAACAAGGCGTTAAGACCGAACTGCTATCGGGTTTGGCTATAGAGCCTATCTGCAAGGAGATGAGCCGTCGCAGAGCAATCGAAGCTATGGAAGATGGAAGAGTTGTAATAATCGGTGGCGGTAGCGGAAACCCATTTTTTACTACCGACACTGCATCTGCACTGCGCGCTGTGGAGATAAAAGCCGATGTGATACTCAAGGGTACCCGTGTAGACGGTGTGTATACTGCCGATCCCGAGAAAGACCCCACTGCTACCAAATACATAACGCTGTCGTATCAAGAAGCGCTTACAAAGAAACTCAAAATCATGGATCTTACAGCCTTTGCCCTTTGTGAGGAAAACGACCTGCCTATATACGTCTTTGATATGAACAAGGAAGGCAACCTGCTGAAGGTGGTGGAAGGACAAGAGATTGGAACAGAAGTGAAACATATATAAAATATAAAACATAACAGATATGAACGATTTATCGAAAGCATGTTTGGACGAAGCCAAAAACAACATGCAAGGAGCAATCAAACACTTGGAAGCAGAGCTTACCAAGGTACGTGCAGGCAAAGCAAATCCTGCTATGCTTGATGGAATAAAAGTTGACTATTATGGTACACCTACTCTTATCAGCCAAATAGCAAATATTTCAACACCGGATCCACGCAATATTACCATCCAACCTTGGGAAAAAAACATGATGGGTGCTATAAGCAAAGCAATACAAGCAGCCAATTTGGGTTTCAACCCACAGCAAGAAGCCGATATGTTGCGTATTATTATCCCACCACTTACCGAAGAACGCCGCAAAGAATTGGCCAAAGCTGCCAAGAGCGAAGTGGAAACAGGCAAAGTAAACATCCGTAATGCTCGCAGAAATGTTATGGATAAGGTGAAAAAGTTGAAGGACAAAGGTGTGCCCGAAGACGAAGTAAAACAATTGGAAAAGGAAGTGCAAGACGTTACAGACAAGTATATTGCAGAAGCCGACAAGATATTTGATGCCAAGCAAAAAGAAATAATGGCAGTGTAATTAAAAGACCATCGGTCTGGATATACACAAACAAAAACAGGCACCCTCAAAGGTGCCTGTTTGTTTATATATCATGTAATTGTTTGTTCGTTAATTAAAATGGGAAGTCCTCGATTTGTGCAGTATCCTCGTTAAGGATTTCCTCTATCGGTTGCTGAATAGCGGTGTCTTGTATGTTGCTATGATTTCGGTTGGCCAGCACAGTGAAATTTTCTACCAATACCTCAGTAACATAGCGTTTGTTTCCATCCTTATCTTCCCACGAGCGGGTATGTAATTTACCCTCGATATATACTTGAGTGCCTTTCTTTAAAATCTTCTCGGCTATATCGGCCAAACCTCTCCAACATACAATGTTGTGCCAATCGGTTTGTTCTACTTTCTGACCATCTTTGTTCTTGAAAAACTCGGTTGTTGCCAACGGGAAAGTAGCTTTCTTGGCTGTGTCAAACGTAATAACTTCAGGATCTTTGCCTAAGTTTCCAATAAGTATAACTTTATTTACTCCTATCATAACTCAAATGTTTGTTTCGTCAAATCGTTTTTACCTAAGTGCATAATCTAGATTTTTTCAACCTAAAAACACTACAAATTCAACGGCAAATTTAGAACTTTTTTTTCAATCGGAAAAGAAAAACTTTTAGATGATTTATATCTTATTGTATATCAGTGGCAAATAAAATGTACGTTTTTTCAATTTTTGACAAACAATTAAATAAAAATCCTTGCTTTATACAAAAAATGGCCTCTTTAGAGCAACAATTTTTAGGTTTACAATCAGTTTGTTTCAATGCCTCGAGCAAAGATCCTTCAATGCTCGAGCCTTTGGGGTTGAAATACTCGATAGTTTAACTATGCAATGCTCGAGCGATAAAACTTCCATTATCGAGCATATTCAGCCACGTGTTTGCCCACCAAATACATATTGTTTGACCCGAAATAAGGCTATGGATTGTTAAAAAATAAGCCCATTTCGGATACTTCCAAAAAAAAGTTTGAATAAGTTTGGTGTAGTGGTCATTTTTTTGTAACTTTGCAAGCGAATAATATAGTGAAATCAACTTGCTTGGAGGGTATAATGGTTTGTATTATATCTCTTTGGCGAGGTTTGTAAAAAATCTTAATATTAGTTTTTTGCAAACGTTTTTTGCATGAATATTAGATAGAAAATATAGAACGATATGAAAATACTGAAACTAGTTCCTATTGTGACTGTGATAGCAATGTTTACATCGTGCTACACACCGAAGAATATGACTTACTTGAAGGATGCCGAAAGAGGCACCGTAGAAACTATTCAACAAACCTTTGAGTTGAAGATTCAGAACAACGACATTCTGATGATATTGGTCGAAAGTGAAAGTCCGCAAGTTGTAATGGCTTTTAACAAGCAAACCAACAAGCAAACCAATGCACAGTATGGTGGTGGATACAACCAATTTCAAAATATCAACCCATTGACGGAAGGATATTTGGTTAAGAACAACGAAATAGTTTTCCCGATATTAGGCAAAATAAAAGTTGGAGGTTTAACCACTCAGGAAGTATCGAAAATAATAGAAGATAAGCTCATATCCGGAGGCTATGTTACAGACCCTGTCGTAACTGTAAAGTTGCTCAATTACAAGGTTTATGTGATGGGTGAAGTAGCACGTCCGGGCGTTGTAAATGTTGCAAACGAAAAGATGACAGTGCTCGAAGCCTTGGCATCATCGGGCGACTTGACTATTTATGGAAAGCGTGAGAATGTAACAGTTATACGCGAAAAGGACGGTAAACGCGAGGTGGGTACTATTGACCTTACTTCGAAAGACGTATTCACATCGCCGTTCTATTACTTGCAACAAGACGACATTGTATATGTAGAGCCTAATAAATTGCGCAAGCGCCAAGGTACACGAGACCTTACATTTATATCAGTAGGAACCTCTACAGCATCGTTCCTAGCCACAGTGCTTTCTATATTTATTACCTTGGGCAACAGATAAAAACTAGAATAACATAAAAACTGATAAACTTTGAGTTTATGGAAAATCAACTAAACAACAACGTAAGAAGACCCGAACAAGAAGAAACCACAATCGACATTCGTGAGATATTGTTCATGGTGTTGCACAATTGGTGGATATTCTTAATATCAATGGTAGTGTGTGGTGCAATAGCATTCATTGCTGCCAAAATGCAAGCTCCCACATACGAGGAGTCGGCCATGATTCTTATCCGCGACGAAAAGGCAGGCGGCTCTTCTGCTTTTGAAGGATCGGCATTGTTTGAAGATTTGGGTATGTTTGGCAAGGGTTTGGTGCTCGAAAACGAAATATATGTTCTGCAATCCACACCTATTATGTCGAAGGTTGTGGATAAACTGAATCTGCAAGTAAACTACCAGGTAAACACTGTATTCAAGAAGAAAGACCTCTACGGCGAATGCCCTATCAATCTTACAATGATGAACAAAAAGGGTATGCCAAACGCACTAAGTATGAAGGTGGAAGTCTTGCTTCACGGTGATGGTACGTATAATTACACTTTGGAGGTTCCAAAGCAGAAGATAGAGCTAAGCGGAACAGCACAATATGGCGAAATAGTTGATGTAGACAGTCTTAATTGTTTCTCGATCGATGAAACAGGGTTCTTTGCAGAAGAGTATTTGGACAAGTCTATAATAATATCCGTAACTCCAACCTACAACAGAGCTAAAGATATACTGAAGAACCTTACCGTAACCCGTCCTGATAAGATTACAGGTATATTAAACCTTAATATGAAGGACTCCAACCCATTGCGTGCAAGACGCATATTGGATACTTTGATAGCTGTTTATAACGAAGATGCTATCACAGACAAAAACAAGATAGCACAGAATACCGAAGATTTTATAGTAAACCGCATCCATTTGATATATGGTGAATTGGAAAACGTAGACGAGCAAGTGGCTAATTTGATGGCCGAAAATCAGATTACAGATGCTGCTACTGCTGCCAGCCTTATAGCTACCGAAGGTGTGAGATCGAACGAAGAACTTAACGCCGTTGAGGTTGAGTTGGCTATGGTTCAGTTCTTGCAAAAGCATCTTGCCGATCCATCAAACAAAGATGCTCTTTTGCCCGGTGGTGTTATAAACGATGCGGGAGTAAATACTCTTATAAGCAACTACAATACTCAGAAGTTGGAATACGACAAGATGGTGAACAGCTCCGGTGTAAACAACCCTACAACAAAGAGCCTTCGTCGTTCGTTGGAAGATACTCGTGAGGCTGTTGTTCGTTCTGTTGATAACTTGGTGGAGACCATAAAGATAAAAAGAGGAAGTCTTTTGAGACGCGAAAAGATAACCAAAAGCAAAATAACAAGCACTCCACAACAACAAAAAGAACTTCAAGACGTGACACGTCAACAAGCTATAAAACAAGAACTATATTTGTACTTATTGAAGAAGCGCGAGGAGAATGCCCTTACGTTGGCTATCACCGAGTCTAATGCAAAGATAGTTGAGGCTGCCAATGGTACAGGTATTCCTGTTGCTCCACGTACTATTATGTACTTGTTGGTAGGTCTTGTTTTGGGATTTGCTATGCCGTTGGTATATATGTTCTTGTGGGAATTCTTCAATACCAAAGTGCGTTCTAAAGCCGATATAGAGAAGCTTGTATCTATACCTATAATAGGCGAAATACCCGAAAAGGGCAAGGACAGAGAAGAGGATTATATAGTAGTGGCAGAGAATGGTAAAGATATGATCACAGAGGCTTTCCGTATCTTGCACTCCAATATACAGTTCTTCTTGCAAGATCCATCGCAAAAGGTTATACAGATGGTATCGTCGATACCGGGCGAAGGAAAGTCGCACACTAGTTTGAACTTAGCTTTATCGTTTGCATTCTTGGGTAAGAAGACTATCATATTGGATATGGACTTGCGCAAGCGTTCGCTTTCGAAGGTGATGGATAAGAACAAGAGAAATGGTATAATACAATACTTGATAGGCAAGGAAGATGATATAAACAATATTATAACACACAGTCAGATATCACCAAACTTACACTATATTGTTTGCGAGAAAACTCCGCCAAATGCAACACAGTTGTTGTTGACAGACAAGTTTGAAAAGCTGGTTGAACACTTGAAACAATCGTATGATTATATAGTGATAGATTCTACTCCGGCACAAGTTATTGCTGATGCTGTTATTATAAACAAAACTGCCGATATGACTTTGTATGTATCGCGTATAGGAGTTTTGGATAAACGTTTCTTGCCAAATATTCAAGAGTTGTACACATCTAGCAAGTTCAAGAATATGGCAATGATACTTACTGCTGTACCAATCACTAAGAAAGTAGGATATGGATACGGATATGGATACGGATATGGATACGGATATGGATACGGATATGGATACGGATACGGCGACGAAAGCGAAGCCGGTAAATAAATGGTCTTAACATTAATATTATGTATACAGAATAATCCTCGTTTGCGTATGTAAATGAGGATTTTTTCGATTAAGCAAGCAATAGAGATTGATATGAACAACACAAGCAAACAATTTAGATATATAGAGGATAAGATCTCCTTTACCGCATCTGTAGAAGAACTAAAGATTATGTTGAGCAAAAAGCAGTTGGCGCTACAGGCTCTGTTGGAGATAGAAGACGATTTGGATGATGAAACTTTTATATCGCGCGCAAATGGTTATGCTACTACAAAGTGGGGTAAGGACGTGATAGAGGACAGAATTGAACTCTACAAAAGTCAGATTGCACAGATTGAGCAATGGATTACAACTTTTTGATTGAGGTACAATAAAAGAGGGAAAAATGAGTTTTGTATAGCAAAGTACTACAAAGTATGACGTATAGCAGTAGAAAAATAGCAGTAATAGGATTGGGATATGTTGGGCTGCCATTGGCGCAACTCTTTGCTACAAAGTATAAGACAATAGGTTATGACATCAATTCAAATCGTGTAAAAGAGTTGATGATGGGGCATGACTCAACAATGGAACTATCAGACAGCTTGTTGAGCACTACTCTGAAAAACGGCTTTAGCTGTACTACTGATATAGCAGATATAAAGGATTGTAATACTTATATAGTTACTGTTCCCACGCCTGTTGATACCAACAACAACCCCGATCTTACACCTCTGATAAGCGCAAGTACTACAGTAGGAAAGGTAATAAGCAAGGGTGATGTGGTTATATACGAGTCTACTGTATATCCGGGTGTAACAGAGGAAGTGTGTGTTCCTGTTATAGAGAAAACTTCCGGTTTGAGGTTTAATGTGGATTTCTTTGTAGGCTATTCGCCCGAGCGTATCAACCCTGGTGATAGGAATCATACTGTGGAAAAGATAGTAAAAGTTACATCAGGATCTACTCCGGAGGTGGCAGAGATGGTTGATAAGCTCTATAATTCGGTACTTGTTTGTGGTACCCATAAAGCACCATCTATAAGGGTGGCAGAGGCTTCGAAGGTGATAGAAAACTCGCAACGCGACGTCAATATAGCCTTTATGAATGAGCTGGCCAAGATATTTAATGCTATGGATATAGATACACACGACGTTATAGAGGCTGCAGCCACCAAGTGGAATTTTATCAAATTATCGCCCGGATTGGTAGGTGGGCATTGCATAAGCCTCGATCCGTACTATCTTATACAGAAGGCACAACTCTATGGAGTACTACCACGTATTATGACAGAAGCTCGCCGCCTAAACGATGGAATGGGTGCATACGTTGCTAATCAGGTGGTGAAGTGTATGAACAAGAAAGGTGTTTTGGTAAAAGATGCAGATGTGCTTATATTGGGTTTTACGTTTAAAGAGAATTGTCCCGACATAAGAAATACCAAAGTGATTGACATCTACCATACGTTGGAGGAATATACCCACAATATTACTATATACGACTCTTATGCATCGATCGATGCGGTTATGAACGATTATGGGATAACAGTAGCCTCCAATGTAGCTGCTTTGAAGTCGGGACAGTATGATGTTGTTATATTAGCTGTAGCACATGATGAGTTTAGACATTTGGATGTGCGTAGATTGTTGAAGTCCGAAGCAGGGGTGGTGTATGATGTGAAAGGTATTCTACCAAAAGATATGATAGATGCGAGACTATAAAAGATAACTGATATGAAGAATTTTGCACTTATTGGAGTAGGAGGGTATATTGCACCTCGCCATTTGAAGGCAATCAAAGATACGGAAAATAACTTGGTATCGGCCTATGATAAGTTTGATAGTGTGGGTATTTTGGATAGTTACTTCCCCAATGCTGCTTTCTTTACCGAGCAAGAATTGTTTGATCGTCACAATACAAAACTTCAAAAATCCGACAATAAAATTGATTATATATCGGTATGTACTCCCAATTATTTGCATGATGCTCACACTCGTTACGGTTTAAGATTGGGCTGTGATGTTATTTGCGAAAAGCCTTTGGTGCTCAATCCATGGAATATAGACGCTCTGGAAAGAGTGGAAGAAGAGACAGGGCATAGAGCTTACAACATCTTACAACTTCGGTTGCACGACTCGGTGGCGGCTTTGAAGAAGCGTATAGAGCAAGGTCCGAGCGATAAAGTATATGATGTCGACCTTACTTATATAACCTCCAGAGGCAATTGGTATTATACCTCGTGGAAAGGCGATGTACACAAGAGTGGTGGTGTGGCTACAAACATTGGTGTGCATTTTTACGATATGTTGGCTTGGGTGTTTGGTAAGGTTAGCAAGAATATTGTTCACGTTATCAGTCACGACCGCGTGGCTGGCTATCTGGAATTTGAAAAGGCTAGGGTGAGGTATTTCCTTAGTATCAACGCCGATCATCTTCCTTTCCAAGCATTGGCCGAGGGCAAACGCACCTATAGAACCATTATGGTCGACGGAAGCGAATTTGAGTTCAGTGCAGGCTTCACCGAATTGCATACGCTTAGTTATCAAAAGATTCTTGCAGGGGAAGGTTTTGGTATAGCCGAAGCCAGAGAGTGTATAAACATAGTTCACGATATAAGAAATGCTGTGCCTGTGGGTTTGAAGGACGACTATCATCCATTGGCCAAGCATTCTATAACAAAGCATCCCTTTGGGTGGTAAACATCATAGAGTATGCAGTTTAGAGATTTGAAGCGACAATACGATGCATTGCAATCCGATATTGACAAAGCAATAAAGAAGGTAATCAATTCTTCTGCCTTCATCATGGGCAAGTCTGTGATGGAGCTCGAAGAAGAGTTGGCCCAATATGTAGGTGTACGCCATTGCATTGCATGCGCCAATGGTACCGATGCTCTTGTTATAGCCCTGAAAGTATGGGGGATAGGTAAAGGAGATGCTGTGTTTGTACCCGACTTCACCTTCTTTGCTTCGGCCGAAGCTGTATCGGCGGTTGGGGCTACGCCTGTATTTGTAGATGTATGCCACGATACCTTTAATATCAATCATTCTGATTTGGAAAACAGGATAATCAAAACCATAGCTGATGGCGAGCTGGTACCAAAAGCTATACTATCTGTAGATTTGTTTGGTTTGCCCGCTAATTATACCAAGTTGCAGATGATTGCTCAAAAATATCGACTGCTGCTACTGGAAGATGCTGCACAAGGTTTTGGAGGATATATTACCGAAACTAAGGCTTGTGCTTTTGGTGATATTTCAACTACGTCGTTTTTTCCGGCCAAGCCCCTAGGCTGTTATGGCGATGGTGGTGCGTTGTTTACCAATAATGACGAATGGGCTGCCCTCGCTCGTTCGTACCGTATGCATGGAAAGGGTAGTTTTAAATACGACAATGTACGCATTGGTATGAATTCGAGGTTAGACACCCTTCAGGCTGCAATACTGCGAGTAAAACTCAAAGCATTCGATGCCTATGAATTGGATGCCGTTAATACTGTAGCAAAACGCTACACTTCAAACCTCAACGGTATGGTACATACACCGGTTGTTCCACTGGGGTTTGGATCATCGTGGGCGCAATATACCATAGTTCTCAACGAAGAGCAGCAACGCGATAATCTCCAAAATACTCTGAAAGCAAGCTCTATACCATCAATGATTTATTATCCCAAACCTATCCATGAGCAGACTGCCTACAATAATATAGACTGCAGAGGTGTAGATTTTCCTATAACCGAAAAACTTTGCAAAACGGTGCTCTCCTTGCCAATGCATCCATACCTTACTGCTTCCGAAGTGGATCAAGTGTCGGAGGTGGTAGTAAACGCACTTTCGCAAATAAGATAGACTTCTTTTCTTTTCTCGAAAAATTTTTCCAAGAAAAATGAAATTTTTTTCAAAAAATTCAGATATATAATTATCACTTATTCAGTGTTTTAATCTCTTCGCTCGATAGAAAGAGAAAAAATATTCGATATTTCTTTGTTTTTTCTTGGGTTTTTTCAAAATTTCTTTATATTTATATATATAAAAATAAATAAATTAATTTTTTAAGAAAGATGAGGTTAAAGTCATTAGAAGTTCCTATGAATAAGATAGGAACAAAAGAGTCAGAACTAAGATATGTTCTGAAGCCGGTAAAGGCAGGTACAATTGGTGATAAAGAAGTAATTAACTTCTGTCAAACGCTTACGCAAGTTCCAAGGGCTTATTTAAAAGCTTCTTTGGAAAGTATTCTTCAAGCAATAGGTCATTATTTAACACTTGGCTATAGTGTTAAGTTTGAAGAGTTGGGTACATTTTATACCACTGTAGATTCGAATGCCGTGCTTGATGTTGCGGATGCAGGTATGACACAGTTGAAAAACATTTACATTCGTTTTCGCCCAAGTACCGACCTGTCTGATACTGTTCGCAGTGCAGATATCGATTTGGAAGGCGTTTATAAGATTGTGGATTTTGAGAAGAAAATCTACGAAAAAGTGAACCCCTCAACCTATATTGATGATGGTAATTCCGGTTCGGGTTCCGATTCCGGTAATAATTCGGGTGGCGGCTCCGGTTCCGACACAGGTGGCGGCGACCTTGTAGGTTAGATTCTTCTACCTACTTTGGTTGCAGTAAGTTGTGCGGAAAATCGCTCTTTGTGGCGGTTTTCCGCTTTCTTTTTGTCTTGAGGGAGCGATATTTGTTGTTTGGATTCATTGTTCTTGTTTAAATATCATGGTCTATGATAGTTGGTGAGATGATCGAGTATTTGGAAGCCGAATTGTCGAGCATCAGGGGGTTCAATACTCGAACATTGAATTGTTAAATTATCGACTGTTTCAATGTCAAATGCTCAATTGTTTGTAACGGTTTGATAGATAGTTGACAATTTGTTTCGCAAGCCTGTCTTTTTCTTTTCTCGAAAAATAAATTGCCAAAAACTTGTCTAAAATAAATAAAAGGCGTACTTTTGCAGTGCAAAATGGATTATATATTTTTTTCACATTCATGGCAATCAGATGCTTGGATAGTTGGAAGATATTTTTCGATATTCGAAGTGTTTGATGCTTTAAAAAGTTAATAAATATTGTAATGAAGAAATTTTTGATATACTTTGCAAGATTAGTTTATGGCAAAAGAAACTCCAATTCGTTTCCACGAGTGTTTATTCTTTTGTTTGATATTCTGATAGTGGTATTTTCATACTTCCTGCTGATGGTTTTTAAGGATTATGACAATTTGTCCACTATGCGTATAGCTGATTCTTTGCACGAGTTGATACCCGTGCTTTTAGCCTTTGTAGGGATATTTGTAGTTACTAAATCGTACAGAGGAATGCTTCGCTATTCAGGGTTCAACGATATTGTTCGTTTGATATTCATAACAGGTCTTTCGTTTGCAGTGCTTACGGTTGGAAAATTCCTTCTGTGTCATTTCTTTCCACAGATGTTCAGCTATTTCCCAACCTATATGGGCATACTTTTTATATGTATATTTACATTTATGACCCTCACCTGCTCGAGGTTGCTGGTGCGAAGAATCTATAATGAATATCTTCGTCCGCACGCCAAGATCATCAATGTGGTGATATATGGTGCCGGCGATGCAGGCCGTGTAACACAAAATGCTCTATATAATGATACTGCACGACAATACAATGTA
>JAGCLZ010000098.1 GCA_017646685.1 Bacteroidales bacterium | reverse complement strand
GATACTTATGGAGGCCTCTGAATCACCTCCTGATGAGGTATAAATTAATAAAGGGGGGCTTGCTTAAGAAAAATAAACTCCCAATCTTTGTAATTCAGAAGATTGGGAGCAATATGTCATGTTTAGCGGACAGTAATATTTGTAAATAGGCTAACACAAAAACTAATAACAGTGGCAATAAACTAAAAGCGGATATATACTAAAAGAGTATATATCCGCATAATTATAGGCAATTTCTAAAAATTGCTTTGCTGGTGATTTGCGGAATTTTGCTAGAAAGATTTCTACGTTCTTTTGATTGAGCACAGCGGGCTATGCGATTGAAAAAGAAATAGAAATATTTCGGTAAAAAATACAACGCACGCAAAAGTTTCAAAGAACACTCTTTTGTTTATCCGAAACGTGGAATTTTTAGAAGTTACCTATAATCAATATTACTAGTATCAATAACCTTTCTTTCCTAATATATGGAACATGTTATGTTTGTATTCTTCCACACCCAGTTGGTCAAAAGGATTTACATCCAACATATACCCACTCACACCGCAGGCGTATTCCATCATATATATAAGTTCACCCAATATTGTTTCGTCGATTTTTGGCATTTCTATTTTCATCACAGGAACGCCGCCACTTACGTGAGCCAAAGTTGTCCCTTCTACAGCTGCATGATTAATCTCGGTAATGGTACGTTGTTGCAAGTAGTTTAGGCCATCGGCATCCTCTTCGTCGTATGGGATATTTACATTTGTATTGGAATGTTTTACATTCAAAACAGTTTCAAACATTATTCTTTCACCATCTTGTATGTATTGTCCCATACTATGAAGATCGGTGGTAAAGGTTACGCTATGAGGCAAAATACCTTTTCCGTCTTTACCTTCACTTTCGCCATATAGCTGTTTCCACCATTCGGCAATGTATTTTAGTGATGGTTCGTAAATCACCATCATTTCAATATTCTTTCCTTTGCGATAAAGAATATTGCGAACAGCAGCATACAACAGAGCAGGATTATCCATAACAGAACTATGCTGAATACATATAGCTTTCATCTCGCATGCCCCTTTCACCAACTTTTTTATATCATATCCTGCCACGGCTATAGGTAATAATCCCACTGGTGTAAGCACACTGTAACGTCCACCCACATTGTCGGGAATCACATACATCTTGTAGCCTTCCTTTACTGCGATGTCATGCAATGCACCTTTACGTTGGTCAGTAATGGCTATTATTCTGCTTTTGGCTTCTTCTTTTCCATACTTATTCTCGATATGATTCTTCAAAATACGGAAAGCTACAGCCGGTTCGGTGGTTGTACCGCTTTTACTTATTACAGTCAATGCATAGTCATAGTTATTCAGCACATTAAGTAGCTGTGAATAATAATCTTCGCTAAGTGTATGACCTGCATATATTATATATGGATTTTTACGGCTCTTATCCAAAACATCTAAATCTGTTTGCAAGGCTTCTATTACGGCTCTTGCACCAAGATAACTACCTCCTATACCTATTACTACATATATCTGAGCCTTAGAGGCAATCTCTTCGGCATCACGTTTTATGCTGGCTAGTAAGCTCTCATCAATCTCGTTGGGCAGTGTTACCCAGCCCAGAAAGTCGTTACCTTTGCCATTGGCATTGTTCAGTATGTCTTGTGCAGCAACCACTTCGGGCAATATTGCATCTATTTCTTCATGTTTTACAAAGTTTTCTAGGTTTTTTATATTTAATTTCAGCTGTGTCATATTAATAATATTTTTATGTTTTACAGTGTAACTTGTGTTTATACTTTATTCGAAAGTCTTGTATAATCGGTTCAAACCTTCTTCAAGAACAGCTCTCGGACATCCTAAGTTCAATCTGAAAAATCCTTTAAAAGCATTTGGTTCTATTCCGAAATTAGTACCATCGTTAAGAGCCAATTTTCCAATGCTTATCAAACGGTTCGACATGTTTTCATGCGAAATTCCGTATTGTTTCAAATTGATCCATGCCAAATACGATGACTCCGGCGATACATATCTTACTAATGGCATCTTTTGTTTAAAGAAATCTTTCATATATTTGACATTACCTTCCAGATAACGCTTTAGTTCTTCAAGCCATTCTTCACCTTCCGGAGTGTAGGCTGCCGTTGCACCTATGTAGGCAAATACATTTCCATTGGCCACCTCATAGCCATCGATATATTTAAAATATTTTTCTCGCAATAAGTCGTTGTGTATGTATACCACACTGGAAGCCAATCCAGGAATATTGAATGTTTTTGATGGAGCCAAAAATGTTACAGATATATTTTTGGCTATTTCCGATACGGTAGAGAAAGAATTATGACGTTTGCCAAAAAGGGCAAGATCGGCATGTATCTCGTCCGACAACAGAATACAATCATTTTCATAACATATATTGGCAACCTCGGCAAGATCTTTTGCAGACCATATTGTTCCAGCAGGATTATGAGGATTACTCAAAATCATCATCTTACATCCTTTTATCTTGTTTCGTAAAATGTCGAAATTGATATTAAACCTACCATTCTTTATATACAATGGTGCTGATATTACATTTCTTCCGCCATTATTTGGAAGTTCAATAAATGGAGGATAAACCGGAGTGGTTACCAATATATTATCACCTCTATTGGTAAATGCTTGTATAGCAAAAGCTATTCCCGATACTATACCCGGTATATAATGTAGCTCTTGCTTCTCGGCCCGGATATTATAATGCCTATCCAACCACCATATAATAGCCTCATAATATTTACGATCGGCATACGTGTATCCCAAAACTTCGTGATTGCAACGTTCTCGTATGGCATCCATAATAAAAGGAGGAGTACGAAAATCCATATCTGCCACCCACATAGGTAGAAGATCGTCGGCTCCGAAATCGCGTCTCATCATATCATGCTTCACACATGATGTTCCTTTTCGTTCTATTATTTCATCAAAGTTATATTTCATATCAACTTATATGGCTATTTTTAAAATCATCTTTACATCATACCTCTGGTATAAGGAGGTAACGAAATATCAGCAAAATCATTGTTCAAATATTTAAAAAAACCTGCTATTCCTACCATCGCAGCATTATCTGTACAAAACTGAAACTTAGGTATGAATACATCCCATTTGTTTTTCTTTCCCAATTCTGTAAGTTGGGATCTTAAATATGAGTTTGCACTTACTCCTCCGGCTATTGCCACCTGTCTCACCCCGGTGTCTTTCATGGCTTTTTGCAGTTTCTTCAGCAAAAAAGACACTATACAATGTTGTATTGATGCACAAAGATCATTTATATTTTCTTGTATAAAATTTGGATTATCAACCAATTGATCTCTCAAAAAATATAGAAATGATGTTTTTATTCCGCTAAAGCTATAGTCGTAACCTTTGATATTGGGTGTAGCAAATTTGAATTTCAAGGGGTCGCCATCCTTGGCCAACTTGTCAATAATGGGGCCTCCGGGATAACCCAAATCCATTACCTTTGCTGCCTTATCTATAGCTTCGCCTGCTGCATCATCTATGGTATTGCCCAATATTTCCATATCAAAATAATCCTTTAATAGTATTATTTGAGTATGTCCACCCGATACCAATAGGCAAATAAACGGAAATTTTGGCACAACACTGCTGTCGTTCTCTTTGATAAAATGAGAGAGCACATGAGCTTGTAGGTGATTGACTTCGACAAGGGGAATATCCAACGCTTGCGAAAAACTTTTGGCGAAAGATACTCCTACCAACAACGAGCCCAACAATCCGGGACCTCGGGTGAATGCCACTGCATTAATATCTTTCTTATCTATTCCTGCATTTTTTATTGCGGCATCAACTACCGGAATTATATTTTGCTGATGAGCTCGAGAGGCCAATTCCGGCACAACACCACCGTATTGTTGGTGAACTTTTTGGGTTGCAATTTCGTTCGACAGTATCATATCGTTCTGTAAAACAGCTGCCGATGTGTCATCACAACTAGATTCTATTGCTAATATTATAGGCATATTTGCTAATATCTTTTGTATTCAAAATCATTTGCAAAGATACGCATTTTTTTTGAGAAAAATATCTATAAATAATTATATTGTTCCATAAAGTGAAGTTTAGCTATTGCAAAAGACGATTCCAACATACGTAAGCATTGTTACAAAATTTCTTCGCGATGTAGTTTTATCTACATCACGAGGAAAAAATATTTACATCGTGATGAAATTTTATTTACATCACGATCAAATTTCATCACTACGGAATGAATCACATATATTAGCATAAAATACTATTTTACAAACAGATACCCTTTTTATATTTTACAATATATTATCCGCCACTACAACACCCGGGTGTAAAATAATTGATGGTATACTGCGAACGAAATAATACCCTATCATCATTTTTGCCATGATATATTGTTTAGCTAATCAAATTATTTTCAATCCTCAAAATTTCCTTTTCATTGTACAATTATCGAATAATAAAAAATATTTCAACTCGTATTGGAACAAAAATATTTCATATTTCGTTTAAAACACAATAATATGTGATGATTTTTGTTATTTCATCATTAGTTTAAAAGAATTATAGAAACGAAAAAATATTAATATAGCATCAGACGCTTACTCAAAATATTAAAACGTATTATCGTTACATTGTTTTTGACCATGTATATAACTATTGCATTGGTCAATTATTCTGTTGTACAAAATATATTAGGTATAGCAGCGTCGTCCTATTTCTCTAAAGAATGGAATAGCAAAGTAAGTGTAAAATCACTAAACTTCAATATTTTAAATCATCTAACACTTCGCGATATTGAACTTTACACACCAGAAGGCGACTCTGTTTATGTGGGAGAAAAAATTGCCATACGGTTTGACGAGTTTCCGTTTTCATCCAATGGTATAAAGGTAGATAGAGTGTTTATGAAAAACGCCTATTATTGTTTTGAAAAATACCCCGACGACAAAGGTATAAACCTCAACTTTATCATAAACCACTATAAGCACGAAAAGCAGGAAAACGACACTACCCACAATCGGTTTGTAGTAAGCGTAAACGAGCTTATTCTACGTAATGTTGAATATCAAATGTATCTACCCGGATATGAAGACTTTCCATATTCAAATGGTGTAAACGTAAAGGACATGAACTTTAAGAACATCAACACTCGGATGAAAAACATACGCGTAGATGCGAGCTATGTGTCAACCACAATAGAGTCGTTTAGTGCCACAGAAAAATCGGGGTTCACACTACACAATTTGAAAGGAAGCGCCTATGTATCTCCCAATGCCATAACCTTGAGCAATATGAATTTGCTTACCGACGATTCACACCTAAAAGGTTCGGCTTCATTATTATACGATAGCTGGGAATCGATGCACGATTATATCAACAATGTGGTAATGATTGCCGAATTTGAATACGGAAGTTATGGCGGTTTGAAAGATGCTGCATATTGGGCTCCTATGCTGTGGGGCTTTGATGGCCATGTTGATTTAGAAGGAAAATGCTATGGCACAGTAGCCGATCTGCATGCATCACACCTTGATATGACCATAAACAATCATACAAATATAGTGTGCAACGGTTATATAAAAGGCTTGCCTAATATAGAAGAAACCGTTATAAAAGCCGAAATCGACAATTTATCTACCGATGCAAACATTTTATCGCATGTAAGTTTACCATTGTCATGGGGAAAAGTAAATATTCCGTCTATTGCATATAAACTAGGACGAATAGAGATGTCCGGATTATTCCAAGGTCTTATTTCTGAGTTTACAGCTATGTGCAACATAAAAACCAATGCAGGAAACATTATAGCAAATGCCAATATATCGCAAAACGATACAACAAACGAATATCAATACCTTGGCTATGTATCCTCGCCAAGTTTTGCCATAGCAAAAATAATTCCAAACATCTGGATTACAACAACGGGATTTGAATTCTCAATAATAGGTGAAGGGTTTGACATCAATACAATGAATGCCCAAATATTGAATGGAATGCTGTTCGACACTCATCTACGCAAAAAAGAAATTCAAGATATATATATAACAGGCTCGTTGGATGAACAAATAGTAGAAACCACCATTACAATTAATGATTCAAACATTAACTTGGACTTTTATGGTGGAATAAATATGCAAGGCGATAAAAACACATATATAGCCAACGCCAATATAAAAACCATAAATCTTTCTGAATTAAACATATGGGAAACCAAAAGAGATTCAAACATTATACTCAGCACCAACATAAGTGCCAATATAAGTGGCAACACTTTGAATGAACTATTCGGAAATATACTACTCGAAAGCACAAATCTAAAACTGAATGACAACGATTCGTTGTTTCTAAACAACATAAACATAACATCTCGTGAATTAAATTCATACAAGAATTTTTCGGTAGACTGCAAATTGCTTCATCTTGAAACCAAAGGATATTTCGAATATACTGATTTAAAAAATATCACTCAAAAAATCTTCAACTCGTATATTCCCGACAATTATAATGTATTTTTATCGAAAAAGAATAAATCGGATAAAAATATCAAAGATACCGATGCCGAATTTGATTTCACACTACAAATATTAGATACCGCCAATACAATATCTATATTTGTTCCGGATCTATATATCGAAAAGAACACCACTTTAAAAGGCAATTACAACTATACTGAATCATTGCAATTCCAATTGACATCAAAAAATTTGGCATTTAAAAATTTTGTTTTTGACGATATTGCCATAAGTGGCAAAGAAACCTCGGGAATATACAATATAACTTTAACTTCGCCCAAATTATACAACAAAACGATTACTTTCCTCGAAGATATAAAATTATCATTAAATACAACCCCAAAAATTGTTCAATTAGACTTACTATGGAATGATGAATTTGCAAAAAACTATGGCGATATAAATATTGACATAACAAATAAATCCGGAACAAATTATATTGATATAAGAAAATCTTCATTTGGAATAAACAACGAAAAGTGGACTATAAATAACAATAATAACATCATCTTATTAGATTCTAATTTATTACTAATAAAAGATTTAACCTTAATAAGCAAAAACCAATCACTGATTATAAATTCCGACATCATAAAACATAAAAAAGATTCATTAAGCCTTGTGTTTAATGAGTTTGGGTTGGACCAATTTAATACATTACTAAAAACTTCAGCATTAAATCTTAGTGGAAAAATAGACGGTTATCTAAATATAAAAGGATTATACTCATCAGTATATTTCGACTCCGAACTTAATATTTCTGACTGGAAAATAAATAACCAAAAGATTGGAGATGCAAATATCACATCTAGTTTGGATACAGAGTTAGAGTGTATATATATAATGCTGCAATCCAACTTAGAGAAAGATAATCAAACAATAAGTCCTCTTACTATTTCAGGCAAATTCTATCCATTGAAAGACAATGACAACATTGATTTTGATGTGAATTTTGATGGCTTTTCATTAAAATCATTAGAGCCATTTCTCAGCTCTTTTTCATCTCGTTTCGAAGGTGATTTGCACGGACAATTTGCTCTGAATGGCAGTATCAAACAACCTCAAATTACCGGTTCTACCATGATTGAAAAGGGAGTGCTTAAAGTTGATTATTCAAACACATCATACTTCTTCAATGACAGTATTATTATAGATAATCAGAACATTGTGTTTGATAATTTTGAAATAAAAGACGAAAAAAATAATATTGCTTACATAAACGGCAATATCTATCAACAATTCTTGAAAAACTTTAAGTTTGATATTCGATTAAACACTGATAATCTCCTTATCTTCAACACCACTCAATCTACAAACCTTCCATTCTATGGAACAATATATGCCAAAGCCAATGTTTCTGTAAGTGGTACTGATAAAAACATCATTATCGAAGTAGATTCAAAAACCAATAATAATAGCAATATCAATATACCTTTAAATGATAAAAAAACACTTACTGCACAAAACTTTATCCAATTTGCAGTAAAAGACAGTATAAGAAAAGAAAACATTTCCTTCTTTGATCGCAATAAAAAAGAAACAAACGAAAATACTTCAAACAAAACAAACTATAAACTAACCCTTAACGTCGAAGCCACACCCGATATAAGAGTATCTTTGCCCATGGATTTCTCATCAATCAAAGCATTGGTAACAGCCACTGGAAATGGCGACCTACAAATGTCTCTAAATTCCGACAATCCTTTTGCAATAATGGGTGATTATAAAATCAACAATGGGTTATTTAAAATAGACTTTGTAAATCTGATAGAAAAAGAACTCAAATTGGAAAATGGCTCTTCACTATCATGGACCGGCAATCCGGCCAACGCCTCAATAAATATCAAAGGTATATACGAGGCTCGTGTAAGTTTGTCAAGTTTGACCGGTACAAGCAGTGGAATGGACAACATATCAGGCAAAACAGTGAACGTGGAAAGTATTATTTCTCTAAGTGGAAATCTTTCACAACCCAAAATTGGTTTCGATTTCAGAATGCCCAATGTTGATCAATCTACCGAAGAAGAAGTATATGCTCTTATTGATAGAACAAACGAACGGGAAATGATAAATCAAACCGTATCTTTACTAATTACCGGAAAATTTATGCCGGTAGCAGGCAGTGGCAATGATGCTTTCTTAAGCAATGGTCTTAGCAGCGGTGTAGAATTAGTTACCAATCAAGCAAGTAGCATTATTACAAATATGATCAAAGTGGTTGATGTAAATTTCCAATACAAATCACAAACAGATCTTTCATCAGACCAATTGAATATTGACATCAGTAAGGAGTGGAACAAATTCTATTTTGAAACAACGTTCGGATGGGGAGGATATTCGTCAACAAGTGAAAATACAAATAACCTTATAGGCGACATGTTGGTAGGATACAAAATAAACCCTTATCTACATGTTATTGTATTCAATCGTTCAAATGTAAATGACTACACCAAACAAAATCTTCCTTACACCCAGGGCATCGGACTAAAATTTACACATAGTTTCGATTCTTGGAAAAACCTTTTTAGAAACAACTCGACCAACACCAAGTTTAACAACAAAAAATAATGAAAATAGAAAAGATACTAATTATTCGTTTCAGTTCGATAGGTGACATTGTTTTGACATCACCCATAATACGATGTATAAAAAAACAAATGCCGGAAGTTGAAATACATTACCTTACCAAAGAATGCTACAAAAATATAGTATCAAACAATCCATATATAACCAAAACATATACCATAAAAAAGTCGCTCAAAGAGATTACACCTCTACTGAAAGCCGAAAACTACAGCTATATTGTAGACCTACACAACAACCTACGTTCAACACTAGTGAAATCAATGCTTAGATGTCCAGCAGGAAGCTTTCCAAAACTAAACATTCGCAAATGGATATACGTAAAAACAAAGAACAAAAACGTTATGCCAAACATACATATAGTTGACAGATATTTTGAGGCAGTAAAGAAAATAGATGTAACTAATGACAACCTGGGACTGGACTTCTTTGGTGATGAAAAGATGGATATACCATTTGATAAATATGCGGTAATTGTATGCGGTGCAACCCACACCACAAAACAAATACCTCCAAAACACATAGCCAAATTAGCCGAAAAAATTAATGGAAACATTGTGCTTGTTGGCGACAAACACGATGCTGAACGATTAAAAAGTATAGATATAAACATTAAAAGTAATGTACTAAATATGTGTGGGAAATGCACACTGGCCCAATCGGCATACATTGTAAAAAATGCACATATTGTTATTACCTCCGACACAGGTCTGATGCATATTGCTGCTGCATATAAAAAAAATATAATTACTATTTGGGGTAATACAACTCCGGAATTAGGTATGTATCCATACATACCATCAAACAAAAACAAATATATAAATATCGAGGTAAACAACCTCCTCTGCCGACCATGTAGCAAAATAGGATACAGCCAATGTCCAAAAAAAGATTTTAAATGCATGAATAATATCAACTTGTCAAAAATAATCGAACATACAAACAATAGTTTAAGATCTTGACTTTCCAAACCACGAAAAGTAGTAATGCTTGGTATTGCTAATGCAAGCATTGGACTTCACTTAATCTCAACTTTTGCAAAATCATTCTAGCGCGTTAAAGGCCTAGAAGTTACAATGTAATTTTACTTATAAGGCACTAAACCCTACCCCTATTCTTTATGTTTATCTTCACAACATAAAAGAATATGAATAGTAATACCCTACAATCAAACATCGAAAAATACTCTTCAGCATTTACTTTATCGGATATGGAAATTTTCATATTTCCCGATATATTATACTCTTTGGTTTTAGCCAATATTATGTCGCCAATTATTTGGAGGTGGAAAAACGATCCGTGGTTTGAAGATACTGATAAAAAATCTTTCAACTACAAAATAAATAGAGTGAAGCAATATATTATGGAACGCACCGTGTTCAACCTAGACCTTGAAACATGGGGACTAACAAACAAAGAAAAAGAAATAGAACGCTTTAAAGATTTTATAGACATAAACACTTTGCAACAATCCAATGCACTTTTCGGATACGAAGGAGATAAATATTATTTCAAAATAGATATTCGCAAACATTTTGGATTGGACAAATATTCATCCAACATCATTCCGTATTGGAAAACCGAAACCGTAGAAGCCATGATGGCATTCAAACAAAAGAAGAACTACAATATAGGAGCAGGAGAATGTGTTTCGTTTTCGGCACTATATGCAGCGGCATTATTCATAATAGCCAAAATACCTTTAGAAAAGATATTCATGATAGCCACACCCCTACACTCACAAAACTTCATTGCCGAAGGCGAAGGTATGTTTACAAATAACCGACGCATAGTTACCAAAAAGATGTGGTACAATGGCACTGAGATATCGCAAAAAGCACGCCGAGCAATCGAACACGAGCAAATAACTATAGTATCACATATTTCGGGATACATACATAACACGTATAGCCATGCCACTATCAACAAAGATAGCTATACATTATTTTCAAAAAAAATAAAAAGCTTCTTATCTCACGAATTTTCATTCGAAATATTCATCAACATATTGCGACAGTTGCCCATGTATCACATCTTGTTCCAATACCAAATACAAAAAATCAAACCTTTATACATCTCTATGGAAACAATATTCGAACAAGAAAAAGCATCAAAAAATAGTTTTACCAACGAAAGTCGCACTGCTCTTATGGCCGAAATAAATTTGAAAAGCACAAGCAACGAACCCTATAAGAATAGTTTTCTAATAAACGATTTCGAACATTTTATTTCAAAAAACAATATCCCGTCGACTGCTTTGGCAAAAGATTATTTGCTAAAATCAGCATCTAGCAATGAACAATATAACTGTATTACAGATATATTCACCAAAATAGAAGAATTTATAAAAACAGATCCCAAACTTCCATCTGCCAACAAAATATACGACAACATTACGCCACTAAAAATTTCACCTAGTATGAACAGAAATGATATTATCAGCTATTTGGAAAGTATGAAAGAAATAAATCCGGTGGCCGATTTAGCATTTTACAGTTATCGCAAAATAGATTCTATCGAACAATGGTATCCATTTCTTATGGCTGCTTGGCAACGAAATCCCGTTTCGCTGCAAGGTTTAGAAAATAAAACTCTTGAAGAACGATATTATATCCTTAACGAAATGAATAACCAATCGATATACGAAGAGCATAACCGTTTGGCACAACCCGACGAAGTTTGGAACTTCGGCACCGGCGATGGATTAGAAAAAATAATACTATTGGCAAATACATTGATAAATAACGATAGTTGTGACCATTTCACTATATCAATAAAAAACAACAAAGCGACCTTGATTGTAAACAAGACTTCATTTACATTCAACACTTCGTTTACTATTTAGCAAAAGTATATTACAGAAATATACTCATCAAAAAAGTTTCACAAAAAGTCATATATCATAAAGAAATTGCCTATATTTGTAATTGCAACTAAACCCTCACCCCACTTTCCCACTTCATAACCCTGTGGGTTACGACCCAAAAGTGCCATACTTACGCCCCGTAACTCACATGGTTTTGACCCGTAACCATGGCACTTACGGATGACAAACAGCAGGGTTAAGAAATGCAAGTGCACCATTTGAGAAAACCAGGGAAATATATTTCGCTTTTCAACATATAGAAATAGTTTTTCCATCTGTCAAATAGCCAAATTGCAACTCTTATTTATATAATAGTAAAGTTTACTTGTTTAAATTATAGCCTATACATACTTCTATTTTAGAAAATATATATTATTTCTTTCACTTTGTAATATATTTATAAATAGTATATTATGGTTGTAGGTATATTAATTAACTTTTTTATATATGAATATTTGTTTTATTTACCGATTAACACGTACCTTTGCAAAACGTTTCAGAGTGATGTAGAAAAGCAAAAGTATACAAACACTTTGATAGAAACTTACTACTCGAAGAATCTTGTTTACAATATAAATAAAAAGAGAACTATGATAGAACATTCCAAGCTAAGCCAAGGCTACTACACCCTTCGCATAACATTGCCGGAAGGAGTGGCCATACGTAAGGTTATACGCAAGTAGGTAAAATAACCTATATTAGTTAGCAAATTATCTAATATACCTTAACGAATTATCCCATATATGTTACGCTGGTAATATGTATGGGATAATTTGTTTTTGGATATATATACACCCAATGCAATAAAAGAAGAAAAAAAACGTAATTAGGTATCATATAAATAAAAGAAACAACATCATGATAAAAAGATTTTGGCACACATTATTGATAACCACAATATGTTTGATACCGTTTAATGCCACCGGACAGGAGTATAAACTCTCGCCAAATGCCGAGATAAGCCTCCTTACTTGTGGAGCAGGCAACGAATATTACTTAAGTTTCGGGCATAGTGCAATAAGGGTTTGCGACACCTCGCTTGGTATAGACCATGTGTTTAATTATGGTACTTTCGATTTCGGCACTCCAAATCTTTACTTAAAGTTTGCTTTAGGTAATCTTGATTATATGCTTAGTGTAGAACGATATAACAATTTTATAGCATCATATCACTACGAAGGGCGCTGGGTGATGGAACAAAAGCTAAATCTTACACCCGACGAACGCAATAGGCTATACCATCTACTGAAGGAGAATCATAAGAAAGAAAATCGTTATTACAAGTACGATTTCTTTCGCGACAACTGTGCCACACGTGCAAGAGATATAATAAAAAACAGTCTGAACAAAGATTTCTACAACGAAAACAATTCAGATACAAACTATACATATCGCAATATAATAAACCATACTTTCCGCGAAATAATATATCCCTATACCAACGAAAGGTTGATGTGGTGGCAGTTTGGCGTTGATGCTTTGCTAGGCATGAGATGCGACAGACCCATAAGTACTGCCGAATATATGTTTATCCCTTTCAACTTGCAAAAACATTTAGACACAACAAATTTATGCAAATCATCTACACTAATACTTGACGAAACTCGAACCAACAATCCCAAAAGCATATCGCCCGTAATAGTATTTTGGATACTGTGTTTCATCACTTGCATACTCACATATATATCTGCCAAGAAAAAAATAAAAATAAAATGGTTTGATATGCCTCTATTCTCACTTGTAGGATTGATAGGATTGGTAGTTACGTTTATGTGGGCATTCTCATCCCACTGGTGTGTAAAAGAAAACCTAAACATACTATGGACAAACCCTATATTTCTACTACTGGTATTATGTCCAAAAAAAATAAGCAAATATATAATATACATATTATTATCATGTTTAACTCTAGCATTGCTCAACATCATTATAGGCATACAACACTACAATAGTGCAGTGCTACCTATTGTAATCAGCTTAGTAATACGCTTATCACACCTGTTATACAATGAAAGAAGAACTAAAAGAGCAGCTTAAAGTTTGGGCAGAGAAATACAACACCACAGATTTTATTGTCGACGACCCTGTGCAATTTCCCCATCGCAAACGCAACAACAGAAAAGAAGACATAGAGATTATAGGCTTTGTTACGGCCTACCTAAGTTTTGGCAATAGAAAACAGATAATAAAAACCTGCAACTTATTGGCCGAAACAATGGGCAATTCGCCATACGAATACGTAATGTCTATGAAATGGAAAATAGATTTCGAGGAAGAAAACACCAACTCTTTCTACCGAATGATTACTTACAGCCGGATGAATGCCATATTCTGCAAGCTACACAGCATATACTTATCATTCCCAAGTATGGAAGATTGCCTTTTGGCTCAGGATAAAGGCACACCCTTTGAAAGGATGTGTAAAGTGTTTGAAATATCGGACAAAAGTCCTCAGAAAAAAATAAATATGTTTCTCCGTTGGATGATACGCCGCGACGGAATAGTGGATTTGGGTATATGGAAAAAGTTCTCGCCATCAGAATTGATTATACCTTTAGACACTCATGTATGCAGAATGGCATACATATTGGGACTTACACAAAGTAAATCGTACACCCTATCCAACACAAAAACAATAACAAACAAACTAAAAGAAGTATTTGACAACGATCCGTGCAAGGGAGACTTTGCTTTATTTGGATACGGAGTAGAAAACAAACAATAATAAACAACTATTGGCGTTATCGTGAACGATATGAAGAAATTTAGGATAACATATATAATATTGGCACTTATAGCATTGTTGGCATCCAATTCGGCAATGGCACAAACTGCCACCTTGAAAGGAAGAGTTAGTATAGAAAACGGTGAAGGTTTGGAGTTTGTAAACGTAAGTATAAAAGATGCCATCCCTCCCATTGGCGCTACTACCGACGCTAAAGGATACTACACACTTAAAATACCGGCAAACAAGAATATAACCATACTCTTCTCAACCGTTGGTTTCGCTCCTCAACAGTTTGACATTAGTGCAAAGAGCGGTGAAAAAAAAGTGCTTAACTGTACAATGAAAACAAGTTCGCTAACTATAAATCCTGTAACCATAAAGGACGAAAGAGTACGCAAAAGCACATTCACCCAAATAGATGTAGATAAAATTGAAAATATTGCCGGTCCACAAAGCGGAGTGGAAAGCCTTATAAAAACCCTTCCCGACGTGGGTAGCAACAACGAGCTAAGCAGCCAATACAGCGTACGGGGCGGAAGTTTTGACGAAAATCTTGTATATATCAACGATGTAGAAGTGTACCGTCCATTCCTTGTTCGTAGCGGACAGCAAGAAGGTTTGTCTATCATAAACCCCGATATGGTGGAACGTGTTATGTTCAGTCCCGGTGGATTCGAAGCAAAATATGGCGACAAAATGTCGTCGGTGTTGGATATTACATACCATCGTCCCAACAGTTTTGGCGGCAAAGTATCGGGTAGTTTATTGGGGGGCAGTGCATACGTGGAAGGTGTTTTGAAAGAAAAGTTTACCTATAGCATAGGATACCGACGCCACAGCAATCAATACCTACTTAATACATTAGATACCGAAGGCGATTACACATCGGCATATACCGATGTGCAAACTATATTTACCTACAAAGCAAGCCCCAAGTTAGACATTTCATTTTTGGGCATATATTCAAAGAACAAATATGGCCTTGTTCCACAAAACCAAACTACCAACTTTGGCAACTTCTTCGAGGCAATGCAGCTGCGTGTATATTTCGACGGACAGGAAATAGATGAATATGCTACTGCTATGGGTGCCGTAACTTTCGACTACCGTCCAAACGAAAATATGCAATGGAAATGGATAACATCGGCATACACCACCAACGAAAGCGAAGTTTACGACATCCAAGGACAGTATTGGCTATACGAACTAAATGTAGGTTCGGTGGTTGGAGAGGTAGACAAACTGGACCGTGGTGTGGGAACATATCTCGAACATGCTCGAAACTACTTGCAAACACAAGTAGTGAATACAGAAATAAAAGGTACTTATTTTACAAGTCTTGGCAATTGGAATTGGGGTGTCAAATACCAACACGAATATGTTTACGACAAAATGAAAGAGTGGCGTATGGTGGATTCGGCAGGTTTTACCATACCTAATCCGGACATGGGAATGCCCGGAGACAGCAACAACACTCCTTTTGCTCCCGAACTACAAAACTATGTGAAAAGTGAGAATACAATAAGTTCGCACAGGCTGATGGGATATGCTCAACGCAACTTTGATTTCTATAACGAAAACAGTATAACAAGTATTTTGCTGGGTGTGCGTGGCCATTATTGGAGTTTCAACAACGATTTTTTCATAAGTCCACGCATCAGCGCCAACTACAAACCCAATTGGGAAAAAGATATGCTGTTTCGTCTTTCGGCCGGAGCATACGCACAGTCGCCGTTCTATAGAGAATACAGATATAAAGATGGCAGCATCAACCACAACATCAAAAACCAGAAATCGTACCAAATAATGGGTACATTCGACTACAACTTTTTGTGGGGTGACAAGCCTTTCAAACTTACCGGCGATGTATATTACAAATATATTACCGACCTTATTCCCTACGAGATAGACAATATGAGAATACGCTATATGGCCGAAAATAATGCAATAGGCTACTCCACAGGTATAAGCCTACGCATAAACGGCGAGTTTGTCGACGGTGTGGAATCGTGGGCAAGCATTTCGCTTATGAAAACACAGGAAGACATAGAAGGCGATGAATATGGTTGGATATCGCGTCCCACCGATCAACGCTTTATGGTAAAGCTATTCTTTCAAGACTATATGCCATCGCTACCATGGATGAGGGTAAGCCTAAACTTTGTATATGGAACAGGACTACCATTTACCAAACCGGGACAAACAGACTTCTCCACCACTCATCGCTTCCCTTCATACTTCCGTGTGGATATGACGGGTGGTATTCAACTAAGCAGAATAGCCGATTGGAAAAACAAACGTTTGTTCCTCTACTTTGACGATGCCTGGTTAAACATAGAAGTATTCAACCTCTTCAACTACAAAAATGTGGTATCGTATATTTGGGTTGCCGACTACGATAATCGCTATTACGCAGTACCCAATTTCTTAACCATGCGTCAATTTAATATTAAACTTACTCTTACATTCTAATATCGTCAAGAATATATAATACAAATATGATAAACAGAACCATCAATCCCAACAACGATTTAAAACTAAATACTACAAACATAGACCGTAGCAACCTTTTGCCACAATTCCATAAAATGGATAATGGCAACAATATCGTGTGTTTCAATTCACAGAGTGTGGATATAGTGAAGATAGACTTTGTATTTGAAGCAGGCAAAGCATACCAATCGCACAAGCTAAGTGCAATGATTGCAAACAAACTTATTACCGAAGGCACTAGCAAACACTCAGCAAAAGAAATAGCCGAAATATTAGATTATAGAGGTATATATATCGACAAAAACATTGATTCCACAACGGCTACGGTATCGGTTTTGATGGTAAAAAAATACGTTTTGGAAATACTGCCTCTACTCCACGAGATACTTACCGACGCTGTTTTTCCCGAAAACGAATTCCAAATAACCATCAACAAATCCAAACAACGATTCCTAAACGAGATGATGAAAACAAACTATGTGGCCCGCCGAACATTTTATCAAAACATATTTGGCATGGAGCATGTATATGGTTCGTTTGCTTCGGAAGAAGATTTCGATAAACTTACGGTGGATAATGTTCGTGAATTTTACAACAAAAACTATCATATAGACAACTGCAAAATATTTGTTTCGGGCAATATTGACGATAATATCCTTGTAACAATCAACCAACTTTTTGGACAAACCAAACACTCCCCCCTACTCGCCCCCATAGTACCTAAACCTGTTTTTATGCAACCAACACAGGTATATATCGAGAAAGCCGATGCTGTGCAAAGCACCATAAGAATAGGCAAGGTGATAGATACCACATGGGACACCACCGATTTTACCGAGATAATGCTGGCCAACACCATACTTGGTGGATACTTTGGAAGCAAACTTACTGCCAATGTAAGAGAAGATAAAGGCTACTGCTATTCCATCTACTCCATGGTCCAAGCATTCAGAGGTGCCAATGTATTCTTTATCACCACCGAGGTGGGCAAAGGTGTCACACACGATGCCGCAAAAGAAATATACAACGAACTTGCCAATATGAGCACTCAACCTATAAGCAACGATGAACTTGAAGTAGTGAAAAGCTACCTTATAGGCGATTTTATACGAAGCATCGATGGAGTGTTTGAAATAGCCGACAGATACAAAACTATGGTTACAAGCCATTCGTCGGAAGTGTTTACCGACAATTATCTTAATACCATCGATAGCATAACTCCCGAAAAGATATGCCAAATATCGGCAAAATACCTAAACAAAGATAGTATGACACAAATAATTGTAGGATAGCCATGTTCGACAACAAGCCATTTATAATAGCCGGTCCTTGCAGTGCCGAAAGTAAAGAGCAGATGGAAAGTGTGGTAAAACATCTGTGGGCCAACAATAAGGTGAACCTTATACGTTGCGGAGTGTGGAAACCTCGCACACGTCCCGGCGGCTTTGAAGGTATGGGCGAAGAGGCTTTGAAATGGATTGCCGACATCAAACAGCAATATCCCAATACTACTTTTGCTGTGGAAGTAGCTCAGCCCGAACATGTGGAGCTATGCCTCAAATATGGCATCGACAGCCTTTGGATAGGTGCACGAACATCGGGAAATCCTTTCTCGATGGAAGAACTATCAGCTTCACTAAGAGGAACAAACATTCCGTTGATGATCAAGAATCCATTAACCCCCGACGTGAAACTATGGATTGGTGCCATAGAACGGATGGCCAACATCGGAATATCGGATATTGCAGCAGTGCATCGCGGTTTCTTTTTGAACAACAACTACGGCTATCGCAACAACCCGCTGTGGGAAATAGCCATTGAACTAAAACGCTCAATGCCCCATATTCCACTGATATGCGACCCAAGCCATATATCGGGCAATAAAACAATGGTGCAATCGATATCACAAACAGCCATGGACCTCAACTTCAACGGGCTGATGATAGAGGTACACCCCTGCCCCACCAATGCTCTTACCGATAAGGAACAACAACTGAACTTTGAGGAGTTCGACAACTTGCTTACAAATCTTATTATAAGGGGAAGCAACGCTTCGTTGCCGCACGAGTTGGATATATTACGAAAAAAAATAGATATATTAGACACCGAACTGCTATCGATACTCAACCAACGTTTAGATATTGTAAAACAAATAGCCGAAATAAAAATAAACAACAACCTTACTGTACTCCAATTAGGCCGTTGGCAAGAGGTGCTAAACAACCGTATAGACATAGCCACCAATATGGGGCTATCAGCCGAATTTACTCAAAAACTGTTGGAACATATACACACCGAAAGCGTAAGGGTACAAGATGAAATAATGAACAAAAATAAGTAATGGGCAACAATACTATTGAAGCACTATAGGAATATATTTTTGAATAAACTACAATATAACACAAAATATAAGAACCGAGATAATATCTCAACCTACTTGTAAACCGAAAGTAATACCACATTTTTACACATATAGCATCTTCAAAAAGATAAATGCCCAAAGTTTGGAATTTCACTTTGAGCATTTACTTTCTGTTTAGATGATTATTTCCTTATTGAACTATAAGTATTTTGCTGTCCAATACTTCGCCTGTGGCGGATACAAGGCGAACGCTGTACCGGTCTGCCGTAAGGTTTTGGATATTTAGTGTATGGGTGGTAGCCGATATATCTATGACCGAGCTATATACCTGCAAACCCGAACTGTTGGTTACCACTATGCTGGCAGCCGATACGCTGCTTGCCAAATTGTAGGTTACCACCGTATGTCCGCTTGTGGGGTTGGGCGAAATGCCTACTATGTTGCCCAATGTGCGGATAACATATACACTGTCGTAATCCTTTTCTTTAATGATTGAGCACAAATGGTATTAAACATTATTCCTAAAAGCATAAATATGGTAATAAAAAATATTTTTTTCATAAATAAAAACTATCATATATTACTTGAAAGGAATTATAATCAACATTATAATTAGTATCCGGAATAACAAAATCCCCTTGAAGAATAGTCAAAAGAGTTCCTTCGCAATCATAAAGGTCTCTAAAACCACATTCTATAACAAATCCATCCTTATAGATTGTATCCGTAGCTATTTTGTATTTGCAGCTATATACTGTAAGAGCAACATCGGCATTGTCATATCTTTCAATCTCTTTTTTAAGCCATTCCAGTTCCGTGAGAGGATTTTCTACTTGACAATGACACTCATTGCATATTTCTTTTTCTACTACTTCATTTCCATCTACTTCATTTTCTCCTTTTTCGCAGCTGCTAATGCTTAGCATTCCTACAGCTGCCAGTGCCAATAAGGCTATTTTTTTTGCGTATTTTTTCATGATTTCTATGTTTTTAAAATTAATAATATGCACCCCTTTATCCAAATCGGTATTATACGCATTATTTATACCGCTTGGAGTATTAGTGATATTTATTTAGTAAGTATTATAAGTCGTTACCAAAGAGGATGCTGATAAACTTTGGGCAACAATCGTTATCAATACTACTATCGCCCTACAGCAACGAAACGTGAAAGTGCCGTTGCCATAGGGCAACATTCGTCAAAGTTGTTCTTGCCCAAATACCATATATTTAACAGCGGCATTCGTCCCATTGCCGGCAACAATAGGAATGGTATTGGTATATTCTTTTTGGTTGTCATAACTTCTTTACTTTTGAAAGTGCAAAATTACACATTTATTTTTAATTACCAAACAAAATTTTTATATAAATCAAAAAAGGCCACAAAAACTTATCAGTTTCGTAGCCTTTTACTATTAATTCTCTATTTGAAATATTCTACTCCGCTTTCGAATATCAATTGGTTTTGATTGCCATAAATGTTTACGGCCACTGCGTTGCCTATACGCTCGCTGTGAGCCATCTTTCCAAACACTCTACCATCGGGCGAGGTGATACCCTCTATAGCCAAATACGAACCATTCATATTGTACATATCGTCCATAGTTGGGTTACCATCAAGGTCTACGTATTGAGTAGCCACTTGTCCGTTGTGGAACAGTTTATCCAACCATTGCTTAGGAGCTACAAATCTTCCTTCGCCGTGCGAGATAGGCACTGTATATACTCCGCCAAGTTCGGCCTTACGCATCCAAGGCGACATATTGCTTACCACCTTGGTGTATGCCATCTTGCTTTGATGACGACCAATAGTGTTCATAGTCAACGTTGGCGAATCGGCAGTTTGAGGCAATATTTCACCATGAGGCAACAATCCAAGTTTTATAAGAGCTTGGAAACCGTTGCATATACCCAACATAAGGCCATCGCGTTGTTTCAAAAGATTCATCACTGCATCGGTAACTTTTGGGTTGCGGAACACCGAGGTAATAAACTTGGCACTGCCATCGGGTTCGTCACCGCCACTGAAACCACCGGGTATCATCACTATCTGTGCATTGTTGATAGCCTTTACAAAGTCGTCAACCGACTCGCGAATATCCTGTTCGTTTTGGTTGCGGAACACTACCAACTGGGTATCGGCACCGGCGCGGCGGAAAGCTCTCATAGAGTCGTATTCGCAGTTGGTACCCGGAAATACAGGTATAAACACTTTTGGTTTAGCCACTTTGTGTTTGCACACATATATATCTTTAGCCTCAAACACAGGAGTATCTATAGCCACTTTGGTATTAGAGGTAGTGGTTGGGAACACTTCTTCCAATTTGTTTACCCATGCTTCCAATGCCTCGTCTATCGAGATTGAAGTATTTTTATAGGTAAACATATTATTATCTACTACATTGCCTATAACCTTAACGGCAAATCCCAACACGTTTACATCGTCGGCTTCTACTTCCAATATTATAGCACCATAGTTTTTGGCGTATAATTCTTGTTCCGATAAATCGTTGCTCAATGTTACACCCAATTTATTACCGAAAGCCATTTTGCTTACTGCTTCTATAGTACCACCAAAGCCTATTGCATAGGCCGACAATACTTTATTATCCAATATAGCCTTGTGTAGTTTGGCATACATATCCATTGCTTCGCCATAGATAGGCATATCATATTCATCTTTGGGTATATCCATACGCACCAACACTGTACCGGCTTTCTTAAGTTCGGGAGTAACTATATTGTTGGAACTTGTTACATCTACTGCAAACGAAACCAATGTAGGCGGAACATCTATCTCGTTGAAACTACCAGACATCGAGTCCTTGCCACCTATCGATGGCAATCCCATCTTCATCTGAGCGTTGTAGGCACCAAGCAAAGCGCTGAAAGGCTGTCCCCAACGATATGGGTCGGCACCCAATTTCTTAAAGTATTCTTGGAAAGTAAGGCGTATCTTCGAAGCATCGCCACCCGATGCCACTATCTTGGCCACCGATAGCAACACTGCATATCCGGCACCATGGTATGGGCTCCAAGTAGATAGATATGGATCGAAACCATAGCTCATCATCGTAACGGTATCGGTAGCGCCTTCCAATACTGGCAGTTTGGCTATCATGCTCTGTGTAGGAGTAAATTGATATTTACCACCGTATGGCATTGTTACGGTGCCTGCTCCTATACTACTATCGAACATTTCCACCAATCCCTTTTGCGAACATACGTTCAAATCGCTAAGGGTATCAAGCCACAATTGTTTTATATCTGCAGTATTCTTTGTTTCGGCAAAGTAGTTATTATCCTTCGAAGGCATATCCACCTTTACGTCCATTTCCTGATGAGCACCATTGGTATCCAAGAAAGCACGCGAAAGGTTTACAATCTCCTTGCCACGCCATACAAGCACAAGGCGAGGTTCTTTGGTAACTTCGGCCACTACCACAGCTTCCAAATTTTCCTCTTTGGCGTAGGCCAACATAGCATCTACATCCTTGGGATCTACCACTATGGCCATACGTTCTTGGCTTTCCGAGATAGAAAGTTCGGTACCATCAAGACCGGTATATTTCTTAGGAACTTTGTCTAAGTTTACACGCAAACCATCGGCCAACTCGCCAATAGCTACCGACACACCACCGGCTCCAAAGTCGTTACATTTCTTTATCAAAGTAGAAACTTCCTCACGACGGAACATACGTTGTATCTTACGTTCGGTAGGAGCATTACCCTTTTGCACTTCGGCACCGCATGTTGTCAACGATTCGGAGGTGTGAGCTTTGGACGAACCGCTGGCTCCTCCTACTCCATCGCGACCTGTACGACCTCCAAGAAGTATTATAACATCTCCGGGGTCGGAACTCAAACGCTTAACACATCTGCGTGGAGCAGCACCCATTACAGCACCTATCTCCATGCGTTTTGCCACATAGTTGGGGTGATAAATCTCGTTTACCAAACCTGTGGCCAACCCTATTTGGTTGCCGTAAGAGCTATAGCCATGAGCAGCCACAGTAACTATTTTTCGTTGAGGCAACTTGCCATCCATAGTTTTATCCATAGGCACAGTGGGGTCGGCAGCCCCTGTTACACGCATAGCTTGGTACACATAAGAGCGTCCCGAAAGGGGATCACGGATAGCACCGCCCAAACAAGTGGCAGCACCTCCAAAAGGTTCTATCTCTGTAGGGTGATTATGCGTTTCGTTCTTAAAACTGATAAGCCATTCTTCCTCTACACCATCAATAGTTACAGGCACTACAATGCTACAAGCATTAATTTCGTCCGATACCTCTTGGTCGTCTAGTTTACCCATAGCTTTGAGGCGTTTGGCAGCCAAAGTACCCATATCCATAAGGCAAACAAACTTATCGGTTCTACCTACATATTGGTCTTTATGGTCGGCAAGATATTCTAGGAAAGCCTTTTCGATAAGAGGTTTGTAGTAACCTTCGTCCAAAGTGATATTTTTAAGTTCGGTGGCAAAAGTAGTGTGGCGGCAGTGGTCGCTCCAATATGTGTCCAACACACGTATTTCGGTCATCGAAGGATTGCGTTTTTCTTCGCCTTTGAAATAGTTTTGGATATGTATAAAATCTCTAAAAGTCATAGCCAACGAAAGCGAGTCGTATAGTTTTTTCAACTCTACTTCGGGCATATCCTTAAAGTTTTCCACTATAGCTACATCATCGGGATCGTCAAACTTTG
>JAGCLZ010000097.1 GCA_017646685.1 Bacteroidales bacterium | reverse complement strand
TTAGCCTTTCGACATTAAACATTAACCCTTAAACCAAACAACTCGTAGTCTAGTGGTCTCGTTGACTTGTAGTCTTAAAGAAGCAAAGAAAAAGAAAAAATTTGTCTATATCGCGGAAAAGTTGTAATTTTGCAAACCGAAATATTTGAAATAATTCGGTATTAATATATGTTAATGAATAAGGATTCTACAATAAAGTCAAAGATATTCAAGCGTTTGAAAGATAGTCCTGAAAACAGTGTTTTCTTTTTGAGTGACTTTTCTGAATTAGGTTCTATCGAAACAATAAGAAAAGTATTGTTTCAAGCTCGTTTGCAAGGATTGATTACAAATCTTTGCCACGGAATATATCTTAAACCGCTGGTGTCGCGTTTTGGCGAAGTGCCACCTCCATTAGAAACGATAGCCGAAGCTATTGCCGAAAGAGATCATGTAGAAATAATGCCTACAGGTAGTACAGCTGCAAATATTTTGGGTCTATCGACACAAGTTCCTATGATTGTTTCATATCTCACCACCGGGTCTTCAAGAAAAATTCCAATTAAAAACAGGATTATTATATTCAAACATGCCGCCCCACGAAATTTTGCATATAAGGGGAAAACCATTCCATTGATAGTACAGGCTTTGAAAGAATTAGGTAAAGCAAATATTGATGAATCTACGTTGTCGACTCTGTCGGCATATATAGACAAAGCGAAAGACTGCGATACATTTGCCACTGATATATTGTTGGCTCCGCAATGGATACAAGCTATTGTTAAACCAATGATTAAAAGCTATTGAATATGAAACATTGGCAACAATATAACGCCGAAGAACAGCTTCAGTTGCTCGACATTACGAGTGGAGCTACAGGGCTTCCTCGATTGGCAATAGAAAAAGATTGGTGGGTAACAGCAGTTTTGAAAGCACTATCGTTAACACAATTTTCACATCTGATGTCGTTTAAAGGAGGTACATCGTTATCAAAAGGATGGCAATTGATAAACCGCTTTAGCGAAGATATAGACATTGCTTTGAAAAGGGAAGAGCATTTTCTTATTAAAGGCACATCTAATAACCAATTAGCAAAATTCGTAGAACAGCAAGACATTACATTATAAGGGAATTACCGTTGGAACTTAATTTGGCATTAGAATCGTTTGGTGTAACGAATTTTACTATAGAGCCCGAAATATCGCGAACCAAAGATGGGGTAACTAAAGAACTTCGTGCAGATACAGACCCTTCGGTTATTTTTGTAAATTACAACAGCATTGTTCCTGAGACGTCTGAATATGTACAACCAAGAGTCAAAATAGAGATCAGTTGTCGTTCGATGGACGAACCTATAAAAGAATTGCAGCTTAGTTCGTTTATTTCAACTTCGGTGCCGGAGTCGGAAGATATGGATGTGAAATTCAACACTGTAATTCCCACAAGAACTTTTTTGGAGAAAATATTTTTATTGCACGAAGAATTTCTTAGTGAACGACCCCGAAGTTATCGTATGTCGAGACATTTGTATGATTTGGAAAAAATAATGGATAACGATTTTGGTTTAAATGCGTTATCGGACGGACAACTTTATATGGATATCGTGAGGCACAGAAGTATATTTAACAAACTTAAAAATGTAGACTATAGCAGTCACTATCCGCGCCGTATTAATTTTCTTCCTCCAACATCTGTTATAAATGAATGGGAAAATGACTATAACAAAATGAAAGAAACCTTTATTTATGACTCAAATAAGATATCTTTTGATAACCTTGTAAAGAGAATGAGAGAACTACAAGAACGTGTCAGAAAGATTAAGATTTAGGGCTTTGCCGGGGTTACGGAGGGCAGCGCCAGACCACGAGACAACGAGTCAACAAGACAACGGAGAGGCTTCGCAAGCGCTACGCCAGACAAAGGACATGAGACTAACGACTAAAGGAATCGGACTTTCACTTTTGACATTCGACAAAAAAAATCCGTAGTCTGTTGACCGTGGCCCTAAAAAATCCTTTAGACTTATGACATTAGCCTTTCGACATTAAACTTTAACCCTTAAACCAAATAACTCGTAGTCTAAGTAGAAGTAGTTTTTGGGGTGTTTTATGGCGAGGGAATTTCCTCGGAAGGTAATTAAATTTTCCTCCCGATGCCGATGCAGCTAGTACGTGATGTAGATAAACCTCCATCTTGATGAAAAACCCAGTGCCTCGAGTATTAAATTCTAAATTTGAATATCAGACACTTGCAAAAACGTACATTCTCTAACGTAAACATAGAAAAATATAAGATTTCCAACAAGGGCTGGTGGTTTTGTTACATAATTGAAAAGATAATTGAAGTAAATCTTTTTAATTAAAAAAAAAGGAGTAATTTTGCAAAACAAATTGACAGAAAACAATTGTGGCTAATTGTGTTTTTCTGCGTTGTAATACAGATTGATGTAAATAATAATACTATAAGATATGAGAAAAAATATAGTAGCAGGAAACTGGAAAATGAACAAACGCTTTGAAGAAGCGAATGAACTTATCAACGATTTGATGGATCGTTTGGAAGAAATAGAAGAATTGAAGGCTGATGTTATATTGTGTCCTCCTTTTCCATATTTGGAACTATGTACCGACATGTCGCAAGAGTCGTATTTTGCAGTAGGTGCTCAAGATGTAAGCGAACATGAATCGGGAGCTTATACCGGTGAAGTATCGGCATCGATGTTGGAATCCATAGGCTTGGATTATTGCATTGTAGGTCACTCTGAACGTCGTGCATACCACGGAGAAACGAATGCTGCAGTAGCAAATAAGGTAAAACAATTGTTGGCAAACAAAATACGTCCGATAGTATGCTGTGGTGAACTATTGCCGGAACGCGAAGCCGATAAACAATTTGAAGTGGTAAAACAACAGATATCGGAATCGTTGTTTGAACTGACAGCCGAAGATTTTGGAAAAATAATAATAGCATACGAACCTGTGTGGGCAATAGGTACAGGCAAAACTGCCACCCCTCAACAAGCTCAAGAAATGCACGCTTTCATACGTTCGTTGATAGCAGAAAAGTATGGCAACGATGTGGCAGAAAACACCTCTATATTATATGGTGGAAGTTGCAATGCCAAGAACGCCAAAGAGCTATTTGCAAATCCAGACGTGGATGGTGGTCTGATAGGTGGTGCATCGCTTAAAGCAGATGACTTTGCCAGCATAATAAAATCATTCTAAAAACTAATGGGATACGAAATATTGCAAAAAAAACAATGACCAAACACAAAAATCAAGGTCTATAATCATATAGCACTCTAAGTAGGTTGGCCATAATTAGAAAAAAAATCGTATCTTTGCAACGAAATATAAATTACTTGGAAATAATATCAATTCAATGGAAAAGAAAGATTTACTAAAAGAAGAAATTCAACATTTCGATATAAAGAAAGTTGATGCAACCGAGATTATAAACTCTATGAGAGGAATGTCGTTCACATCTCGTGATACAGCTACAGCAGCCGACATATATGACAGAATGGTAAACGATAAAGATTGTTCCATTATTCTAACATTAGCAGGCAGCACATCGGCAGCAGGATGTATGCAGGTGTATGTTGATATGGTAAAGAATAATATGGTGGACTGCATAGTTTCGACAGGAGCATCCATCGTTGATATGGACTTCTTTGAAGCATTGGGATTCAAGCACTACAAAGGCACTCCTTTTATAGATGATAAATTTTTGCGTGCCAACTATGTAGATAGAATATATGACACATTTATTGACGAAGAAGAACTACAATTCTGCGACCGCTCAATAAAAGAAATAGCCAACAGCTTAGAACCTCGCCCCTACTCTTCTCGTGAATTTATTTATGAAATGGGTAAATGGTTAGCCAATGGCAATGCCAAGAAAAAAGACTCATTGGTACAAGCATGTTACGAACACAATGTACCTATTTTCTGTCCTGCTTTCACCGATTCAAGTGCAGGTTTCGGATTGGTAATGCACCAAGTGGAAAATCCGGATAAACACATGTCTATCGACTCAATTCGCGACTTCTACGAACTTACTCAAATAAAGATTGCTGCTCCTGCAACAGGTTTGTTTATGGTTGGTGGTGGTACTCCTAAAAACTTTGCTCAAGACACAGTGGTATGTGCCGAAGTTTTAGGACACGAAGATATAGAAATGCACAAATATGCTATCCAAATAACAGTTGCTGACGTTCGCGACGGAGCTTGTTCGAGTTCTACATTGAAAGAAGCTTCTTCGTGGGGTAAAGTTGACACCGTATTCGAACAAATGGTATATGCCGAAGCAACAACAGTTGTTCCTTTGATAGCAAGCTATATATATCACAAGAACGATTGGAAAAATCGCAGAAAATTCGAATGGACAAAATTGTTTGCTAAATAGTTAAACAATAATACATTATATTTCGCAATAGCGACACCGAGAATAAAAGAAATGCTCTTGTGTCGCTATTGTTTGTAGTAAAAAGTATGAATAATAGATTGAACGAGATGGATATAACAGAAATGCAAAATATAAAATCACTTATCAATAGAGAAGTGGTTTTGGCAATGGGTTGTACCGAACCTGTGGCTGTAGCACTTGCAGTTACAAAGTCGCGAGAAACTTTGGGAACCATGCCTGATAAAGTTGAAGTAAATTTGAGCAAAAACATATTCAAAAATGCAATGGGTGTAGGTATCCCCGGCACAGGCATGATAGGGTTGCCTATAGCTATAGCAATGGGTATTGTGGCTGGTGATTCATCTCGTGCTCTCGAAGTTTTGGATATTCCTGCCACCGAAGTTGAAAAATCAAAACAATGGTTGGAAAACAATAAAGAAAACCTTTCGATACAGATAAAAGAAACAACTGAAAAATTGTATGTTGAATGTATCTGCTATTCGGGTAGCAACAGAGCGCTGGCTACTATAGCAGGACAACACACCAATTTTGTACGCATAGAAAAAGATAATTCTGTATTGTTGGACAAACCTTTCGAAGCAGCACAACCTACTAATCAAACAACCGTACATCTTACAATGGAGAAGGTGTATGATTTTGCTACAAAGACTCCTATAGAGGAATTGGAATTCATAAGAGAAACAGTGCGATACAACACCGAAGCAGCACGTGAAGGTGCCAAAGGTTATGGCTTATGTACAGGAAAGATATTATTAGAGATAGCAGGCAACGACGTGGTTCACAACACAATTGCTCGCACTGTAGCAGCATCGGATGCACGTATGGATGGTTGTACAAAACCTATATATAGCAACTCCGGAAGTGGAAATCAAGGAATAACATGTACATTGCCTATATACGAATATGGTACACAGAAAAATCTTCCGGAAGAAAAAATAACACGTGCTTTGATTCTCAGCCACCTCACCTCTATATATGTAAAACAAGGTATCGGACGACTATCGGCATTATGTGGAATAGTGAATGCATCCATAGGAGTAGCAGCCGGTTTGACCTACTTACAAGGTGGTAATTTAGAACAAATATCGTATGCAATAAAAAACCTGATCAATACAATAGCAGGAATGGTTTGCGATGGTGCAAAACCAAGTTGTGCCCTAAAAATAACAACAGGTCTTTATTCGGCATTCGTATCGAGCGAGCTTGCTATAAACAATAAAGTGGTAGATGCCACCGATGGTATAGCCGAACCATGTGTTGACCTATCAATAGCAAATTTAGGAAAACTCGGACACGATGGTATGAACGATGCAGATGATATGATATTAGAAATAATGACCAACAAACGTATCTAAACTATACATACAAAATATACTGTTGATAACTAATTGGTGTGTAATTCATTTTTTTTTCTTATTTTTGTCGATTCAAATCTAATAAAAAATGGAGATGGAATACGGTTGTAACAAACATAAAGAAATAATATATTCTCAAGCATTTAAGACAGGAAAGAGAACATATTTTTTTGATGTAAAAGAGAGAAAAAATGGCGAGAAATATCTTACAATAACCGAAAGTAGGAAGATGTTTCTCAATGACGACGGAAAGTTTGTTTACGAAAAAAGTAAATTATTTCTGTACAAAGAAGATTACGAGAAATTCATGAAGGTTCTTGAAAATGTTATGACTTTTACCGAAACAGGTATTGCATCGGACATCTCTAACGAGTATTTGATTGACGAAGATTCTGATTTGGATGGAAAAATAAATTCGATATAATAAAACGCTGATATATGGGAAAGATAATTTCGATAGCTAATCAAAAAGGAGGAGTAGGAAAAACAACCACAGCAATGAATCTCAGCGCTGCATTGGCTGTTATGGAACATAAAGTTCTTTTGGTGGATGCCGACCCTCAAGCCAATGCAACTTCGGGACTTGGTATTGTGAGTGAAGAGGTAGATAATAGTGCATACGAGTGTTTTGTTCAACAATTGGATGCAAAAGATTGTATAGTTGAAACGACTACGCCTAATTTATATCTTTTGCCAACACGTATTGATCTTGTAGGTGCCGAAATAGAATTGGTGGATAGACCAAAACGTGAAATGTATATCAAAAATGCCTTGGAACCAATCAAAAATGACTACGATTTCATTATTATTGATTGCTCTCCATCATTAGGACTTATTACTGTAAATGCTTTAACAGCTTCGGACTCTGTGGTTATACCTGTACAAAGTGAATACTTCGCTCTAGAAGGATTGGGAAAGCTTTTGAACACCATACGTATTGTTCAAACTCGTTTGAACACTAGTTTAAGTATCGAAGGTATATTGATAACAATGTATGACGCTCGCCTAAGATTGGCAAAACAAGTAGTAGAAGACGTAAGAACACACTTCAAGTCAATGGTTTTTGAAACTTTGATTTATCGTAATACAAAACTTAGCGAAGCCCCAAGCCATGGCGAATCAATAATAATGTATGATGCTTCGTGTATGGGCGCTATAAACTATTTGAATTTGGCTCAAGAAATTTTGGATAGAAATAATACTAAATAAAACAATGAAAAAAGATATGGCTAAAAAACCAAAGGCAATGGGTAGAGGGTTGGGAACGATATTGCCAGATGCTGACATAGCTAATATGATAAATACTATGGCAAATCATTCCAATATCGATGATGAGAATACTTCGTTGGTAACAGCAGGAATTGCCAATATATCTTTGGAACAGATAGACACAAATCCATATCAGCCTCGTAAAGAGTTTGACGAACAAGCTCTCGAAGAGTTGGCTCAATCAATAAAACAACAAGGTGTAATATCACCTATCACCGTGCGCAAAATGTCGAATGACAGATACCAACTTATTGCCGGTGAACGCAGATTTAGAGCTTCGAAAATAGCAGGACTAACCGAAATACCTGCCTATATACGAGTAGCCACCGATGCTCAAGTGATGGAAATGGCATTGGTTGAAAACATTCAACGCGAGAATTTGAATGCTTTGGAAATAGCCCTATCGTACAATGCCCTTATCGAAGAGTGTAACCTAACTCAAGAACAATTAAGTGAAAAAGTAGGAAAAAACAGATCGACAGTTACCAATTATCTAAGACTACTTAAATTGCCGGCCGAAATACAGGTTGCATTATCGTCCAATCAAATAAGCATGGCTCATGCTCGAACCATAATAAATATCGAGGATGCAGAGACACAACTTATGATACTACACGAAATCATACAGAAGGACCTATCGGTACGACAAGTGGAAACAATGGTAAAAGCCATAACAGAACCTAAGAAAGTTGTTGTTAAACAAAAGACCGACTTACCTCAACTGCATCAAGATTGCAAAAAAGAATTGCATGATTACATACAATCGGAAATTGAGATAAAAAGAAGCAGAAAAGGAAAAGGAACTATTACAATCACTTTTAACAACGACACAGATTTCCAACGCATAATATCATTAATAAAGAAATAATTGAAAGTGATAGAGAAATTGAAAAATACGATATCAATGAAAAGAGTAAGAGATACTTCTCTTGCTCTTTTTCTTCTTATATTTACAATACCAACACAAGTATATTCACAATACAACACTGATATTTCGGCCGAAAAATCTCATAGTGCCAATACTGCTTTATGGAAAAGTGCTGTAATTCCGGGATGGGGACAGGTATATAACCGCCAAGCTTGGAAGATAGGAATAATATACGGAGGTGCCGCAGTGATAACATATATTGGTGTAGACAACTATCGTAATGCACAAAAATTCAAAACAGAATATATAAACAGAAATAGTGGCAATACTGCCAATCTGCTACCTGAATATTCCAACTACCCCGACCAAAACATATACAATCTATATCAAGCATACGAAAAGAATTTCCAATTATCTATTATTGCCGGAGTAGCTCTATATGCACTAAATCTTATAGATGCCTATTGCTATGGCCATTTGTTCGACTTCCAAATCAATGATGATTTATCTCTATTAGTTACACCTTCGGTAGAACAGTCTTACTTAGGTATATCATCGGGAGTGACCCTACAGTTTAAATTCTGAGTTTTTTTTTCAATGTAATGAATATATATATAGTTGGCTATCCTTGTTGCGGAAAGACAAGTCTTGGAAAAAAGATTGCAAAAAAAATAGGATATAATTTTGTAGATTTAGACCACTTGTTTGAAGAACAATACAAAATAACAATATCTGATTTTTTTGAAAAATACAACGAAGAAGCTTTTCGTATGTGCGAACGTAAGATATTGCATTCTACTACTTCACTAAAAAATACAGTAATTGCTACGGGGGGAGGTACACCTTGTTACTTCGACAATATGGAGTTCATCAATAAAAATGGAGTAAGTATTTATTTACAGCGATGTATAGGTTTTTTAGCTGAGAGACTTAGAAACACAAAACAAAATCGGCCACTTCTACAAAACTTAACCGCTGAAGAAATGCCATCCTATATAGAAAAACAACTATCGAACAGAGAGCCTTATTACCTCAAAGCACATATAGTTACTTCCTTACAAACGCCTATGGATATTGTGGAATTTATAAAAAGTACAATAAATATTGATTAAAGGACTCATTCAACAATCCCTCATTATAAAATACAATATCAAACAATAAAAATGATGGTATATCGTCAATGTGGCGACGATATACCATCATTTTATTTATACCCTACTGCTAAAAAATAGATGTATATCCTATCGGAATTGGCATTATTCATTATTCATGAAATCGGAATCGTGTAGGAATTTAAGCAATTTTTGCGATATAAATATATTGTCGGCTTTCTTGTATCTTTTTTGTGTAAATATCTGTGCAAGATTCTCAGTCCCGTTTATTTTCACCATCTCTTTTGAAAGAGGCAGATTTTCTGTATCGGCAAAAATTGTATCTACATCTTCGTTGCTATAATCATGATATTCTTCGTAATGAACTACTCCTTTCAATGGCAAACGTTCGCTCAGTTCCGGAGTTTCGGCAGGATATCCCATAGTTATAGTAGTTACCGGCACCACTCCCTTGGGTAGTTTCAGATATTGGGCTATTTCGGGAGCATTGTATAACACTGTACCCAAATAACAAAATCCCAATCCTTCGGCTTCGGCAGCCACACATATATTCTGTGTAGCTATAGTGGCATCAACCACTCCTGTAGCAAACCACAAAAAGTTGTCGTAAGCAGTACCTGCATTCCTAAGCATACACCATTTGTGGTAACGATTTATATCCACACACACAGTAATTACAGCTGCAGCATCCTCTACCATTTTCTGACCGAAATGAAATTTAGCAAGTTCTTTCTTACGTTCAGAATCTTGTGTTACCACAATACTATATATCTGCATATTGCCGGTATTGGAACCACGTATACCTGCTTCTAATATTCTATTCAATGTTTTTTGCTCTATGGGTTGAGATTTATATTTGCGTATAGAGCGATGTTGCATCAATAGTTCTATTGTATTCATAGCGTTGATTTTTATTATGTTATTACACTAATATTACCATTATCTTCAAATTGCAAAATTACATTTTTTCCAACAAATAGCTGAGGCGTCAAGCATAAAAAAAATTAAAATTACTTCCATATTGAATATAATTGGAAATAAAGATGTAATTTTGCAAAATCTAATACAAACAAAAAAGTAATACAAAAACAATGTTCAATAAAAGAAAATTAGTATGTATTGTGCTGAGTTTGATAATATTCTCGAATATACAAGCACAAATTAGTTTTGGTGGAACACCACGTTTTAATAACGAAAAAAGTAACAATCCTCCGTCGATAGTAAGCCTACAGAAGATTGATAACGATGTTTATTTCGATGAAGACATTAACCTAAAAGGCAAAGGTTCGGCTATGCGTGTGGGTATAATGCAAGAAACCAATATATCCAACAAAACCCATGGCACCACCGAAGTACTTGAAAATGGTGACCGTATTTGGCGTGTAACCATCGAATCTAAAGGAGCCACATTTATGTTTCCTTGTTTCAAAACCTTTGATATTCCAGCGGGAGCCGAATTGTTTGTTTATGATGCTTCGCAAGAATTTGTTATAGGTAAATTTACCATGGAAAGTGCTTTGCCCGGAGGTGAGTTCTACACACAATCATTACCAGGCGAAAGAATAACACTCGAATACTACGAACCGGCCGAAGTGGCAGGAATGGGAACAATAGAAATCAACGAGGTTGGCCATGGATACAAAGATATGTTTACTATGATGAACGAAGAGAAAGGGCCTCATGGTCATGCTGATGGTACTTGCCATATCAACGTTGTATGCGAAGAAGGTGACGAATGGCGTGATCAAATACGCTCTGTAGTACACTATCAAATAGTTGCCGGAGGCGGTGTATATATGTGCTCGGGTGCATTGATAAACAATACTGCCAACGACAAAACCAACTACATACTCTCTGCTTACCACTGCCAAGATTTGGGAATAAACATAACTCGTTTTGTATTTTATTTCAACTACCAAACCAATGCATGTATAGGCAATAGTGGCACATCAAACAATAGCGTTATTGGTGCCGATATAGTAGCAAAATTCTCGGCTAGCGATTTTTTGCTTATGAAGCTACGCACAGCCATCCCCGACCGCTATGAAGTATTCTATGCCGGATGGACACGCTCTACCGGAACACCATCTATAGGCGCAGGAATACATCACCCCGGTGGCGATTGGAAAAAAATAAGCATACCAAATCGTGTACAAAGCAACGATGCAAACCTATGGGCCGTGCAATGGATACCGGGCGAAGAGAACAAGGGTGTAACTGAACAAGGTTCGTCGGGATCGCCATTATTTGATGGTAATGGCCGTATATGCGGACAACTATATGCAGGTAGCAGTGCTTGTGATGTATTGGATCAACCTTCATACCTATTTGATGTATATGGCAAACTATCGAGATCATGGACCGGTGGCAACTCTGAAGCACGTCGCCTATCTGATTGGTTAGACCCTATAGGAACCAACGAAACATATATTGATGGTATAAATTGGGATTATAGCTCCGACTCGTCTGTAAGCATAAACCAAATTGCAAATACCAACAAGATGGATGTATACCCCAACCCTTCAAACGGAGTGTTCAACATAGATATCAACGAGATGGGAACAGCTCAATGCACTATATACGACATGATGGGACGCCCGGTATATTCATCACAAATAATGCTTACATCAACAAATTACCAATTGAATACCGAAGCTTTGAAAGAAGGTACATACATATTGGAAATAATTGCCAACGGCAAAAAATACAATAAAACTGTGATAGTAAGATAAACAATAAAGAATACAAAAATAACCAATACGATAAGAGACACTGCACAAACGCTGTGTCTCTTATTTATATAAACAAAAATATTATGACACAAACGCCATTGGAACTTGCCGACAGATACATCAACAATACCGGCACATCGGTATTCCTTACCGGCAAAGCCGGCACCGGAAAAACCACATTCCTACGACATATATGCAAAACTACCGGCAAACGTTGTGTGGTGGTGGCTCCTACCGGTGTGGCAGCTATCAACGCCAATGGTGTAACCATACATTCATTTTTCCAACTTCCCTTCACACCTTTCTTACCATCGTTGAAGAATGTGATGTCGGAATATTCGATGAACAAGAAGCATTTACGCAAAGAAAAAATAGAAATAATACGCACCTTAGATTTGCTGATAATCGACGAGATAAGTATGGTACGTGCCGACCTTTTAGATGCCATTGACGATAGTTTGCGTAGATACCGACGAACTCAACGCCCATTTGGTGGTGTGCAACTACTGATGATTGGCGACTTACAACAACTACCTCCAGTAGTGAAAGACGATGAATGGGAAATGATGAAACAGGTATATCCTTCGCCTTTCTTCTTCAACAGCAAAGCCTTGCAAAGAACTCCGTTCATAACTATAGAACTAAAAACCATATTCCGACAAACAGACAGACAATTTATAACCCTGCTGAACAATATTCGTCAAAACAAATTTGACAACGACACTCTGAACCTACTCAACACCCGATACCAACCAGATTTCCAACCCAACGACTCGGAAGGATATATAAGGCTGACCACTCACAACCACCAAGCACAGGCAATAAACACCTCGAAACTCGAAAGCATTAACCAAAAAAGCTACTCGTTCGAAGCTATCGTTGAAGGAAACTTTCCGGAATACTCCTATCCTACCGACCAAATACTTACACTAAAAGAGGGTTCACAAGTGATGTTTGTACGCAACGACTCATCGGCTGAAAAAAAATACTACAACGGAAAGATAGCTACAATAACAGACATATCGGACAAAAACATAGTGGTTGAAGACCGTGATGGCAACACAATAGAGGTAAAACGCGACAGATGGGAAAACATTAAATACACCATCAACAAGGATAGCAAAGAAATAGAAGCCGAAGTTGATGGATCTTTTATACAATACCCTCTCAAACTTGCATGGGCCATAACCGTACACAAAAGCCAAGGGCTCACTTTCGAAAGAGCCATAATTGATGTAGGGTCGGCATTCACATACGGGCAAGTATATGTGGCACTAAGCCGTTGCAAAAGTTTCGAAGGACTTGTATTAAGTTCTCAAATAACGCCCCAATGTTCTTTTAGCAACAACGATGTGGAAACATTCAATAATAACATTCCCTCGCACGAATATGTAGAAAGCAACCTTAACAATGCCAAAAGCCAATTCTTTTTCGACAATCTGTTGGAGCTTTTCGATTTTTCGGCATTGCAAAAGAATATAAACGAACTGCACAGTATTGCTACTTTCAACCTAAGCAAGATATACCCTAGCCAAACCAACGAACTAGACAACATACAGAAAGAAATAACAGAACTACTGATTGTGTCTGAACGTTTTGTAGGACAAATAAACAAAATACGCCTGCAAACCAACAACGATACCGACAACAAACATCTGCATGAACGAATAAACAAAGGTTGCGAATACTTTCTATCTCAACTCAAACCCATTGCCGAAAGACTACAACCAATATTTGGTTTGGATATAGACAACAAAGAGACAGCCAAAAACTACAACAAAACCACTGATGCTATTGACGAAATAATACGTATAAAAACAGCCACACTTACAGCAAGCCTCCCGATGTTTGATGTGGAACAATACATAAAAAGCAAAAACAACTCCCTACTAAACAAAGAAGAGAAAAGCAAAAAGAAAACCCGAACCATAACCATTGTGAGCGATAACAGCTACACCAACGAACTTATAGACATACTGAAAGATTGGCGTAGCGAACGCAGTCTTGAACTGGATAAACCGGCTTTCTTTGTAATGCACCAAACCACATTGGTGGAAATAGCCAAAGCTATGCCTCAAACCAAAGAGGAACTATTAGATATAGAAGGATTTGGCAAAAAGAAATACGAAAATTATGGTGAAGAAATACTGCAAATAATATCCGACTTTTGCGAGGCCAACAGCATAGAACGAAAACAGGCAACAATAGAAATAGACAGTACCACTACCACAAAACCCAAAGAGAAACCCAATACCTACCTTGTTACACTAGAGCTATTCCGCCAAGGCAAAAGCACTGAAGAAATAGCCACCGAACGCGAAATGGCAACAAGCACGATAGAAGGACACTTGAGCAGATTTGTAGAATCGGGCGAAATAGATGTACACTCATTGGTTGGCAATGAAGAGCTATCTGCACTTGTCCCCTATTTTAGCGAAAATATAGATAACCTTCTACGAGAAGCATTTGAGCACTTCGAATCGAAATACTCCTATGGAACACTGCGTATTGTGCAAAGCTATTGCAAATACAAAAAAGATAAAGGCTCATAGTTTGCACTGAAAGCATCCATATATATATATCCCAAACAAATTATCCTATATATGTTAGCGGCGTAACATATATAGGATAATTACATAACTAATATAGGTTATTTGCGGATAACCTTGCGAACAGCCACACCTTCGGCGGTGGTTATTCGCATAGCATAGTATCCTTTTGCTAGTTTTGATATATCTATTGTATATTATTAGTGTCCGCTAAACAAAATACAGCTTTTTCAATATACTGAATTTCAATAATCAACAATTGTTTTTCCTTGGACAAGCCCCCTATTTTGAGTATCTTATCGGCTGTCCGACAAATTAACCCATATATTTTGCATAATA
>JAGCLZ010000096.1 GCA_017646685.1 Bacteroidales bacterium | reverse complement strand
TTTTCGGATATGCTTCCCGATAGTACCAAGTTTAGAACGTATTTCAGTTCTTTCTCTTTCGTGCCAATCTTTGTCATTGGCTGTTGTTTGGAAATTAATTTGATCATTTCTTTTAGAATTTAAATTGTTATTATTATCTTGATGAGTCCGATGTGCAACTGCATCATCGTTTGAAACTAATCTCATCAAGACAATACAAACGTACATAGATTTTCCGAACCTGCAAAATAAAATGGATGTTTTTTGCAAAAAAAATGCATGGCATCAAGCCGGCGGGTATTCCTCTAACTTATTGAATAGCATCAGGTACTGTTTCGGTATCAAAACGGGGCGTTGGTACATATATGCCATCGGCTTATGGATGGGCACTACCATGGCAACTACAAGCAACATCACCATGATGTATAGGATTATACATTGATACAAAGAAAGAATTTAATTCAACCAAAGGGTATATAATATGTGTGATAGTATATATATAACAGTTTCAGCACCATACTTCTTACGATAACGCAATTTAGTTTTAAGTATTTCATAAAAATAGTCTTTAAATAAGGCAACTTCATAAAATACTAAGTCTTTTAGATGGTATATGTACTCAAAAAAAACTCCTCCCTATATCTTCGTGATGGAAATTACACAATATCGATACGAAAAATATTTCGTACAAAAAACATAGCTCCGGGTACTGAAACGACAGAATGTACAACTCAAAAATCATTTTTTGAAAAACATCAAACAATATTAATCGAAAAAAGTGTATCTTTGTAACCTAATTAGAATGCATATACTATATTTAAAATATAAAAAATCAGCATATTATGGAGATAGCACCGAAATACAATCCGTCGATAGTGGAAGATAAATGGTACGAACAGTGGATGAAATCCAATTTATTTGCCTCCACCCCCGATAATAGAGAACCTTATACAATAGTAATACCACCACCAAATGTAACCGGAGTGTTGCACATGGGACACATGCTTAACAACACCATACAAGACATACTTGTACGCCGTGCACGCATGCAAGGCAAAAACGCCTGCTGGGTTCCCGGCACCGACCACGCTTCGATAGCTACCGAAGCCAAAGTGGTGGCAAAACTTAAGGCCGAAGGCATAGACAAACGCGACCTAAGCCGCGACGAGTTTATGAAACATGCTTGGGAATGGAAGGAAAAACATGGCGGAATAATACTCGAACAGCTTAAAAAACTTGGAGCTTCGTGCGATTGGAACAGAACCCGCTTTACGATGGAACCGGCCTTGTACGAATCGGTAATAAAAGTGTTTGTCGATCTATACAATAAAGGACTTATCTACCGCGGCGTACGAATGGTAAACTGGGACCCCGTGGCTCTTACTGCCGTTTCGGACGAAGAAGTGATATATAAAGAAAGCAAATCGAAGCTATACTACCTGCGTTATTTTATAGAAGGCACCAACGAATATTTGACAGTAGCCACCACTCGTCCCGAAACCATATTGGGCGATACCGCAGTATGTGTACACCCCGACGATGAACGCTACCTCCACCTAAAGGGAAAACGTGTGATAGTGCCAAGCATAGGCCGCTCCGTACCCGTGATAATGGACGAATATGTAGACCGCGAGTTTGGTACAGGCTGCCTAAAAATAACCCCTGCCCACGACATCAACGACTACAACATCGGGCTGAAACACAAACTTGACAGCATAGATATATTCAACGACAACGGTACTTTGAACGACAACGGTATGCAATACAAAGGCATGGACCGCTTTGCCGTTCGCAAACAAATAGTGAAAGACCTCGAAGCCGCAGGCCTGATTGAAAAGATCGAGGACTACACCAACAAGGTGGGACATTCCGAGCGTACCGACTCTGTTATCGAGCCAAAACTTTCGGCACAATGGTTCTTGAAAATGGACGACCTTGCCAAAAGAGCTTTGGAAGTAGTGGAAAACGATACAATACAGTTTCATCCTGCCAAGTTTAAAAACACATATCGTCACTGGATGGAAAATATCAAGGATTGGTGTATAAGCCGCCAACTATGGTGGGGACAACGCATACCGGCTTATTACCTACCAAACAAAGAAGTGGTAGTGGCAGAAACTAGAGAAGATGCCTACCGCATAGCTCAAGAACGCTATGGCAATGATATCTGCACCATAAACGAAATGATGCAAGACGAAGATGTGCTCGATACATGGTTCAGTTCGTGGTTGTGGCCGATGTCGGTCTTCGATGGAATACGCAATCCCGACAATGAAGATATAAAATATTACTACCCAACAGCCGACCTTATAACTGGACCGGACATCATCTTCTTCTGGGTGGCAAGAATGATAATGGCAGGTGAAGAATATCGCAACGAAGTGCCATTCAAAAACGTATACTTTACCGGTATAGTTCGTGACAAACTAGGACGTAAAATGTCTAAATCACTTGGCAATTCGCCCGACCCAATAGAATTGATGAACAAATATGGTGCCGACGGCGTGAGAGTGGGAATGCTGCTTACAGCCCCTGCCGGCAACGACCTTCCTTTCGACGAGGCTCTTTGTGAACAAGGACGCAACTTCAGCAACAAGATATGGAACGCACTACGTCTTGTAAAAGGTTGGGAAATAAAAGACATGGAACAACCTCAGATAAACAAAATGGCTATAAACTGGTTTGAAAACCACCTTGCCGCAACCCTTGCCGAAATAGAAGACTGCTTCAACAAATACCGCCTGAGTGAAGCACTGATGGCTACCTACAAATTGGTATGGGACGACTTCTGCTCGTGGTACTTGGAAATAGTAAAACCTGCTTACCAACAACCATTGGACAAGGCTACCTACGAAGCTACTATAGGCATATTCGAAAAACTGATGTGTATGCTACATCCTTTTATGCCATTCATCACCGAAGAAATATGGCACACCCTACGTGAACGCAACAATGGCGAAAGCATAATGTTGGCCTCAATGCCAAAATCCGCCAACTATGATACAGAGTTGCTAAAACGTTTTGCCACAGCCAAAGAAACTATCATAGGTCTTCGCGGACTAAGGAACTCCAAAGGTATGTCGCCTAAAGAAGTATTGGAACTTTACATAAAGAAAACCGCCGACGATACTACCTTCGATGCTATGATAGCCAAACTTTGCAATCTATCCAAGATAGAATATGTGGCCGAGAAAGTGGAAAGTGCATTGTCGTTTATGGTAGGAGCAGTGGAATGCTACGTACCTTTCAGCCAAAACATTGACAAGGATGCCGAGCTTAAAAAACTCGAAGATGAACTTGCCTATACTCAAGGTTTCCTACAATCGGTATTGAAAAAGCTATCCAACGAACGCTTTGTAAACGGTGCTCCCGAAAAAGTAGTGGCAATGGAACGTAAGAAACAATCGGATGCCGAACAAAAGATAAAGGCTCTTGAAGAACAAATTAAAGCACTTAAAGGATAATTAAAAACATAATAGATATGAGCAAGATAGTATGTGTAACCGGAGCCACCTCCGGTATAGGCCGTGCGACAGCCGAAATATTTGCAGCTAATGGATACAATCTTATAATAACCGGACGTAGAAAAGAAAAACTTGAAGAGCTAGGCGAAGAACTTGTAAGTAAATATAAGATAGATCTTATAGCTTTGAATTTCGACGTGCGTAGCAACGAAGCCGTAAACAAAGCTTTCGACAGTCTACCTGAAGGATGGAGAGCTATTGATATTCTTGTAAACAATGCCGGGCTTGCAGTAGGTCTTGGACCTATACAAGAAGGTGTTATCGACGATTGGGAACGTATGATAGATACCAATGTAAAGGGGTTGTTATACGTAAGCCGCAAAGTGTTGCCATGGCTTGTTGAACGCAAGCAAGGACATGTGTTCAACATAGCATCCATAGCCGGAAAAGAAACATACCTCAACGGAAACGTATATTGTGCAACAAAGACAGCGGTAGATAGCCTATCACGAGCTATGCGTATGGATATGGTGCCATACGGTATAAAGGTTACCAATGTGGCACCCGGTGCAGTGGAAACCGAATTCTCCATAGTACGCTTTAAAGGAGATCAACAACGTGCCGACAACGTGTACAAAGGTTACGAGCCTCTTACAGGAAAAGACATTGCCGATACAATATATTATGTAGCCACAATGCCCGAACATGTATGTATAAACGATTTGATTATTACACCCAAAGCACAAGCCTCGGCTAGCATATTCCACAAAGAATAGTAGTTATAGGTAATATACCAAAAAAGCGAACTCAACATTGTTGAAGTTCGCTTTTTTATTGATTATTAATATTGTTTATTCTTTTCCTTCTTCGGTCGCTTCTGAGTTTTCTTCGCCATTGCGTTCAGCAAGCATCTTGTCCATTTCGCCATCAATCAAATCTTTACTCAAAAGCAAGTTATACCACGACAAGGCTTTCTTTACATCCGAAGGATAAACGCGCTCTTCGTCCATATTGGGAAGAACTTCGGAAAAATAAGCATAAAGATCTCTAGTAGAAACTTTTTTATAATCAATGCTTACTTGGCCTTTATTTTCTTTGGTGTAGATGTTTCTGAATACTTCCGACAAAGGATAATCTTCATCGTTGGTAAACATGCATATTTCGCTCAACGAGCTAATTTTATCATTTTTAAAAGCGGGAGTACGTTTACCATCTAATAATGACTCAACAACGGCTCCGGTTTTAGTTTGCGAAACGAGTTTGAATAAACCCGGTTTTCCTGCTATTGCTAAAATATTGCTTAAATCCATTTCTTTAGTTGTCTTTAATAATTTCGGCTTATAAAACGCAGATTAAATAGAAAAAGTATATCACAAACAAAAATATTTTCTTTTTCATTTCTCAAGGTTCCTTTACTTCTTTTAAATCATGTCTATTATCACAGATATAAATTTTGATATTAATCCTGTAATACATTGGTATGACGAAAAAGTTTCAAAGAAAGTTCTTCAATCAATCCGAAGGTAGAAATTTTAGAACTATAGATTATTAAATGAGTTTGATTATGCTTGTGTATATTTATACCCTATTGCCAATCGCTTCATAATAGGGTGTTGAGAGTGTGACGGTATATCATCAATCGGAATCTGACACACCACCTCAAAAATACATCACGATGTAGATAAAACACCCTCGTGATGTAATTTTTATTTACTCGGTTGCAACTTTCGGCATAATGAAGTCTGTTCTTTAATTTACTACTCTTTTCCCAGTAGGAACTACCCACATGTTGTATACGGATTACCACATAAATCAGATATGGAAACCCATCCTTGCAGTTTTTTATTTCTACTGTAAAACTCAACTTTAAAATATTCTCCCGTACTATCAATGTCGAGAATTTTTACCATGCCATCACTTGGTGCATTATCTGCCGTAATTATATGTATAATAGATTTTGTTCCTTTTATTTCTTCATACAGCTCGATAGTGTCGTATGGGGTATACAATTCCAACATACTATATATAGGTGATTCCTTTCTTATCCAACCACGTTTGAATTTGTAATCGGTCAATCCACTATAAAACTCAACGTAATACATAGAACTACTAAATCCCAATATATTCACCATCACAATGTCGTCTTCATCGTTTTGTTGCGATTGAATTGAAGAAACGATTTCTTTTGCATAAGAATTTTCATATATATCTATTGTATACAACCATTTCCAATCAAGAAATACTACATAATTAAAACTAGTAAGAATATGTGTAATTACTGAATCTGAAGGTATTTCTCGAAAAGTTCTTTTAAGGAAAATAGATAAATTTTGCTGCTTGTTTAAATCTAATGTGTCGGCAAATTTCAGATAACCTATACTTGAAATCTCAAAATAAATTCTTTTTGTTTCACCGGGTATATGTAACAGCGTGGATTCCTTGACCGAATCACATATAAATACCGAATCTTTATCTATTTTTAACTCGAAACAAGTAATTGGTTCTTTCGTTTTATCATCGTATACACTTAATTCCACGACTGATTGAGAAAATGATGTGAAAAACAACAATATAAGACATAGCAAACCGAAAACTTTCTTCATAATTACAGATTTTAATTTATCTACCGAATCTACATATCCGATAACGAATAGAATCATCTATTATTGCCATAATAACTTCCTAAATTCATTCAAAAATAGTATTATCTTACCCCAAAATTCACTCTCTTTTCCCCGTCAACTAAGCGACAAGTATTTATTTGTTTACGCATACTTATATACTTCTGAATATAAATAAGATATTACATCGAGAAAGATTTTTTTTCCTCAAAACGCTCTAATATCTATTATAAATGACAAAAAAAAAGTAATTTTGAAAATCATTTCGGATAAACGTTTTTATTACAAATATCTGAAAGAGAGAATATAACTTAGAATTACAAACTAAAAAAAACGTCAATATATGTCAGGACATAATAAATGGTCTAAAATAAAAAGACAAAAAGGAGCAGCCGATGCTAAACGCTCAAAAGCATTCTCGAGAATATTAAAAGAAGTAACCGTAGCAGTAAAAGAAAGTGGTCCGGATCCTGATGGCAACCCACGTTTGCGTTTGCTTATGCAAAATGCCAAGGGTGTGAACATGCCTAAAGATACCCTTATGCGTGCTATATCAAAGGCTAGCGACAAAGACTCTGCCGCTTTGCAAGAACTTACTTTCGAATGCTATGCTCCTCATGGAGTTGCGATATTCATCGAATGTTTGACCGACAATAATATGCGTTCCGTAGCCAACGTGCGTTCTATTATGAACAAATTCGGTGGCACACTTGGAACCAACGGTTCTCTTGGTTTTATTTTCGACCGCAAAGGTGTGTTCGTATTGCCTAAGAAAGCCGATATGGACATGGAAATGCTTGAAATGGAACTTATCGATGCAGGTTTGGAAGAAATGGAAGTAGATGAAGAATACATCACTCTATACACTGCCATGGAAGACTTTGGTGCTATGGTGAAGAAACTTGAAGACATGAAACTTGAAGTAGAAAATGCCGAACTTCAACGTATACCAAACACCACCAAGGCTTTGGACGAAGAATCGATGCGCAAAGTGTTGAAGATTGTAGACCTTTTGGAAGACGACGATGATGTACAAGCTGTATATCACGATATGGAAATTCCTGAAGACTTCGACGCTGAATAACACATTTCACTTACACAATAATATAATAGTAGGCAACAAAAACATACACCGTTGCCTACTATTTTGCATTTTTCACTCTCTGTAAAATTAAGGAACAATAAACTATGGCAAAATTATATTTGGTACCTACTCCGGTAGGCAATTTGGCGGACATGACCTATCGTGCCGTGTCGGTGTTGCAAAGTGTGGATTTGATATTGGCCGAAGACACTCGCACATCCAAAACTCTGCTGCAACACTATCAGATAAACACCCCCATGCAGTCGAACCACAAATACAACGAACATCAAAAGCTGGGGCAGATAATAGACCGCCTGCATGCCGGCGAAAACATTGCCGTAATAACCGATGCCGGCACTCCGGGCATATCCGACCCGGGATTCCTCGTCGTAAGAGAGTGTGTAAAAGAAGGTATAGAGGTTGAAACCCTGCCCGGAGCCACAGCCTTTGTGCCTGCGTTGGTCAACTCGGGTTTGCCTTGCGACCGCTTTGTGTTCGAGGGCTTCCTTCCACAAAAGAAGGGCCGACAAACCAAGCTCAACTCGTTGACAGACTGCAAATACACGATGGTGTTTTACGAATCGCCGTTCCGACTGGTGAAGACTTTGGAACAGCTTGCCGAAGTGTTGGGGGCCGAGAGAAGGGCCGCCGTATGCCGCGAGATAACCAAGCTGCACGAAGAAACACAGCGTGGCACCCTTGCCGAATTGGCACAACACTATACCGAAAAAGGTGTAAAAGGCGAGATAGTAATAATAGTGGCCGGAACAGAAGAATAATAAACAATAAAGCCGAAACACATGCAATGTTTCGGCTTTATATCTTTGAGGCATAGAATGTGATGCAACCGTCCTTCGCAATTATAAATTAGTATATATTAGTTGGAAGCTGTTGTAATCTACATTATAAACATCGTCCAATCTTCCACTAATGCCTCCGGTGGTACACAAAAGATTGCCTTTGCAATCATAAAGATATTGTTGCCCATCACTCATTTCAACCTCTTCAAAGAAGAAACCATCTTTATTAGTTTGATATTTACAAGTATATACCTTTATACGCAAACTATACGAATTATCATATTCAGCTAACTTATCTTTCAGCCAACCTAAATCAGTGAGAGGATTTTCTACTTGACAATGACATTCACTGCATGTTTCTTCCCCTTTTTCGCAGCTGCTAACACTGAACATTCCTACAACTGCCAATGCCAATAGGGCAAATTTTAAACATATTTTCTTCATAAGACGTTTAATTTTAATTATTTATATTGTTATTTAATTATTGAAAAGGCTGACCTTTTCGGCTGCAAATATACACATTATTTTTGAATTACCAAATATTTTTTGAATAAAATGCTACAATGAGGGTAAGAAACATGCACCCGATTGAGACTAACAGTGTTTGCATATACTGCACGAGGTGAAAACACAGCCTTGCTAGGGTGCGGCTTGTCGAAATAATGGCTGCAGCCCAATAGAAATGCCTTGCTTCCGGATGGCGAAACACTGTGTAGGCAAGGCTAAGTTTTGACTAAAACATAAAAAATAATCCCACTATTCAAAAAATTAATAATATCCCACATAATAAATAACATTTTTCATCGTTAGAAAAAGACCTTTAAAGAGGTGTTCGGAGAACATTGGAAACTCCTTTTTTTGAGACTCGAGACTCAGCGTCTTGACACTCGAGACTCAAGACGCTGACACTCGAGTGTCAAGAAATTGAGACTCGAGTGTCAAGAAACAAAAAATCGAGTATCTGAAAATCAATCATTTAGCATTGAAAAGAAATGACTCAGAAAAAAGACTCTTTAAAAGGTATAAAATAAATTTATTAACCTCTAAAAACATTTCATTATGGCTTTTTTCGGGAAAAAATTTATCAAAGTTACAGAGAAGTGGGTGCCTGTAGTTAAGAGCGTAAGCAACTACGATGCCAAACGTTTGGCAAAGGACATCGAAAAGGAAAGCACCGTAAGTCAGACCGATGTAATGGCGGTGCTAAATGCAATCCCCAACGTGATGACTCGTTATTTGGCCGAAGGTCATTCGGTGAAATTGGACGGAATAGGTTCGTTTCACTTAACCTTCGAGTGTAAGAAAACGGGTGTCGACACACCGGAAGAGGTGTCGATAGACCAAGTGACTAACATCAAGGTGCAGTTTCGCCCAACAATGAAGGCGGGAGTGGGCAGCCAAAAGGGCAAACGTATCAACACTCTGATTGCCGACGACATAGAGTGGACCTACCTACCCGGCACCAAAGCCGACGCTACGGACGAGGACGCTCCTGACACCGATGGCGGCGGCACCGAGGGTGGCGGCAGCAACAACGGCGGCGGCGACGACCTTGTTGGATAATCATTGCGATGCTTTAACGGCAAAGGGTAGAAACACGGCGGTGTGTTTCTACCCTTTTTGTGTTTATCATGTTGTTGGGAGTTTGTTTACTCTCAGTCGTAGTTATAATAGTGTCTGATTCGCTTTTTGGGTTTTGGGAATAATTGTTTTAGATATTCCCAAAGTTCGGTTCTGTCCCAACAAGAGTAGTTGGAGTGGTAGGACGAATTATGGCTGTATTCAAACCAATAGCGATTGCCATCTATCAGGGTGCCTCTTTCTTCCCAAGGAAGGCTGTCGATTGTAGCAGCCAAATGCACTATCTTGTTCCATTGTTCTTCTGTAAGCTGCTTCTTCTCATAATGAGTCTGAACGATATGTCCCACCGAATTTATTCTTGTATATTCGTAGTACACTGAACGGTATTCGGCCATCGGTTGTCCGTTATCTTTATAAACACGTATTATTGTTTTGCTGCTATGAGGCAGATGTGTAACTGTGACTCGCAACATAGTGTCTTGTTGTTTCCAAAGGCTTGGTTCATCCAAGTCGCGGAAAAGGTTGGTGTAATGCTTGCAATGCCGCAAAGCCCACTTTGCATTAGGATAAAGATACTGGGTGTAGTTGGTTTGCCATCCAAGTCCCAAATCATCGTAAGTACCGCTTTGCAAAGGCATGTAAAAATCCGAAGTGTCGGGCGGAGCAATAGTAAAATCGTGAGGCAATCCCAACGCATGTTCGAGTTGCACTATGGGGAAATACAAATGTTCCATATCATCGTTCCAATAAAGGCGACGAAAAATAGCCAACGCACTATCGACGCCGTAAGGGAATAGTAAAGTTCGTGGTAGTGAATCGTTTTCATTGAAAGGATGATATGACTCGTAAGGCGTGTATTCTCCACCGTTATAATAAATGAAATCCGAATAATAAATCTCGGCACTGTCTATGGCTGTTTTGGCCTCTTGCAGTCTCTCCATAAAATAAGCATGTACGATGCTGTCGCTTTGTGCCAATGTATGTGTAGCAATGTTTACCAACGCCACGCATATAATCAGTATCTTCTTCATAGTGTGTTTGATGTTTTAGTTCAAATTGTTTTGTGTTTCAAACAACTTCAAACGACGATTTGCTTCAAGACTTCCAAAACCAATTACTCTGACATCTTCTATACGTAAGTATTCTATACCATCGGGTATGCCATCGCTATCTACCGTTTCTATTTCTAAAATACTATCGTCAAAATCATTTATATAACCATAGCATTCCTCACCAAAATCCAATCGAATCATTGCCATCAACCTTTCTTCTTTGCACAAATTGAGTACCACATTGAAAAGGTCTAACTCTGTCCAATAACCTTTTGGTAATTTATATTTCTCGGTATTTGGTTTGATGAATAGCAACATGTTTTTCAAATACTTGGTACGACGACGTATTTCAAACACAGAGTCGTTATGCATCACATAATAACCATCGTCTAAATCATTCTCTTGAAAAGAATGTATCAAGCATTCGTTATCCGTGCAAGCATCAATGTAACCTACCGCAAACTTATCGCAATCATTAAAGTTGGAATAAAGTTCTATCAGTTCGTTTGTGTTGCATAATCGCTTAATAATGTTGTTCATATCTTATTATTTTATTGTTTTAACCAAACCACTCCTTAAACATTAACCCTTTATCCCATATACTTCTTTCCCTGCCAGGTGTTGCGTTGCTTCATTCGGTTTTCTACCAGTACGGGAATCTTTTCGTTGCGTATCAGCCCCCATGCCGAGGTTACTTGGAAGCGAGGAGGCACCTCGCCGGCAAAGCGTTCCACCACTATGTCGGGGCGGAGGCGTTCGAGGAAGTCGATAACGAAATCGATGTATTCGTCGAGTTCGAAGAATGAATACTTGTCGGGGTGCAAGGCGTAGTCCTTTTCCATAAGCGAGCCTTTGAGTATCTGCAGCTGATGGAACTTGAGCGAGTGCAGAGGCAGTGCCGACAGTGTATGTGCTTGAGCCAACATCTCGTCGCGGCTTTCGCCCGGCAGGCCGAAGATTAGGTGTCCGCCCACATGCAAGCCACGTTCGGCGGTGGCCTTTATAGCCTCGACGGTGGTTTGGAAGTCGTGCCCCCGATTGATGGTCTTCAGTGTTTTGTCGTAGCAGCTTTATATGC
>JAGCLZ010000095.1 GCA_017646685.1 Bacteroidales bacterium | reverse complement strand
GTTGGATTTATCAACAATAAAAACGAGGTGGTGATAGCTTTTAAATTCGATGCAAAAAATGCTGGAATAACGACACCATACGTATTCAAATCGGGATACAGCTTTATGAGCGACAGTGTCGGACATCTTGGAATTATCGATCGCGAAGGCAATTGGGTGGTTGAACCTGCTTACGATTATATAGAACCATATTTAGTTGATGGTTTCAGACTAGTAGTAAAAGATGGTCTTTATGGATTGCTGGATTCGGCTTCCAATGTGGTTTACGAACCAATATATCAGTCTATTTTATTAGAGGAAGACCAAGACAGAATAACGTTAATTACTGATACTGCCGGATGTATAGTTGACTATTCGGGCAAGGTGGTGGTGCCTTTTTTGTATGAAGACGTAGAGGTCTTGGGTTATCCCATATCAATGTCATCAAGCGAAGAAAATGGTTATTATCATATAGAATCTGCCGTTAGCGACTACGCAAAATATAGAATAAATTACGAGTATGGACTGATGAATGCCAAAACGGGCAAGATAATAACACCGGCTATATATAGTACAATAGAAATGATTTCGCCAACTTTATTTTCGGTATCCATAGGTGGATATTGGCAACCCGAATTTTTGATAGACACCAAAGGTAATGTGGTGAAATAAAAATATCAACTAATATGAATGAAGTTTGATATAGACATTGACTATATTATTCTTTTTTAATAGAAAGATGCAACGGATATACATTGTGTATCCGTTGCTTGTTTTTAAATATGATAACCTTCAAAAAAGAAATGTAAATAGAGAGTTTAAACAGGTATGAATAGTAGTTTTATTTATAATTTGCAGAAAAACTTGAGTAAACTATTGTTATATTAGAAAAAATGCGTATATTTGCCCTTTGTAATACTAATCTGATAAAAGAATTAAACTCTTAGAAATGAAACGATTTAGGGCTTTAATGATACTTTTTGTACTGCTAAGTTGCACTGCAAAAACTTTTGCGTCGGACGATAAAGGTAAAATTGACGCAGGAAATTTGATAATAGGACATATAACCGATAGTTATTCGTGGCATCTTTTTTCGGTGGATGAGCACCATGTATGTATACCATTGCCGGTAATACTTATTCACGCTGGAAACTTTGATGTGTTTATGAGTAGCAAGTTTCATCATGGCGAATGTAGCTATAAAGGATATAAGATAGTAGGTGGTGGTACGAAGAAAGAACATATTGTTTGTGTAGATGAAAACGACAACGTATTGTTGGATGCCGAAGGTAATGAAATATCGCCTGTCGATTTGAGTATTACAAAAACAGCAGCAGGTATTATGATTGCCACTGTATTGTTGTTGGTGATATTTATGTTGGTGTGTAAAAGTTGTAAAAAGAATAGTGGGAAGGCTCCCAAAGGTTTGCAATCGTTGGTGGAGATATTGGTGCTGTTTATAAAAGACCAAGTTGTATATCCTATAATGGGTGAGAAGCGTACAAAGAAATATCTTCCTTACATTCTCACGTTGTTTTTCTTTATTTTCTTTTGTAATATAATGGGACTTATTCCTTTGTTTCCGGGAGGTGTAAATATAACAGGTAATATTTGCGTAACAGCTATATTGGCTATAATTACATTCTTGATAACTACATTTAGTGGAAACAAACATTATTGGAAAGACATATTTAATACACCTGGCGTACCATGGTGGCTGAAATGGGGATTGCCTATTATGCCCATAGTGGAGTTTGTGGGAATGCTTACAAAGCCATTTGTATTGTGTGTCCGTTTGTTTGCCAATATGACAGCCGGTCATATTGTAATACTTGGTTTCATTACCTTGATATTTATATTTGGCAACATGTCTCCGGGATTAGGTTACGGGGTGTCTGTTGTATCTATATTTTTTAGCGTATTTATTAGTGCATTGGAATGCTTAGTATGTTTTATTCAGGCCTATGTGTTTGCAATGCTCTCAACATTATATATTGCGATGGCCACAGAGGAACATCACGAAGAACATGAAGTGGAAAAGGCCTAGTAGCTAATAGGAACAAAATTTATAACACGTATTAAGAATAATTATTTTTATTAATGAACAAAGAAATGAAAAGTATAAGAGATATAAATTTCGCAGGAAAGAAGGTGATGTTGAGAGTTGATTTCAACGTACCTGTCAATGAACAAGGAGAGATAACCGACGATACTCGTATAAGGGAGAGTATGCCTACGATAGAAAAACTCCTTGCCGATGGTGCAGCGATAATAATAATGGCACACTTTGGCAGACCTAAAAACGGATTTGATCCTAGCTTGAGTTTGTTGCCGGTGGCAAAACATTTGTCTAAAATATTGAATCGTGAGGTTATATTTACTCAGGAATTATTGGGCGAAAAAGTTAGCGAAATAGCACGCAATCTTAAGAATGGTGATGTATTTTTGTTAGAAAACATTCGTTTCTATCCCGGTGAAACCAAGGGCGATAAAGAGTTGGCTAAGCAATTGGCCGACTTAGGCGATTGCTATATCAATGATGCTTTTGGTGCGGCTCATCGCGAACACAGTAGTACTGCTACTATAGCACAATTCTTTCCAAACGATAAGTACTTTGGCTTCTTGATGGAAAATGAAGTTAAGAATTTGACTTTCTTGATGCAAAATCCCGGCCGTCCGTTTACAGCTATAATAGGAGGAAGCAAGGTGTCTACCAAAATAGATATATTGGAAAACCTTATACCTAAGGTTGACAATATGATAATAGGTGGTGGTATGAGATATACTTTTACCAAAGCCATGGGTGGAAAGGTTGGAAAATCGTTGTGCGAAGATGATAAGTTGGACGAAGCTCGTCTATTGATGCAAAAGATGAAAGACTGCAATGTTAAGCTTTATTTGCCGGCCGATAGTCTAGTTGCTGACGATTTTTCTAACGATGCCAACACACAAATAGTACCAAGTGATCAAATACCCGATGGATGGGAATCGTTGGATTGCGGTCCTGAGGCTATAAAGGCATTTGACGAAGTTATAACAAACTCCAAAACAATATTGTGGAATGGTCCTATGGGTGTATTTGAAATGCCAAACTTTGCCAAAGGTACTTTTGCAGTAGGTGAAAGTGTAGCCAAAGCTACTGCAAATGGGGCCTTCAGTGCAGTAGGTGGTGGTGATAGTGTTGCTGCAGTTAAACTGCTTGGTATTGGTGACAAGATGAGCTATGTAAGTACCGGTGGCGGTGCAATGCTTGAATATTTGGAAGGTAAAGTGTTGCCAGGTATAAAGGCTATAATGGAATAGCTTATATTTATTGCGAAACATAATAAAGAATACTTGTGAATTAATGATGAAAAAGTCTGCAAAAATGAATAACACAGTAAAAGTAACATTTTGGGGCGTTTTAGTAGCGATTGTAGTTATTTTGGTTCTTATGTTTGGCCTTCCTATGTATAGGGTATGGTCGCAAGAGATGTCGGGACGTGCAGAATATGCAAAAGCCGAGCAAAACAGAAAGATTAAAATCGAAGAGGCGAAGGCAAATCTTGAGGCTGAAAAGTTGAATGCACAAGCAGAGGTGGAACGTGCTAAAGGTGCTGCTCAGGCTATTGAAATAGAAAACGGAAAGCTTACATCGACCTATATTCAATACCTTTGGGTAAGACAGCAAGGCAATAACAATGTTGAGAAAATAATATACATACCTACCGAAGCAAGTATGCCTATATTAGAAGCAAAAAATTAACGTATTTACATACTATATTAATAGGTAAAACAGAACGAATGTGTAATCCTGAAATGAATTGCACATTCGTTGTTTTATGAGGGATGCAACTATGAAAGATATATTGTTAAGAGCCATAGAGCCTCAAGATATTGATGTTATATACACTTGGGAAAATGACGAGGAAATATGGGAGAGCAGTGAAACATATAGACCATTTTCTCGCTATATTTTGGAACAATATATAATTGCCGAGCAGAATTCGGACATACAGTCGTTGAAGCAACAAAGGTTGATGATTGATATTGAAACAGACTCCGATGTGGTACCGGTGGGATGTGTAGATATATTTGATTATAATGTGTTTCATCGCCGTGCAGGAATAGGGATACTTATCGATAAAAAATACCGAGGAAGTGGCTTGGCTACAGTGGCAATAGATAAATTATGCATCTATTGTAAGAGGCATTTACACCTCCATTCCCTTTATGCCAATATAGCTACGGATAATATTTCAAGCATCAAAGCCTTTGAAAAAAATGGTTTCCTATTGATAGGAACAAAGAAAGATTGGTTGTATGATGGCGAGGGATATCATGATGAATATATGTTTCAAAAAATACTAAGATAGACGAATGGCGAAAGCAAATAACAAAATATCGAAGAAGCAACTACTTATTGGATTGGCAATATTGGCAGCAGTAGTGGTGGGACTGTCTGTAATTATATACAATTTCTATAAGCACAACAATGTACCTATTACCGAGGAATATTATTTGTACATACATGAAGATACAACATATACCGATGTTGTAGATAGCCTTAAGGTGCATGGCTGTATTGTTGATTCGGCATTTTTCAATTGGTTGGCCAACAGAAAGGACTATCCGCAAAATGTAAAACCCGGACGGTATAAGATTGCTCCGAATATGCCTATCAATACATTGCTGAACAATTTGAGAGCCGGAAACCAAGAGCCTATGAGAGTGGTGATAGGCAAATTTAGGTCGAAAGAAAAGATGGCACAGCTTATATCCCGAAAGTTGGAGTTCGATTCGGCCGACTTTATGAAGGCTTTGAATAACGATGCTTTGTTGGATAGCTTCGGTTTGGTAAAAGAGAATGCTTTGGCTCTGTTTATACCCAATACCTATGAGGTGTATTGGAATGTAACTCCCGAAGATTTCCTTTGGCGAATGTATAAGGAAAAAGAACGTTTTTGGGATAAGAAGGGTAGATGTGAAAAGGCCGATAGAATGAATATGACAGAGACAGAGGTGATGATATTGGCTTCCATAGTGGACGAAGAAACAAACCAAAACGACGAAAAGCCCTTGGTGGCAAGTGTGTACCTAAACCGTCTGAGGAAAGGATACCTCTTGCAGGCCGACCCTACGGTACGCTTTGCAATACAGAATTTTGATATAAAGCGAGTGCTTAACAAACATCTCAAGTACGATAGTCCCTACAACACATATATGTATAAGGGGCTGCCTCCCGGCCCGATATGCATACCATCCATTGCTTCGATCGATGCGGTGCTCGAAAACAAGCAAACCGATTATATGTTTTTTTGTGCCAAAGAAGATTTCTCTGGCTACCACAATTTTGCCGTTACTCATGCAGAGCATGTGCGAAACGCCCGAAAATTTCAAAAAGCACTGAATGAAAGAAAGATATTTGAATAACAAACTTCCCATTCGAGGTGATGCTATTGTCGCTACAAAACCTCTTGATTGATATTATAAAATCCCTCATGTAGTAGATATTACTTTCTCGTGATGTAGATGAATTTTCCTCGTGATTTAAATTTATCTGCATCGTGAGGGAGATAAATTTATAATAGCAGTAGGATATATATATAATAGTTGTAGAATATATGTCTTATCGTTATGGTATATATATCTTAGCTGCCTTGGTCATCGTAGTCTAAGCCTCATGCAGTGTAAAAAAATGAGATGTTGAATTATATAGTCTTGAAAATAAAGATGTATTTTGTTATGAAAATAACTCCCATATATACGACCCGTAACCCTTAGGTTTACGACTCGTAAATCGCATGGTTACGAATTACAAACTGTCTACTTTGCAAAACTATGTCGAAAGTATCATTAATTAGGATCTAATATTGGTAAATGTAAAGAAAAATTATTCAATGTGCCAATATGCAAATAATAGATGTGTACACATTGTAATTACAAGTTTAAACATTAGAATTCGGTAGAAGTAAAATTGTATTGAGTTTGACAATAATGAATGAATTAAGTGTTGTAAATCAGAAGTTTTTTGAATCGACTGAAAAATAACTGCATTCAATTATTAGTATGTGATAAAATATTCGTATCTTTGCAGATTATTTCAAAAACAGAAAATATAATGAAGAGAATTTTATGTTTGTTTTTCTGCATCAGCATGGTTATATGCAATGCACAAGATAAAGGCGGTCTTACTGCAAAGGTGTTTATACAGGAAATATCGAAGAAATCTGCCATCGAAGGATATTCTAAGGAACTTTCCAAGCGTTATCCTATCACTGTACACAAGGGAAAAACTTATGTAGGGATAGTGGCAAAAGTATCGCCAAATTTTTCAAAAGAAGAGTTTCAAAAGGAGGGTATAAGAGTAAATTCACAGATAGCTAATATTGTTTCGATGCGTGTTCCTATCAGTAAAATGTATATATTAGAAGCTCACGCTGATATATTGTACTATGATATAGCACGAAAGGTGGTTCCACAATGTGACAATGCACGCTATGATACTCGTGCCGACAGTGTGCAGCATGGACTAGGCCTTCCGATGGCCTACACTGGCAAAGATGTATTGATAGGTGTAACTGATTGGGGATTCGATTATACCCACCCTAATTTTTATGATACCACATATAAATATTCGCGCATATATAAGGCATGGGATCATTTCAAATTGTCGGGTCCTGCACCGGAAGGATTCGACTATGGTACAGAGCATAGTACAGCCGAACAACTAAAAAATGCTCAGTGTGATACATCGGGATTGTATGACTATGGCACCCATGGCACCCATGTTGCAGGTATTGCCGGTGGTAGTGGAGCCGGCACCCAATACAGAGGTATGGCACCTGAAGCACAATATTTGTTTGCATCATTCCTATTGGACGAAGCAGCCGCTTTGGACTGCTTTGCATGGATGAAGAATCAAGCTGATAGTGTACAAAAAAGATTGGTTATCAATATGAGCTGGGGTATGTATTCGATGGGTAGCATGGACGGCAATTCGTTGCTTAGTCAAGCCATCGACGAGTATTCAAACCAAGGTGTTACCTTTGTTTCGAGTGCCGGAAACAATGGCGATGAGAACTTTCATATAAGCAAGTCTTTTAATGATACAATAGATACATTGCGAACTATTGTTGGTTTTCATGGTTCGTCGGTGGGGCAATCTGTAACCTTTTGGGGCGAGCCTTATAAATCGTTCGAAGCCGGATTGGGTTTCGCCATAGGTGATTCGGTAGTAGTACGTTCGCCGTTTTATGCCACCAACGATAGCAGACTTTTGATAGATACATTTCTAACCATAGGTGCCGATACTATTCCCTATCGGATTACTAAAGTAGGAGAAGATATTTATAGCCATCGTCCGTGTTTGGTTATCACTGTGATGAAATATAGCGGAAATTATGGCTTGCATGTGTTTGCCACAACACAGAACCAAGTGTTGCATGGATGGAACTTGGTAGAGTTGGAAAACCATGCCGGAAATTGGGGAACTCCTTTTACGTCCAATAACTTGGAAGGTTACACTAAAGGAGATCCTTATTATGGAATAAGTGAACCCTCGTGTGCAAGAAGTTGCATAACAGTGGCAGCTCATAATCCCGATCGTGGAGCCGATAGAACAGGTGCCATAGCATCGTTTTCGAGTTATGGACCTATCGTGGGTGAAACATATACAAAACCAGATATATCGGGACCGGGAGTGTCCATTGCCTCATCTATGAATTCGTTTACTACCGAAGAGTATTCTCCTATAAAAACAATGAGATTTAAAGGACGTATGTATTCGTTTGCCAGACTTTCCGGAACCTCGATGTCTTCGCCGGCTGTTGCAGGAGTAGTAGCATTGATATTGCATGCCAATCCACGTCTGACTCCCGCTCAGGTGAAAGATATTATAATAGAAACAGCACGTATTGATGATAAGACCGGCGATTTGACAGACTCTGTAAGTGTACGTTGGGGACATGGAAAGATTGATGCTCTTGCTGCAATAGAAAAGGCATTGGGGTATGTATCGATAGATAATATAGTTGAAACAAATAATATTGTGGTATATCCCAATCCTGCCAATACTCGCATAAATATCAGCTATAATGGTGATGAATCAATAAGTGTTTATTTATATGGCATAGATGGCAAGTGTTTGATACAAAAAGGAAATGTTAGAGAACTAGATGTACAAAGGATACCTTCCGGAATATATTTGTTGAAAATACAAACCGCAGAAGAGGTAATAACTAAAAAAATAATGATAGCTAAATAGTTATGTTGGTCAGAGCTTTTAGAAAAAACTATTTCAATCAGTATCTCTTGATTTTTATCTTGAGTATCTTTTTATGGGTTGGTACTTTTATATCACCCGAACCTATAAAAAGTGTATCATCGTCGTCGTTTCTATATGGCTATATATGTAATTTGCTATTGCCATATCCCCTTTTATCATCGATATTGGCATATGTAATAGTAGTTTTTCAAGGATTGTTTTTCAATATGCTTTTGGTTAAGCACAAATTGATATCAAACAAGACATTTTTGCCAATGTTTGTGTATATATTTGTGTTGTCTTTATCGGCACAAACTATAACTCCCGCTTTGTTGGCGGATGTATTTATTTTGTTAGCTCTGAATAATTTGTTGGATTGTGAGAATATAAGTAGATCGCAGCATAAGATATTTAATGCATCGGCAATGGTATCAATAGCTACTTTTTTCCATTCGCTATCGGTATTTTATCTTATATTTATTATAGCAGTTATAGCTATATATAAGATCTACTATTGGCGTGAATGGTTTACAGTAATTTTAGGTTATGCTTTTCCTCAAATCATAGTGTTGCTTTGGTATTTTCTTACCGATACGTCCATGAATTTTATGGACCTATCATTAATTGACGTATTCACATTCTCGTTTGCATTTGATTTTTCTGATTGGAAGGCAGTATTTTTCGGGCTGTTGTTATTGCTGATATTTTTGGTTTCTATGGGTGCGTATCTCCTCAATATAATGGAGAATATGATATTGTATCGAAAGAAATCTACCATTATAGCATGTATTTTATTGGTAGCATTTGTAATCTCTTTGTTTGTAGAGGTATTTCCTTTGCAAATGCAGTTTTATGCTATACCATTCTCATTTTTCATTGCAAGTTATCTATTGCGACATAAAAATAACGAAATAATAGGTGATATTATTTTGATTATGTTTATTTCGGTTGTGTTTTGTAATGTATATTTGGTATAAGTTTGTTTATATAGAGAAAAGATAATAAATTAAATTAAAGAGTGTAAGATGTTGTTGTCTCAATATACAGATACTAAAGTAGAAGCAGGTTGCGACGAAGCCGGACGAGGATGTTTGGCAGGACCGGTTTTTGCCGCTGCTGTGATATTGCCCAAAGGATATAGGAACGAGATGCTGAATGACTCTAAAAAACTTACGGCCAAGCAGCGAATATTGCTCAGAACTATAATAGAAAAAGAGGCTTTGGCATGGGCTGTTGCTTCGGTCGACAATATTGAGATTGACGAGATAAATATTCTCAATGCATCTTTCTTGGCTATGAATAGGGCTATAGAACAGTTGTCATTGAAACCGGAATTATTGTTGATAGATGGTAATAGGTTTAAAACTCAAACAAATTTGGAATACCAATGCATAGTGAAGGGCGATAGTTTGTATGAGTCTATTGCAGCTGCATCTATTTTGGCCAAATCTTATAGAGATGATTATATGTTGAAACTTCATGAAGAATATCCTTGCTATGGTTGGAAATCAAATAAAGGCTACCCAACTAAGGAACATTATGAAGCTATTGCAAAGCATGGAATTACGCAATATCATCGAAAGAGTTTTGCGTTGGATAAGCAACTTACACTACAATTCTAAATAATAATGTGTTATGTTTGAAACTTTGAAAAAAATAAGACAAGAAAGACTTGTAAAGAAATTATCCTCGGTCAAAAGAACCAGGGTTATGCGTAATTTTGATAATATCAAACTTATAGGTATAGTTTTTAATATAACCACAGAGGCCAATTGGACCAAACTGTCTAATTATGTTAAGGAGTTAGAAAGCTATGGCAAGAAAGTGTATTTGGTAGGTATAATTGATACTAAGGAGAAATTGAATTTTATTATAACAAATACAAAGGTTACTATTGTACATCGAAAGAAGGATGTGAGTTGTTTTGGTATTCCAAAACGATCGAGGATGAAAAAGTTTTTGTCTAAAAAGTTTGATGTTTTGATTAATACTATCAACGATGACGACTTCTTTTCACGTATTGTAGCTTTGCGTTCATTGGCAAAAATTAGAGTTGCTGCCGATACACCGGCACATAAAGAATTTTATGATTTACTTATAAAGGTAGATTCGAAAACATCGGAAACTGAATTTTTGAAGCAGGTAATATATTGTTTGACATTAATAAATAAGTGATATAATTAATAATGAAAGCAAAATTTTCAGGAACAGGTGTTGCATTGGTAACACCATTTCGTAAGCAAGGAACAATTGATTTCACAACTTTAGAAAATCTTGTTGAAACAGTAATAAAATCGAAGGTCGATTATATTGTAGCACTTGGAACTACAAGCGAAGCTGCTACGATGAATGAAAGAGAAAGAACTGCTATTATCGATAATATAATAGAAGTGGTAAATGGAAGGGTTCCTATTGTTCTTGGTTTGGGAGGAAACAATACATTGGATATTGTTGATAAGATAAAGAATATGGATTTCACAGGTATTGATGGAATATTGTCGGTTTCGCCATATTACAACAAACCACAACAAAGGGGTATCTATTTGCATTACAAAAGCATATCGGAGGTTTCGCCGGTTCCAATTATTATGTATAATGTTCCCGGACGCACAGCATGTAACGTTACTGCCGAAACTACATTGCAGATAGCTACCGATTGTCCAAACATCATTGCCACAAAAGAAGCATCGGGAAATATATCGCAGGTAATGGAGATACTGCGTAATAAACCTGATGGTTTTTCTGTTATATCGGGCGATGATGCTTTGACTCTTCCAATGATAGCAATGGGTGCAACCGGTGTTATTTCGGTAGCTGCCAATGCTTTTCCAAAGGAAATGTCCGAAATGGTAAATTATGCATTGAAGGGCGATCTGAAGAAAGCATTGCCATTGCATTATAAATTATTGCCTATAATGAATGCATTGTTCGAAGAGGGAAATCCTGCAGGGGTAAAAGCTGCATTGGAAATAAAAGGTATAATATCAAACAACTTGCGTTTGCCATTGGTGAAAGTAAGCAAACCTTTGTACAACAAGCTTTCTAATATGATAGCAAATTTGTAAATAATTATAATGACAGATTATTTATCCGAGGTTCAAGAACGATTCAAAAAAGATTTGTTTGCAACCGAAACCACAGGTATTGATATTATAGATGTTGGAGACCATTATGCCAAATGTGTATTGCATTTGGCATCGAAGCATCGTAATGCTATGGGTGCTGTGATGGGTGGTGTGATATACACTTTGGCCGATTTTACATTTGCTGTTGCCGCCAACCATGCTGTGTTGAACACAGTTTCGGTGTCGGGCGATATAAAGTTTATTAACTCTACCAAGGGAAACTCATTGTATGCCGAAGCAAGGTGTTTGAAGAATGGCAAAACTACAGGTTTCTATGATATAACAATAAATGATGATAGTGGTAATATTATATCTAAAGTTTCGATAGTGGGGGCAAGGGTAAATATTTAGAAATAGAATTGTTTATGGCTAAGGTTATTAGTAAAATTCTGTTTGTGTTGTTGGTTGCATTTATTTATTCATGTAACAGTGGCACAAGTGCATTGAAGAAAGTGCAGTTCATGGGTGAGGCTCAAGGAACATATTATGCAGTTACTTATTACGACACATTGGGAAGAAATTTTCAATCACAGATAGATTCTTTGCTTGAAGATTTCGATCAAACGGCTTCTCTTTGGGTGGAAAATTCTTTGCTACGGCAAATAAACTCCAATCAGACATCTGTGCTAAATCCATTGATGGTGGATATGTTTGCCAAGTCTTTGAAAATATCTAAGTTTACAGAAGGGTATTTTGATATAACTGTTGGCAAATTGGTAAAGGCTTGGGGCTTTAGTTTTTCCGATCCAACTACATTGGACTCCTCAATGGTTGATAGTTTGATGCAGTATGTTGGATATGGCAAAGTGCAGGTAGTTGATGGGATATTAAAGAAAGAACATCCCGAAATAGAATTGGATTTTAATGCCATTGCACAAGGATATTCTTCCGATATGATGGCCCATTTTCTCTCATCTAAAGGTATATGCAACTATTTGGTGGATATTGGTGGCGAGGTCATAGCACGAGGATGTAAACCTAATGGCGACCATTGGGTTGTAGGTATCGAGAAACCGGCAGAGGATAAGTATAGTACCCAGAAGGTAGATGTAAAAATTAACTTGGATAATATGGCGGTGGTAACATCCGGAAACTATCGTAAATATTACGAGAATAATGGAGTGAAATATTCTCATACCATCAATCCTTTTACAGGATTTCCTGTTTCACACACATTGTTAAGTGTTTCGGTATTGTCGGCCAATGCCTGGGAAGCCGATGCCATGGCTACTGCCTTTATGGTGATGGGACTGGAAAAGTCGTTGGAGTTTTTGAAGAATAATTCCGGATATGATGCCTATTTTATATATAACGATAATGGCGAATATAAGACATACGCTACTGAAGGATTCAAAAATATAATTGTAAAATAAATTTTATAAACATATAATTACTATCGTATATGAAGTCGATGACAGGGTTTGCAAAAACTCAATTCGAAATAGAAAACAAAACTTATTCTATAGAAATAAAAACTCTTAATAGTAAACAGTTAGATATTATAACCAAACTTCCTTTTCTTTTTCACGAGAAGGAAACAGAAATTCGCTCTACTCTATCATCCCTCCTTAGAGGTAAGGTGGAGTTTTCGATAATAGAGGACAGCGATAAATCCAATAATGTATCGTCTATCAACTTTGATATTGCCCGTACGCATTATGATGATATTTTGGAATTGAAAGAAATGTTGAATGCCGATAGCAATGGAGATTTGTTGTCAGTGGTATTGGCCCAATCTGATGTATGGGAATATGCTGATGTAAAAGAACTTACCGATACTGTATGGCAACAGTTGCAAATGAAAATAAAAGATGCTATAGTTGTTCTCGACAAATTTAGGTTGCAGGAAGGTGAGATATTGAAAAAGGATTTTATATATCGTATAGATTTGATCGAGTCGAAGTTGGAAAAGATTCCTCCATACGAAGATGAACGTATTGCCACTGTGAAAGAACGTATGCGGAAGTATTTGCTCGACTTGGATATAACTGTAGATGAGAATCGTTTTGAGCAAGAGATTATTTATTATTTGGAAAAGTTTGATATTACCGAAGAGAAAGTGCGGTTGAGAAAACATATCAACTATTTCAGAGAGGTGATGGAAGAGCAGGAAGGTATTGGTAAAAAATTGGGATTTGTGGTTCAAGAGATCGGACGTGAGATAAATACATTGGGTTCTAAGGCCAATCATGCCGATATTCAACGTATAGTGGTTGAGATGAAGGACGAATTGGAAAAAATAAAAGAACAATTGGGAAACATATTATAAACTATAATAACAAAAAAATGAAAAGAATACTTGGAATGGGTAATGCACTTACCGATGTGTTGGTGCAATTGGATAATGAAACGCATCTTGAAAATTTAGGTTTGCCCAAAGGTAGTATGCAGTTGGTAGATTCCAATAAGAATGCTGCTGTACAAGAATATATTGGCAATATGTCCAAACAGATGATAGCCGGAGGTTCGGCTAGTAATACTATGAGAGGGATTGCTTGTTTGGGTGGCTATTCAACCTTTGTAGGTATGGTGGGGAACGATGAGGTAGGAAAAGTGTTTGAGCAAGAACTTAAAGATACAGGAGTGTCTACCAATCTTTTTTTCAGTAATACACCTAGTGGTACTGCCACCGCTTTTATATCGCCCGATGGCGAACGTACTTTTGCTACTCATCTTGGTGCAGCAATAGGTATGACAGCAGAACTTCTTACACCCGAATTGTTTAAAGGATATGATATATTTCATATAGAAGGTTATTTGGTGCAGAATCATGACCTCATACGCAAAGCAGTGCATATAGCCAAATATGAAGGATTGAAGGTGTCGCTTGATTTGGCTAGCTACAATGTGGTTGAAGAGAATTTGGAATTCCTTCAAACATTGGTTAGAGACTATGTGGATATACTGTTTGCCAACGAAGAAGAAGCTTTGGCTTTTACTGGAAAACAACCCGAAGAGGCTCTTGATATTATATCAAAAATGGTGGAATATGCAGTAGTAAAGGTTGGTAAAAAAGGTTCGTTGATAAAATATAAAGGTAATGTAGTGTCTGAAGGTATTACAGATAATAAGAGAGTAGATACCACCGGTGCCGGCGATTTTTATGCTGCAGGATTTTTGTATGCTTTGGCCAATGGTATGACGGTCGAGAAAGCTGCTCATTATGGCAAGGTATTATCGGGAAACATTATTGAAGTAGTAGGTGTAAAACTGACAGCCGAACAATGGAATAACATCAAGCGAATGTTATGATAAAGCCCGAAACCATCGAAAGAATAATGGATGCCGTTCGCATCGAAGATGTAGTAAGCGAGTTTGTAACTCTCAAGCGGAGAGGTGCAAACTTGCTTGGTTGTTGTCCGTTTCATAACGAGAAAACACCATCGTTTACGGTGTCGCCGGCCAAAGGTATATTTAAATGTTTTGGTTGTGGCGAAGCAGGAAACAGTGTCCACTTTTTGATGAAGCATGAGCATTTTTCCTATCCCGAAGCTCTAAGATATTTAGCCAATAAGTATAATATCGAAATAGAAGAGGAACAACTTACTCCGGATCAGATAGAAAAACAAACAGAGCGTGAAGCATTGTTCAGCGTAAGCGATTTTGCACAAAAATATTTTGCCGACTTGCTTTATAATGATGAAACCGGCCGTGCAATAGGCTTGAGCTACTTTTACGAACGAGGTCTTAGCGATAATATCATCAAGCGTTTTGGACTTGGATACTGCTTGGATGATTGGGAAAACTTTACACGTCATGCTATATCAAATGGGTATAGCGAGAATGTGTTGGAAAAAACAGGCCTTACGATATTTAAGGACGATGGCAAACGTTACGACCGATTTCGCGGAAGGGTGATGTTTCCCGTGTTTAGTGTAAGTGGAAAAGTCTTAGGTTTTAGTGGCAGGGTACTTTCGTCCGAAAAGCAGGCAGCCAAATATGTCAATTCGCCCGAAAGTGAAATATACAACAAAAGCAAAACACTTTACGGAATATATCAAGCCAAAGGTGCTATATCCAAATTGGATCTTTGTTATTTAGTGGAAGGCAATATCGATGTTATAACCATGCATCAGGCCGGTATAGAAAACACAGTGGCCAGCTCGGGAACAAGTCTTACACTCGAACAGATAAAGTTGATACATAGGTATACCAAAAATATAACCGTGTTGTATGATGGCGATTCGGCAGGTATAAAGGCCGCATTGAGGGCCGTAAATATGCTGCTGGAGGAGGGAATGAGTGTAAGAGTGGTACTATTCCCCGATGGCGACGACCCCGATAGCTACACCCGAAAATATGGTTCGGAGGCTATACAACAGTATGTAGTCACCCAAGCAACCAACTTTATTATTTTCAAAACAAAGATATTGCTCGACGAGGCAAAGGGCGACCCTATCAAAAAGGCCGAACTTATAAAAGACATAGTGTCTACCATAGCACTTGTGCCCGAACTGATAGAACGAAACATATATGTAAAAGAATGTGCCTCGCTGTTGGATATACCCGAGCAAACTTTGGCTACCGAATTGGCACGAGCCATATCGGCAAGGCGTAAAAAACAGTTTGATAAGCAAGCCGAAGAACAACAACAAGCCGCTACAACTATAGAAACCACAGCCGTCGAAGCACAACAGGGAAATGATATTGCCAAAGCCGAAGAACTGAAAAAAACTCTTTTGATGCCAGAACTGCAGGATGATGCTACCGATGTGCATGAGCGAAAGCTGATAAGTTTGCTACTTAACTATGGCGATACAATGATAAAAAAGACATTCCTAAACGACCAAGGCGAGGAAGACGTGGAGGAAAACTATGTGGCAGCATACATAGTGGCCGATCTGATGAACGACAATTTATCGTTTGAAATTCCTTTGTATCAAGAGATTTATGAAATATATAAAACCAAACTTTTGGAAGGTGAGATTATTGATAGCAATTACTTCTTTGCCCTAAATAGGGAAGATATAGCTACACTTGTAGCAACGCTATTGGTGGTAAACTACACAGTGAGCGATAATTGGAAAGAACGATTTAGAATATATGTACCATCGTGGGAGGATAATTTGGATAAAGATGTAACGCAAAGCCTGCTTAGGTTTAAACAGCAAAAGCTCGATGGAAGAATAAAAAATATTATGGAACAGTTGAAGAGACCAATGTCGGACGACGACACGATGATGCTGCTATACGATTTGAATAATTTGAAAAAACTGAGAGTAATGGTTGCTCGAGAGCTAAACCAAATTATTACCTCGTAACAAATATATGGCAACTTCCAAAAAATGCTTTGCCACTGATTTACGGAAACTATAGAAGGGTATAGAGATTATAGAAGAGTATAGAGGGTTTTTATACTCTCTATACCCTTCTGTATTTTTCTTTACTCTAAGCTCCGAAGTAGCAAAAGCCTGTCTCTGTATGAAGCAAACCCTGTGAGTTTGTGATAGCGTTTCCGTTAGGAATTTGCACGGTTAACGCAGTGCTAGTGCAAAAGCATGAAGCAAACCCTGTGAGTTTGCGATAGCGTTTCCGCAGGAATTTGTGCGGTAAGTGTAGTGCTAACGAAACGATAGCACAAAAGCGGAGAACAATAAAAACCCTGTGAGTTTGCGATAGCGTTTCCGTAGGAATTTGCACGGTTAACGCAGTGCTAACGCAGTGATAGTGCAAAAGTGGAGAACAAAGAAAAAAGCAATATGAGCCCCCAAAAACACTACTTCTTACATAGTTATAGCGTGTTTCTTGCCTATATTTTGGGGTTATATTTGTGCTTGTTTGGTACATCATTCTCTTGTTTTTCGGTTTGCAAAGTTACGGAATTATTTTGAATTCTTGTGAAGCATCTTTAATAAAGCATTAATACATTCTTTTTTAAAACTAAATCCCATTTATCATTTT
>JAGCLZ010000094.1 GCA_017646685.1 Bacteroidales bacterium | reverse complement strand
GCACAACAATATTTGAAACTTAAAACGACGTAAAATGAAAGAACAATATTCGATTGGTATCGATGTGGGTGGTACCAATACCGACATAGGGTTGGTGAACGAGAAGGGCACTATAGTGGCACGAACCAATTTTTCGACTGCGGAACACAACGATATAAATGTGTATATGGATACCATTGCCGAAAAGGTGCGTAGCCTATTGGTCAACAATAATATAACCAATATTGAAGGTATAGGTATTGGTGCTCCTAATGGCAATTATTATACAGGTTGTATAGATAATGCTCCCAACCTACATTTTGGTGGCAACATCAAGGTTAAAAAACTGTTGGAAAGCCGCTTAGGCGTTCCGGTGGTGCTTAGCAACGATGCCAATGCTGCCGCATACGGCGAATTTATTTACGGTGGTGGCCGAGGCATGAAACATTTCCTTATGGTAACTGTAGGCACCGGTGTAGGCAGTGGTTTTGTGGTGGATGGCAAACTTATTCATGGCCATGGCGGCGCAGCAGGCGAGTTGGGACACAGCATACTTATCCCAGATGGTCGTCAATGTTCGTGTGGTCGCAAAGGCTGCTTGGAAGCCTACACTTCGGCACGCGGTATATGCCGAACCTGTTGGGAACTGCGCAATGAGATGCCGGAATATAATGGTGTGTTGGCCAACGTTGACAAAGATGAGCTTACAAGCCAAATGATTGGCGAGGCGGCAAACAATGGCGACGCTTTGGCTCTGAAAACTTTCGAGCTTACGGGTCATTGGTTGGGGTTGGCTTGTGCCAATGCCGTTACATTCTCTTCGCCCGAAGCTATATTCCTGATGGGTGGACCTTTGAAAGCCGGCGATGTGTTTGTTGGTCCGCTCAAAAAGTCGTTCGACGAACATTTACTTAATATATACAAAGGTACTGTAGAGATACGCCTTTCCGAACTTAAAGCTAATGATGTAGCAATATTGGGTGCAGCTGCCTTGTTGAAAAATAAATAATTATAGGTTATGAAGAAAGTAAATATACTTACCCTTTTGCCCGTATTTTTCGGGTTCTTTGTAATGGGATTTGTTGATGTGGTGGGCATTGCCACAGAGTATGTCAAAGTTGATTTCAACCTATCGGAACAAGTGTCGGGTTTCTTGCCATCAATGGTATTTTTGTGGTTCTTTTTGTTGGCCATACCTTCGGCATTACTTATGAACCGTATTGGACGAAAAAACACGGTGTTGCTCAGCATGACCGTAACTCTTGTGGGAATGATCATTCCTTTTATAAGCTACAATATAACCACATGCTTTATAGCCTTTGCTCTTTTGGGAATAGGCAATACCATATTGCAGGTATCGCTCAACCCACTAGTATCCAACCTTGTTAAAGGCGAGATGCTTACCAGTTCACTCACCATCGGTCAGGTTATCAAAGCTGTATCGTCGTTTTCGGGTCCGTTTATAGTGTCGTTTGCCATAACACAACTATACAATTGGCAGTATATGTTCCCTATCTTTGCAGCAGTGGTATTGCTGTCGGGTGTATGGCTGCTGTTTACCAAAGTGGAACGCGAAGAAAAAGCCGAAACCACGTCTATAACAAGTTCATTTGCATTACTTAAGGACAAGAGCATACTACTGTTATTTCTTGGAATAGTGGCAGTAGTAGGGATAGATGTGGGTGTGAATATGGAATCAACAAAATTATTGCTCGAACGTTTAGGTTTGGACCCAACATCGTATTCGGATATTCAAAGTGTGTCGTATGCTCCAAGCGTGTATTTTTTCTGTCGCACCATAGGTGCTTTTGTAGGTGCAACTTTGCTTGCCAAAATGGACACCATGAAATATTTCAAAATACATATCATAGCCGCTTTGGGATGCATGATACCGCTATTTTTTGTACAAGAAAGAATACTTATATTGATATTCATAGGATTGATGGGCTACACATGCTCCAGCATATTTTCGGTTATTTTTTCGATGGCCATGCGCCTTCGCCCCGACAAGGCCAACGAGATATCGGGATTAATGGTAACGGGTATAGTAGGCGGTGCCATCGTACCTCCTATCATGACCTATGCCACATCGCTCTTTGCTGGAAGCCAAAACGGTGCTTTGTCGGTACTATGCGTAGTAATAGGATATTTGATATTCTTGTCGTTCAAAATAAGAGAACAGAAATAACATTAAGACGAATAAATACAAATAATTTATGAATAATAGAAAAGTGAAGGTTGGTATAGCCCAACTGAAATGTGAGAAAGATAAACAAACAAATATCAATAAAGCTGTAGCCAAGATTAGAGAGTTGGCACAAAGTGGTGCTCAGATAATATGTTTGCAGGAATTGTTTGCCTCGCTATACTTCTGCGATGTGGAAGATTACGACAACTTTGCCCTTGCCGAAACCATCCCCGGACCTACTACAGAACTTTTCTCTAATTTGGCCAAAGAATTGAATGTAGTTATAGTTGCATCGCTTTTCGAAAAACGTGCCGAAGGCTTATACCACAATACTGCAGCTGTTATCGATGCCGATGGCAACTATTTGGGCAAATATCGTAAAATGCATATACCAGACGACCCGGGATATTACGAAAAGTTCTATTTCACACCCGGCGATTTGGGCTATAAGGTGTTCCAAACAAAATATGCCACCATCGGAGTGCTTATCTGTTGGGACCAATGGTACCCCGAAGCAGCACGCATAACAGCCATGAAAGGTGCCGACATACTATTCTACCCTACAGCAATAGGTTGGGCAACCTGCCAAGATCGCGATACCAATGTGGAGCAGTACAACGCATGGCAAACTATCCAACGTGCCCATTCTGTAGCCAATGGGTTACCCGTAGTGTCGGTCAACCGTACGGGTATGGAAGGCGAAATGCAATTTTGGGGCGGATCGTTTATCACCAACGCTTTCGGAGCTTTGAAGTACATGGCTCCCCATTTGGAGGAGGCTTTGCATGTGGAAGAGCTTGACTTGGCCGAAAACGATTCGTACCGCCGTCATTGGCCGTATTTCCGCGACAGACGTATAGACAGCTACCAACCTATACTAAAACGCTTCCTCGATGATGAGCAATAACATGTACTCTCGTGTAACGCCCAATTTCATCTCCAAACTTTCGGATAACGAGGTTTTTGTTTTTGGTAGTAATTTGGATGGTATGCACGCCGGAGGCGCAGCTCGAATAGCCTATGACAGTTTTGGTGCTATATGGGGGCAAGGCGTCGGTTTTCAAGGAAAGTCCTATGCAATACCCACAATGCATGGCGGTGTTGATACTATAAAACCATACGTGGATGATTTTATTGCTTTTGCCAAAAACAATCACACATATAAGTTTTTGGTAACTCGTATAGGATGTGGCATAGCCGGTTTTGCCGATGAAGAGATTGCTCCTCTGTTTAAAGAAGCCCTTACGGTGGAAAATATCTTCCTACCCCTATCGTTCCATAAATGTTTACATTAACAACACAACAATAAACCATAAAAAAACAGTTTACCGATTTGGTAAACTGTTTTTTTATTCGATAATAACTGTTTGTAGTTACATTTGGCTTATTCTATCCAATGTTTGAACTATAAGATTTTTCATCCGTGATTTATAATCATTCAAAAACTCACCACTCTCACGGTTGGCTATAATCAAACACATCGTCAATGCTCTATGTCCAAGTAGTTTCGATAGTCCGTATATTGCCGAAGTTTCCATCTCGAAATTCATAATCTTATTACCATTGTAATCAAACAATGTAAGTATCCTATTTATATCAGTAATGGTAGTTTCCAATCTCACCTGCCGCCCCTGTGGAGCATAAAATCCGGGAGCCGTAGCTGTTATTCCTTTATAACAATCAAAAGCAAGTTGTTCCATCAATACGTTGTCGCCTTTGGCGATATATGGGCGGGCAAAACACAGAGGCAAATCGGCATGGTTGCAAAAAGCTTTTGTCATCTCTTCTTCAAACGCACTTGTGTCGTGCTTGTAAAAGTTCAACAAACCGTCCAACCCCAATGCATATTCCGAAGCCACTATGCTACCTACCGGCACCTCGGCATGCAAAACTCCGGATGTTCCAAGGCGTATGAGGTTGAGACTACGATGGGTTGTTTTTGCTATACGACGTTCTAGATCCATATTTACAGCTGCATCAAGTTCGTTTATAACAATATCTATATTGTCGGTACCCATGCCGGTAGATAAAACAGTTATCCGCTTTCCTTTATAACTACCGGTTATCGAATGAATCTCCCGATTCAATGTTTCGTACTCAACAGCACTAAACATCGGTTTGAACATACCCACACGCTGTGGGTCGCCTACCAATATAACATTATCAGCTATTTGGTCGCCTCTCAAATGTATATGGTACAAACTGCCGTCGGCAGCTAATACCAATTCCGATTCTCTTATCATATCTTTCTTTTTATTTACCTAAAATATCTATCAATCCGTCCGATAGATAATATACATCAAGTTGTAATATCTAACTATTATGTTTGCAAAGTTCGGAAAAAACTTTCATCTGTGCAAATTTCAACAGTTTTTTTTATCGCTTATACAAAAAAAAGCGAGAAAAGATTTACATCTTCTCTCGCTTTGTTATTTAAGTATTTATTATTCGTTTCTACTATTTCAAGAAGCTCAATAACATACCGGCTGCAACAGCACTACCAACCACACCTGCTACGTTTGGTCCCATAGCATGCATCATCAAGTAGTTAGTTTTGTCGTATTCCAAACCTACAGAGTTTGATACACGAGCAGCATCAGGAACGGCACTTACACCGGAGTTACCGATAAGCGGGTTGATTTTGTTGCCTTCTTTCAAGAACAAGTTCATGAATTTTACGAATACTACGCCGAAGAATGTAGCGATGATAAACGAACCGGCACCCAAACCGAATATCATGATTGATTTTGGAGTCAAGAAGCTGGTAGCTTGAGTAGAAGCACCCACTGTGATACCAATCAATATAGTACAGATATCAATAATAGGACCGCTAGCAGCGTTGGCCAAACGTTTTGTAACACCACTTTCTTTCAACAAGTTTCCAAAGAACAACATACCTAACAAAGGAAGACCTGTTGGCACGATGAAACAAGTAAACAATATACCAAGTATTGGGAAAGTAATTTTTTCCAGTTTAGAAACTTGGCGTGGAGGTTTCATACGGATAAGACGTTCTTTCTTTGTGGTAAGAGCACGCATGATAGGAGGTTGGATAACAGGCACCAAAGCCATATAAGAATAGGCCGATACCGCGATAGCACCCATCAATTCAGGAGCCAACTGCGAAGAAATGAATATAGCTGTAGGACCGTCAGCACCACCAATGATACCGATTGCACCAGCTTCGGCAGGAGTAAAGCCCAATGCCAATGCTATGATGTAAGCTCCAAAGATACCTATCTGAGCGGCAGCACCAATAAGCATAAGCTTAGGATTGGATAGAAGAGCAGAGAAATCGGTCATAGCACCGATACCCAAGAAAATTAGAGGAGGATACCATCCGTTCTTAACACCATGATAAAGGATGTTCAAAACACTACCATTCTCATAAATACCTGTTTGTAATCCGGGGAAGAAAGGTATATTACCGATAATCATACCAAATCCAATAGGAACCAATAATAGGGGCTCGAATTCTTTGGTAATAGCCAAAGTAATAAAGATAAGCCCGATTATAATCATTACAAGGTGTCCCCATGTGAAGTTAGCAAAAGCAGTATAGTTCCAAAATTGAACCATCTGAGTTTGCATAAAATCCATAAAACCACCTGTGGCTAAAGTCATCATCTTGTTTATTCTCCTATCCTATAGTTATTAGTACATCACCTTCCATTATCGAATCGCCTTCGCTAACTTTAACGCTTGTAACAGTACCTGCGTAATCGGTTTCGATATTGTTTTCCATTTTCATTGCTTCCAACAATACCACTTTTTGACCGGCAGTAACGGTATCACCTTCTTTAACGAAGATTTTCAATACTGTTCCGGGAAGTGGAGAATTTACTGTAGCAGCTTTAGCTTTTGCAGCAGGAGGTACAACACCTGCAGTAGCTTGAGCAGCAGCTTTGCTTACAACCTTAGGAGCAGCAGCTTTTGTTGGCTTCAATTCTTTGTCAACAGTTACTGTATATGGAGTTCCGTTTACTTCAAGGCTTATTTCTTGGCCTTCTACTTCTTTAATATCAACGGAATATTTCGAACCATTTATATTTAATTTATAACTTTTCATCTTGTTTTGTTCTTTTTTATTGACTTATCGTCTTTTATTAAAATATTGATTCATATTGTAATACTTAGCATTCCAAGGAGTCCATGAGCGTTCTACCTTTTGGATGGTAATGATAGTATTTTCTTCGTCGTGCAATTCGTCGTGATACAAATGTACAGCGGCAGCTATAGCAGCATATACTTCGCCTGATACATCAACAGATGAAGCGGCTTGAGTAGTTGCAGCAGGGGTAGTTGCAGAAGCAGCTTTAACAGCACGTTTCTTTTGGATATTCATAAGCATTTTGCCATATTGAGTGAATATGATAGCCAAGAATATCAATACCAAAAATACTACCGATACAGAAGCTACAGTAAGACCCAAACCTACAGGGTCGGCAGCAGCAATTTCTTCCGATTTCTTTGGCTTGCGATAGTTGATGAAAGAGTTTTCATCAAATGCTATCTTCGACATATCGCCGTTCAAGTTTTTAGAAACCAACAAAGTATATCCGGCATTATTCATACCTGTAGCAGTAAATTGACCACAGGCACAATAGCTGAAAGCATCAACGTATCCGGGGAATTTCACTTCGTTAAGCACTTTTCCACAAGGAGTAAGAACGCGAAGTAAAGAACTATCGCGCGATGCAGCTACGTAAACGATTTGATGTCCGTAAACGGCAACACTCTTAGGAACAAATACGAATGCCAAATCATGACGACCTACAAGTTGGTCAACCAAATGGCGTTGAGTACGTTGTAGAGAGTCATCTTTAAAAGAGATAATATCAATAGTATTATCCACTGTGTTTATAGCAGCATAGATGTCGTTTTGAAAAGCCATGGTTTGAGGAGCCATATTAGCTTGAGGCTTCATAGCCTTAGCAGCTTCGCCACCACATACATGTTGTGCATTAGCAGCATGATCATGATTGCCTGTACAACCATCGTGATGTTGATGGTCATGAGCAAAAGCCATAGCATTCAATCCCAACAATAATCCTGCCAAAACAAATTTTCTTATAATTCTCATCTTTCTATATTTTACGAATTAATGAAAAACTTTATCCTTCTACTACAAAGGAATATTGGTATGTTTTTTAGGAGGATTAGAATCTTTCTTGGTCGACAATGCTTGTAAAGCACGAATTACGCGGAAACGAGTGTTGCGTGGTTCGATAACATCGTCGATATAACCATATTTAGCAGCATTGTATGGGTTTGCAAATTGGTTGTTGTATTCTGTTTCCTTTTCAGCCATAAATTTAGCTCTTTCTTCAGGATCAGTTATTTCTTTCAACTGACGACCGTAAAGAACTTCGGTAGCTCCGCTGGCACCCATAACGGCTATTTGAGCAGTAGGCCATGCATAGTTGATGTCGCCACGTAATTGTTTACAGCTCATTACAAGGTGAGCACCACCGTAAGATTTACGCAATGTTACAGTTACTTTTGGCACTGTAGCTTCGCCGTAAGCGAACAAGAATTTAGCACCGTGAACGATAACTCCACCATATTCTTGACCTGTTCCCGGCAAGAAACCTGGTACGTCAACCAATGTTACGATAGGAATATTGAAGGCGTCGCAGAAACGAACGAAACGAGCACCCTTACGCGAAGAGTTGATATCCAATACACCTGCCATGCTACATGGTTGGTTAGCTACGATACCTACGCTCATACCGTTGAAGCGTGCAAAACCTACTACAAGGTTGGTAGCCCATTTTGCATGTACTTCCATAAATTCGCCATCGTCAACTATAGAGTTGATGATTTCTTTTACATCGTATGGAGTATTTGGACTTTCAGGAATAATAGTATTTAAGCTGTCTTCCAAACGATCGATAGGGTCGTTTGTAGGAACGTATGGAGCTTCTTCGAAGTTGTTTGATGGTATGTAGCTCATCAAACGACGAATCATGTTCAATACATCTTGTTCGGTATCGCCAACAAAGTGTGCTACACCCGATTTTGTAGAGTGAACGATAGCACCACCCAATTTATCTTCAGTTACGTCTTCGCCTGTAACGGTTTTTACAACCTTAGGACCGGTCAAGAACATGTAGCTGTTTTCTTTCGACATCATGATAAAGTCGGTAAGAGCAGGAGAATAAACAGAACCACCTGCACAAGGTCCGAATATAGCCGAAATTTGAGGTATAACACCCGAAGCTAAGATATTGCGTTCGAATATTTCAGCAAAACCTGCCAAAGAGTTGCAACCTTCTTGGATACGAGCACCACCCGAATCGTTCAAACCAATAACAGGAGCACCTACTTTCATAGCTTGATCCATGATTTTGCATATCTTAAGCGACATTGTTTCGCTCAAAGAACCTGCATACACTGTAAAATCGTGAGCAAAAACGTAAACCAAACGACCATCGATTGTACCATAACCGGTTACAACGCCATCGCCTAAGAATGATTGTTTTTGCATGTCAAAGTTTGTACAACGATGTGCTACAAACATGTCAAATTCTTCGAAAGAACCTTCGTCAAGAAGTAAAGCAAGACGTTCGCGTGCTGTAAGTTTACCCTTGGCGTGTTGGGTGTCAATACGTTTTTGACCACCACCTAATTTTACTTCAACTCTTTTGTCAAGAAGCTCTTTTATTTTTTCTTCAAAAGCCATAGTAATTTTATATTATATAATTATGTATCTATAAATTATTTCGAGCAAAGTTCAGTCAACACTGCAAAAGTTGATTTTGGGTGTAAGAAACCTATCTTCAAACCTTCAGCACCACCGCGCGAAGTTTTGTCAATCAATCTTATACCTTTAGCTTCTGCATCAGCCAAAGCTTGGTCTGTGTTTTCAACTGCGAAAGCAATGTGGTGCATTCCGCCTTTACCACCATTGTTTTCAATGAATTTTGCTATTGTACTTTCTGGTGAAGTTGGTTCCAAAAGTTCTATTTTCACTTCGCCTATTTTGAAAAAGGCTGTTTTTACTTTTTGATCAACTACTTCTTCGATGTTGTAGCATTCTAGGCCCATAACATCTTCCCAATAACGAATAGCTTCGTCCAAATTAGGTACTGCAATACCTATGTGTTCAATATGTGAAGGTTTCATAATACTGTATGTATTTAATTATTATATATTAAGTCTATTTTCTTATTCTTCCGAATCAATTTGCAAAAGTACACTTTTTTTCTGATATAGAGAAACTTTTATATATCCAATTTTGCAGGAATCTTAACACGTCAACCTAACCATCTGTATTGCAATATTATACTACAACAAAATAGTCTTAACCGAAAAACTTATAAAATTTCCTACTTTCGGCCGTACCAAGGACTTTTAAGGGGGTAAAATTACATCACGATGAAAATGAAATTACATCACGATGAAAATTTATCTCCCTCGGGATGTAAGTAAATCTCCCTCGGGAGGGATTTTCTACCGAATGCCGAAAACGAAAAAAAAGTTTGCTTAATAAAAAAAGTTTCGTATATTTGCATTGTCTTTCAACAATAGGAAAGATATTTAAATAGTTAATAATTAATGTCTAATCCAAAAGCAAACAAACCTGATGGAAAAGAGAATTGGAACTATATCTATCGTAATAAACGATGTGAGTGCTGCCAAGCACGTCAATGAAATATTTTCATTGTATGCCGACTGTATCCTTGCCCGACAAGGATTGCCACTCCACGACAAAGGTTTACATATAATTACTTTGATTATCGAGGCCACTACCGATAGGATAAACTCGCTAAATGGAAAGTTGGGGCGAGTGCCTAACGTCGAGGTCAAAACCATAGTGTCTAAAGCAACGATTGCATAAAGCATGGCAAAAACTTTTGCCTCAAGGGAAAAAACATTATACCCAAAAGCAAGGTTTTTATAGTGCAAAACCATATAGCAAATCCATTTCTTATTCCTAAACGGTTGATTGAAAAAAAAAATACAAAGTCATGAATATCGAAGAACGTAACAAAGTGTTTATTGACAGAGACAAGTTGTTCTCGTTGATAGAAGGAAAAACTCCTACAAAAAGCGAAGTAGATGCAATACTTAACAAAGCTCTTAAACTTGGTGGTCTGAACCTCGAAGAGGTAGCTACACTTTTGCGTGTGGAAGATGTGGACGTTATCCATAATATTATGGAAACCGCAAAAATAGTGAAAGAAGAGATTTATGGCAAACGATTGGTACTCTTTGCCCCTATTTATACCGGCAATATTTGTGTAAACAACTGTACCTACTGCTCGTTCCGCAAAGACAATAAGCTGATAAAACGCAAAATCCTTACAATGGACGAGATAGCACAAGAAACACGTGCCCTTCTACAACAAGGCCATAAGCGTGTGCTTCTTATTTGTGGTGAAAACAATAAAAACGGCACCGACTACATGGTGGAAGCCATACGCACCACCTACGGGGTGAAGGAAAGAGGCGGCAAAGACTACGTGCGTCGTATAAATGTGGAACTTGCTCCAATGGAAGTAGAAGACTTTGCACGCCTGCATGCCGAAAAGATAGGCACATACGTATGTTTCCAAGAAACCTACGACCCTGTTTTATACCAACGTTTTCACCCTGCAGGAACACCTAAAGCCGACTATGGCTACCGCCTAACAGTAATGGACCGAGCCATGGAAGGTGGCGTAAACGACGTGGGTATAGGTGCATTGTTCGGATTGGGCGACTACCGTTTCGAGGTGCTGGCTATGATGGAACACGCTGCACACCTGGAACGATGCTATGGCTGCGGCCCGCACACAGTGTCGGTACCCAGAATGGAACCTGCTGTAGGTGCCCCCGATGCCGAAAACGTTCCTAACCCTGTAAGCGACGACGACTTCAAAAAAATCGTTGCCATCATACGTATAGCACTGCCTTACACAGGCATTATATTGAGCACTCGCGAAAATGCAAAGATGAGAAACGAGCTAATAAACTACGGCGTAAGTCAGATAAGTGCCGGCAGCAAAACCAACCCCGGCTCCTATGCCCACGACGAAGACCACACCGGAAGTCAGTTCGCCCTTGGCGACCATCGCGATTTGGAAGAAGTGATTTCTTCGTTTGTCGAAGAAGGATATATACCATCTTTCTGCACCGGATGTTACCGCCACGGACGTGTGGGCAACGACTTTATGGATCTGGCCAAACCGGGATTGATAAAACAATACTGCCTACCAAATGCTATGTTTACTTTCAAAGAATACTTGGAAGACTTTGCTTCGCCCGAACTGAAGGAAAAAGGCTCGAAACTGATAAAAGAAATGATGGCAACCGTTGAACACAAAAACTTAGTGCCAAAAATTGAGGATAACCTCAACAAGATAGCTCAAGGCCAACGAGACTTGTATTTCTAACAAAGAATGAAATTTTAGTCATGTGTAAATATAAAAAGAACGGGAGAAGGAATCTTCTCCCGTTTTGATTTTGTATAAGAGTAACCACAATTTTTTTTCCTATAAAATAAAAAAGGGTAAGCTACTTATATCGCACCGCTACAACCAAACACCCTTGCTGTATTCCTACCCTGGGGGATTCAATGGGAGCTGGTCGTACAAGACTTACCCAATTGCAAAAGTACAACTTTTTTCCAATATAGAGGCTGTTTTTCTTAAAAAAAATATCGCAACACTTACACCCCTCTTGTTATCAAAAAATTACAACACACAATTATTTCAGCACTATTACACCATCTTTGGCATTTTTTTGATGTTTTGGAGCTTCCGATTGGCATTTTTTCATACGTTTTGTACACAAAAAAAACAACCTTTACGTGCATTCTTGCCATCATAAAGGTTATTGAAATATGCGTGGGAGCTATGGCAGCTCCATGTTTTTTCAAGTGTATCAACTATCGAAGTCTTCGTTGGAAAAAGACAAGCAAACCTACCGTAATGCCAATCATCAGGCACAGTATACCCCAAAAAGCCCAACTCGCGGATTGGAAAGGCAATTGCACATTCATACCATACATACCCGTAACCACAGTAAGAGGGAGCATAATGGTAGAAAAATAGGTAAGCACCCTCATAATCTCGTTGGTCTTATTGGCCTGCAACGAATCGAATGTTTTGGACAAACCTTCAATCAATTCGCCATAGTCTTCCACAAGGTCGAACATCTTTTGGTACTTATCCAAAATATTACCCCAATAGTCTTCCATATCAAGTTCTTCGTGATTTACAAATCCCTTGATACCTCCCGATTCGAACTGATGAAACAGCCTCAACTGAGGTTTGAAAGTGGTGTTTAGCAAGATGATGTTTCGCCGAGTGATAGAAATCAATTCGATGATTTTCTGTGCTTTTTTGTTGAAAATATCATAGTTTATAAGATCCACTTCGGCTCCTATACGTAGTATAAGAGTATAAGTTTCAACCATCAATCTATCCAAAAGGTTGTAGAGCAATATATCACTCGACTTCATAACCATAGAATCTGGTTCGCCTCCCGAGTCTAGCTCTTCCTTGCAGGTGTCAAACAAACGTTTCACCACCCAATGCGATTTACCTATGGTAATGATATAATCTTTACCCCAAAATATCTTTACCTCTTTTATTCGGATAAACTTATTGCCTTTGTCAAAATAAGGAAAGTGAAGGATAAGGAAATAATAATCATCATATTCGTCAATCTTCGGACGCTGATTGGTTCCACGGCAATCCTCAATGTCTAAGGGGTGAAAATTATACGTTTCCAACAAGAATCTATAGTCCTCTTCGCTCGGATTTGATATATGATGCCACTTAAGGTTTTCGTATTGGATAGTCTCTATCACTGTCACCCTCCTTTCTTTTTAATTGATAATCACCTATGTTATATATATTCTACATTCCTTATATTTTTTTGCAAAGGTAGTATTTTTTTCGCAAAAAAACAACTGTTCTACATTTTTATTGGAACTTATCAACTAATTTCTACAGCAGTCTCCATTGTCTGTTGTC
>JAGCLZ010000093.1 GCA_017646685.1 Bacteroidales bacterium | reverse complement strand
GTAAAGCATACAACTGCAAATCGTGCTTTGTTTAAAATTACTGAAAATACTTTTTTTCATGATAGTTAACTTGCAACATCGGGTGAAAAAAAATAATACTCGATGCTGCTTTTTTGGATATAAACAGAAATTAATTTGCCACAATTAAAAATAAAGTGTATTTTTGCAACTTCAAAGATTGAATATTTAAAAAGCAATTTTATTATTTAATTTATTGACAGATAGTATTTATAATGAAAAAACTCTTATTTGTAATAGTCGCTATTTTTTATGCTTTGGCGTTTAAACCCACAGCAGAAGGTGCGGTACATACCACAAGTAATGATGTGGTAGAGGGTTATATTATAGATACTACTAGCGAGGAGATGGACGTAATAAGCAATAGTCGTTCCTTGCTCCCACCTGCTGTAAGAACCACATCGGCAATATCAATTGTAAACAATGTGGGCAAAAACAGCACAAACAATTACTACAAACAACTACAATCAAAACATAACAACGACACAACGCTAAGTATCATCCATCGTGGAAGAGTAAACGTTGTGCTTTCGTATAAAAATGTTTCTCAAGCAAACAATTATTACGTGTTCTTCCTAGAGCGTATCAGGATATAAATTTTCCATATATTTTAGGTTTTTGTTGCGTAGGCATCCATAGAAAAGAATGGATTTGCCTAGTGCATTATTTGGTTATACCTGTATGACCAATGCCGATGTTGCATATATCGGCAGTAATCAAATTTATAATTTATATTATTAATAAACAGTCAAATACATTAAAACAAATGGAAAATAACTTGAAAAACATAGATAAACACATTTATACAACTTGCGACGAAATAGTAAAACGCTACGACCATATTCCCTTGGCATTCATATTTACAGCAGTGGGAGCAGTAGCAGCATGGCTTTATATGAGCTACGAAACCATAGCTCAAGACCCTGCTTGGTCGGCAATAGCTTTGGGATTTATATTTATAGGCATATTCTCGGTAGGAACAATACTTTGCTACTACACCTTTGGCGATTGCCATGCCCCTTATCACAAACCCACTCGCCAACGTTTGTATCGCGAAGAAATCTATTTCTCTTCTTCAAACGCCGAAAGCATAAAGAAACATATCAGCGAAAAAGACATCAAGGCATTAGAAAAATATCCTAAAGGTATAGTACCCCAAGTTGTGGTAATCAAATATTCTAATGACGACGACAGCGTAATGGCTGTACAAGCATTTGACAATGGTAAACCTCTTACCGATATTGTTGTATGTAGCTAATTATCAAAAAAAACGATACCGAAACATAACAACTAAAATAAATAATCGGGGGATGACGAAATAGTTTTATGCCCTCGGATAGTGATTTAATATTTTGATTATTTTATTGATATGGAAGATTTTGGAAAAATAGAGAATAAGATAAAGAGTATGTCGGAATACGACATTGTTTCGCAAAAGAAAAGTCCTGTTGCAGCTATAGGTCTTACAGTTGTAGGCGTTGCCCTTGCCGTTTTGGGTTCAACCAAAATAATAGGTAGCGATATATTGGGAATGACCGTTTTGAGCATAGGTGCAATAATAGCTGTATGCGGCCTTATCAAGCTAGTGCTTGTATGCCAAAAAGATGCTGTGGACTACATATATGCCCCAACCCAAAAGAAACTGAAACCACATAAGATATACATCAATGCCAATGACCGCCTGAAGATGGACAAATGTATAGAAAGCAACGATTTTTCGAAGATTAAAACCATGGACAAAGAAAACAGTAGCAACAATATGCTACATGTATATGCAGCCGAAGATGGCGAAATAGTTGTTCTTCAACTATTGGAATACGTTCCACATTTCTTCGAACCTGCATCGGCGGTGGTGGTAGTGCGAGGAGGCGAAGCTCGCAACATACTTGAATTTATTAATCAAAAATAATTAAGTTATGTTTTACATCATTCTTACAGTTTTTATATTAGGATACATCTGCATAGCACTTGAACATCCTTTGAAAGTAAACAAAACAGCTACTGCCCTTGTTCTTGGCGTGGTAGTATGGACTCTCTACCTTTTAGGTGGTCCCGACATTTATCAAATCACAGGGGTTGATGCTTTCAACGCTTTTAAAGCTGCTCACCCCGATTCGGCTCATCCTTTTATCGACTTTATCGTCAACCACGAAATGTTTGAGCATTTAGGTGAAATAGCCGAAACATTGTTCTTCCTGATTGGTGCAATGACTATCGTAGAAGTTATTGACCGCCACCATGGTTTCCGCATCATTACCGACCTTATCAAAACTCGCAACAGCGTGAAACTATTATGGATGTTGGGTCTTATCACCTTCTTCCTATCGGCAGTGTTGGACAACCTTACAACCACTATAGTGATGATTTCGCTTTTGCGTAAGTTGGTTACCGACAAGAAAGACCGTTGGTTCTTTGCAGGTATCATAGTGGTAGCAGCCAATGCAGGTGGTGTGTGGAGCCCTATTGGCGACGTTACCACCATTATGCTTTGGATAGGAAACCGCATCTCGGCAAGCGAAGTTATTATGCAAACCTTCTTGCCAAGCCTTGTATCTCTTATCGTTCCGCTTATCGTTACATCATTTGTAATGAAAAAGAACGGTGCTACTTTGCCTGAAATAGAAGCCGCCAAAAAATCTAATATTCCTTCGTGGCAAAGCACTCTTGTGTTCTGCGTAGGTATTGCAGCATTGTTGTTTGTGCCCGTATTTAAAACCCTTACACACATGAAACCTTATATGGGCGTATTGCTTGGATTGGGTGTGCTATGGATTATCACCGAAATTATCCACCGCAAGGAAACCGAACATAACAAGGATTTGCACATCGCATCGGTTATTTCACGTATCGATACCCCGAGTATACTTTTCTTCCTTGGTATACTTTTGGCAGTGGCAGGATTGCAATCGGCAGGACACTTGTCGCTGCTTGCAGGTGGTTTGGACACCGCTTTCGAGGGCAACTTCTTGATAATAGACGTTGTAATAGGTGTACTATCATCTATTGTGGACAACATTCCGCTTGTGGCAGGAGCCATGGGTATGTACGACTTCCCACTAGATAACCCCTTCTGGATATTCCTAGCCTACTGTGCAGGTACGGGCGGCAGTATACTTATAATAGGTTCGGCAGCAGGCGTTACTGCTATGGGTATGGAAAAGATTGACTTTATTTGGTACTTGAAAAAAATCACACCTTATGCCCTTTTGGGATACTTTGCAGGTGCAGGTACCTATATGCTTATGGATTTAATTATGCATTAATATACCCTCATAATTAAATTATTAAAGGATGTCCTTTCGTGCTATTTGGGACATCCTTTTTTTATTGTACTTCAAAAAAAAAATATATACCGCTAACCTCGCTAACCCCGTTAACCCGTTAACCCATCGAATATATACCAAAAAAACTCGGTACCATTTTTGCGATACCGAGAATTGAAGGTTTTTTTCAAACCCCTTCACTGGAGTGTTGAACATAAAACTATAACTAATAACATGCAATTTGTGTATGCATATAAATATATTTTTTTTGTTCTGTACAATAAAACAACCATATCGACGTTATATATTATAACTGTTCCAACAAACAGCTGAAATTGTTTTGTGACCCTTTTAGGGTAAGGCTTGCATTTATATTGCAAGCTTTTTTTTTGTTTTTTAGACTATCCTACAAGGTCGTCGCCACCACCACCTTGGTTATTGCCGTTATCATCGTCGGGTAAGGACTCGGAGCCTGCAGCGGTGTTTATTTTTTGATACACCTTGTCTTGGGCAGTCAAATCCAAGCAGCGGTATACCCCATCCATCTCAAGGTCTACAGCATCGATTTTTGCTTTCAGCACAGTAGAGGGGCGGAAGTTTAGGTGCAATGCCTTGAACTGTTCCATACCTGCAGTTTCGGCTGTGGGTGCCACCGAACCTTCGCAGCTTAAACTGAAAGTTCCAAAGTTCTCCAACTGAATGCTATGCCCGTTTAGGAGATAATTTTCCATAGCCTCGGTTATACCTATAAGTGCTGCACTTACAAATGCCCTTGGTACATAGCTGTTTTTGGCTACACTTTCCACTATATCAGCACTATCTATTGTGCTGTAGCGTACAGGGCGTAGAACATACCCACTTTTTACCTCACCCGTTTTTAGGTAGTTGACATTTTGTTCTTGACTTTTTAAAATTATTTTACTCATAATGCTTTGATATTTATTTGATTATTATTTAAGCTTTGAGTCCACAAGTCTTAGAGTCTACAAGTCTCGTTGTCTCATCGCTCTTATATATAAATAGTCTCGACTTTTGAAAAAGACGAAAAGTTGACGAAAAAGAGGAAATTTTTTTCTTTTTTTTTGTGCGTACCCGTAGGGGCATTTCGCATTCGCCCTAACTGCATTTGTAAGGGCGTTTTTTGTGAAAAAAGTCGTGTAGAGGTTAACGGTTAACGGAGGTTAGCGAGGTTAGCGGTATTGTTTTTTAAGTCTACAAGTCTTAGAGTCTACAAGTAACTCGTTGTCTTGTTGTCTTGTTTGTATATAATAGTAGAAATATATATATAGTATGTATAATAATATATATAGTATGTACTGTAAAAATAAAAAAAGAATTGAT
>JAGCLZ010000009.1 GCA_017646685.1 Bacteroidales bacterium | reverse complement strand
TTTCCATGCTCCCTTCTTGGGTCCTCAATTTTGTTTATTATTATTGATATATCCATATACTCTCAATTAGTTTTATATCTAACGAGATTCTATTTATTTTATTCTATATTATCTAATTTGAAGTGGTGCGTTTGCCCTGCCGAACGTCGTTCACCACCCTTTCCGAACATCGACCACCATGGTTTCCGAACGTCGGCAACTACCTTTTCCGAACACCGCGGTTTTTAACCTCAAAACCTGCCCTCGACCGGTGTTCATCCTTTCAATATTTCAATCGAACTTTGCGGTTCACTCTTACGAAATTTTTATTTCGAATTGCAAAAATAAACTAATATTTCGATATAACAAAGAAAAACATAAATTAATTTTCAATATGCTGATATATAGAATAATATTTCCGGTTTTCGGCCCGAAAACGTGCCCGGACTTATAAAACGAGATTGAAATTATTCTCTTTTTGAATGTTTTACCTTTGGCGTTCAAAAAATGTTTTTCAAACAAACCAACGGCAGGCAGCAAAAAGATGGAAAAAGCATTGCAGGCAAATCAATTTTCTGTTATCGGCACAATAAAAGAACTGAAACTACGATATTTGTAAGTAATTTTGGTGATGAAAACAAGTTTTATTAAAACAAGCAGATACTATGTATGCAATAGATAAAGAGCAGGAAGAAAGAGATATACAAGGTAAATACAGTGAACTTATATTGCTCTGTAAGAAAAAGAATCTTATTACCTCGCAGGAAGAAAGCACCATTTACCGTGCATTTTCTATAGCCAAAAATGCCCATGCCAATATGCGGCGCAGGTCGGGCGAGCCCTTTATTTTCCACCCCCTTAGTGTGGCTATAATAGCTGTAAAGGAGATAGGGCTGGGTGCTACCGGTATAGTATGTGCGTTGCTACATGATGTGGTGGAAGATACCGATACAACGCTTGACGACTTGCGAGTAATATTTGGCGACAGGGTAGCGCGTATTATAGATGGTTTGACAAAGATAGACAACATCTTCGACACACAAACAAATTCTATACAGGCCGAAAATTTCAAGAAGATACTTTTGGCTATGGCCGACGATGTTTATGTGATATTCCTTAAGCTCTGCGACCGTTTGCACAACATGCGGACATTGGATTCGATGTCGGAATCAAAAAAGTTGATAATATCGTCCGAAACACAATACTTGTATATTCCCATAGCCCATAGGTTGGGACTTTACAGCATCAAGACAGAGCTGGAAGAGCTGGTGCTGAAGTATACAAACCCGCAAGCATACAACAGAATAAAAGAGCTGATAGAGTCGACCCAAGGCGACCGCAAAAACTTTATTGACGACTTTAGCCGCTCCATACGCGAGCTCCTCGACAAAAGGGGATATAACTATGTGCTAAATGGAAGGGTGAAATCCATTTATTCCATCTGGCGTAAGATGGAGAAAAAGCGTGTTGACTTTGAAGAGATATACGACATTTTTGCCATACGTATAATAATAGATGTTCCGCAAGAGGTGGAAAAAGAAGAGTGCTTCAAGATATATTCGCTTATAACCTCGCTCTATCATCCCAATCCCGAGCGTTTTCGCGATTGGATAACGGTGCCCAAAGCCAATGGCTACGAATCTATACATACAACGGTGATGACTCCGTCGGGTCGATGGGTGGAGGTGCAAATACGCAGCAAGCGTATGGATATAATAGCCGAAAGAGGTATGGCAGCACATTTCTTATATAAAGAAGGCTTGTCTAAAGACGAGGTGCAAAGCAATGTGGCCGACAACTGGCTGTCGCAAATAAGAGAAATATTGGAAAATACCGAAAATAATGCCCTCGACTTTGTCGATTACTTCAAGCAAAGTTTGTATACAAAGGAGATATATTTGTTTACCCCCAAGGGCAAGATGGTAACACTGCCGGCCGGCTCTACAGTATTGGACTTTGCTTTTGCCATACATACTCAGTTGGGCTTGTCATGTATGGGAGCCAAAGTAAATTCACAAGTTGTGTCGAACAAACATGTGCTTAAAAGTGGAGAGCAGGTGCAGATAATATCGTCGCGAAGGGTGTCGCCCGAAGAACATTGGCTGGATATTGTAAAAACGCAAAGAGCCAAAGACGAGATAAAGAAATACTTCAGAATACAAAAGCGTAAGTTTGAGATTGAGGGTAAAAACAAATTGGAAAAGATATTGAACGATTTGAACTACGAGCTCTCGGCATCAATACTTGGCGACCTGAGGGTGGCACTAGGCATACGTACCGATTTGGACCTCTTTTACATGGTGGCAAAAGAACAGCTAGGCGAGAAAGAGGTAAGGAGGTGTTTTGGCAAAGAGGTTAGGGCCAAAAAGCTGCCATGGCTTATGCTGGCATCGCCGTTCAAGTATCTCTTCAACCCCCATAGCCAACAAGGCAAAGAGTCGAATATGGAAACCGATATGACAGAGAAGTTTCAAAAAAATATCGGGAATATATTGCTCGACGGTAAATACGAGAATTATGATATAGTGATAGCCGACTGCTGCAAGCCTATACAAGGTGATGATGTGGTAGGCTTTATTGAAGGCGACAAAATAGTGGTGCATCGGACCACATGCCAGAAGGCAATGGACCTATTGGCTACTCACGAAAACCATGTGGTGAAAGCCAAATGGCGTAAGGGTGAGCCGGTATCATTCCTTACAGGTATTCAGATGGTGGCAATAGACAGAAAAGGATTGCTACAAGACCTTACTCGTATAATATCGCAAGAGATGGATTTGAACATACGCGGCATAACACTCGAAACAAGCCAGGGAATAGGCAACGGAATAATAATGGTGTATGTCAACGATACCGAAAGTTTAAATGGACTAATAGAGAAAATTAGAAATTTGGAAGGCATGGAGTCGGTAACAAGGATATAGTCGGTATAAGACCGATGTAAATATCATAGATGGTAGATTGAGAGGCGCACGTAAGTACGTCTCTCAATCTATATATTGTGTATAACTTGAGGAGAAAAATACACCGAAATACTTTGCCGATTGAATAAAAAGATGTAGTTTTGCAAAAATATTATATCAAATAAAAAGAAAGTCATTATGTCTAATTTCACACATTTACACGTACACACCCAATATTCCATATTAGATGGAGCTGCAAATATCAAAGTGATGCTTGAGCGAGTAAAAGAGCTTGGTATGGACTCGTTAGCTATAACCGATCATGGCAATATGTATGGGGTATTAGAATTTTTCAATACAGCCAAAAAGGTTGGTATCAAGCCAATATTGGGATGTGAGATGTATGTTGCCGAAGATAGACATAACAAGGTAGGAAACGAAAGCCGAAGCGGATACCACCTAATATTATTGGCCAAGAACGAGAAAGGCTACAGTAATCTTATCAAGCTTTGTTCGATGGGTTTCTTGAAAGAGAATTACTACTACACTCCACGTATAGACAAGGAATTGCTACGGCAATATACCGAAGGCTTGATATGTTGTTCGGCATGTTTGGGAGGGGAATTGCCTCAGGCTATATTAAACAAGGGTTTAGATGCTGCTTCTGAAATAATAGAAGAGTTTAAATCCATGTTTGGCGACGACTATTATTTGGAGATGCAGAATCATGGTCATGAGGAGCAGACGATAGTTAATAAGTCATTGATAGAACTATCTAAAAAACATAACGTAAAACTTATAGCCACAAACGATACACACTTTGTTTATAAGGACGATTATACGGCGCATAAAATATTGTTGTGTGTTAATACCGGCAAAAAGTTTGATGAATATACGAGTATGGCATATACCGGACAGGAATATGTCAAGAGCGAAGAGGAGATGATGGCATTGTTTCCCGAATGTCCGGAAGCTATAACCAACACACAAGAGATAGTGGCGAAGATAGAACATTTTGAGTTGGAACGCAGTATTGTGTTGCCAAAATATCCCTTGCCTGATGGATTTGACGAAATGCAGTATCTTACGCATATAACATGGGAAGGCGCAGCCAAACGTTATCCCGATATGACCGATGAGGTACGTGAACGTATCCAATTTGAATTGGATACGATAGAAAAAATGGGTTTCCCGGGATATTTTCTTATTGTGCAAGATTTTATTAATGTATCTAGAAACGAACTTGGCGTTATAATAGGTCCGGGGCGTGGTTCTGCAGCCGGATCGGTTATAGCCTATTGTATTGGTATAACTAATATAGACCCGGTTAAATACAAGTTGCTGTTTGAGCGTTTTTTGAATCCCGAGCGTATAAGTATGCCCGATATTGATGTCGATTTTGATGACGAGGGACGAGAGAAAGCTCTACAATATGTAATGGATAAATATGGTGCCGACCATGTGGCACAGATTGTAACTTTTGGAGCCATGGCTGCCAAGTCGGCAATAAAGGATGTGGCTCGTGTGATGAATTTGGATCTTCAAACATCTAATTATCTAGCGAAACTTGTACCTGAAAAACCCGGGACAACACTGAAGAAAGCTTTCGAAGAAGTACCGGAGCTTAGAGAACTAAGAGATAACGGTACCGAATTGGAAAAAAAAGTGTTGCAATATGCAGTACAGTTGGAAGGTTCCATACGAAATACAGGGGTACATGCTTGCGGAGTAATAATTGGCCCTCAGGATATATCCAATTTTGTTCCTTTGGCATCGGCAAAGGATTCCGATCTTATGGTTACACAATTTGAAGGGAAACTTATAGAATCGGTGGGTATGTTGAAGATGGACTTCTTGGGTTTGAAGACATTATCGATAATAAAGACGGCTTGTGAAAATATTAAGAAGAGGCATGGAATAGATTTGGATATGGATAGTATACCCCTCGATGATGAACTTACCTACGAGTTATATCAAAAAGGAGCTACGATAGGAACATTCCAATTTGAATCAGAGGGTATGCAAGCCCATTTGAGGGATCTTAAACCTACGAGATTTGAGGATCTTATAGCCATGAATGCATTGTATCGTCCTGGTCCTATGCAATACATACCACAGTTTATTGCTAGAAAACAAGGAAGGGAAAAGATAGAGTATGACATACCTATGATGAGCGAGTATCTCGATGAAACATATGGAATAACTGTGTATCAA
>JAGCLZ010000092.1 GCA_017646685.1 Bacteroidales bacterium | reverse complement strand
TGGTTTTGATGGCTAAGTGTGGTAGTTTGGGGAGGGGAAGGCTGTGATAAGTTTCAATATGAAATGAAATATTCCGGTAAAAAGTGGCTTTTAAAAATATTTTTTCTATCGAAGAAATAGTAAGGAATTTGTATTTTGTGTGGATCGGAGAAAAAGTGTTATCTCTGCCGGAGGAGTTGTTTTTCTGTTCTTAATTACTAAACGAATATTTTTTATTTAGTAATTAAAAACTTTCTTTGTATTTTACACTTCAGACGTACTCAAAGGTATTTTTTTTAGAGAATTGTCAAGTATGTGTTGCAAGAATGTGTGGAATATAATTTGTTTTTTTCTGTTTTTGCTATGCTTTTTTCTCAAAATAGAGTATGAAAAGTCTTTTTTTTATCATTGTTTAAATACATTTTTTGATGAATAATTTTTGGTGATATTGTTCTCTTTAGTCAGCCCGCTTTTGGGTTATTATTTCGTTATTTTCCTACGGATTGAATTATACCGGACAATGTGAAAGATAATAAGGGTAGGGGGAATTTGTGGTTAAAGCATTGATAGAAAGTAGATAAAAAGAAAAAGGAATATCAGTTTTTACTGAAATTCCTTTTGTAGTACCCGGGGCCGGGATCGAACCGGCACGAGTGTAACCTCATTGGTTTTTGAGACCAACGCGTCTACCAATTCCGCCACCTGGGCATCATTTTTAGGCTGTCTCTTGCCTCATTTGCGATTGCAAAATTACGAACATTTTTTGAACTGACCAAATAAAAAGTGATTTTTTTTTCGTAGAATGAAAAAAAAGTAGTAATTTTGCAAAGTCAAAAATCAAAATAAAATGCAGTTAGACACTAAGGATCAAGTATGTATATTTTCGGGACGTGCCACAGAAAATTTAGCACGCAAGGTAGCCGAAAAATATGGTAGCGAATTGGGAAATTCGGTGGTATTTCAGTATGCCGATGGCGAATTTCAACCATCTTTTGAGCAAACAATTCGCGGAAGAAAGGTATTTATCGTGCAAAGCACTATACCTCCGACAGATAACCTATTTGAGCTGCTTATGATGATAGATGCAGCCAAGAGAGCTTCGGCTTTGCAAGTAGTGGCAGTGATACCCTATTATGGCTTCGCTCGTCAAGACCGTAAGGATAAACCGCACATTCCTCTTACAGCTCGTTTGATAGCCGATATGCTTCAAGCAGCAGGAGTGGATAGAATTATCACTATGGATTTGCATGCCGACCAAATTCAAGGTTTCTTTAAAGTGCCTTTGGACCATTTGTTCGGTTCGTCGTTGTTTATGCCTTATATCCGCTCGTTGGATATTCCTACAGAGGATATATTGTTTGCTTCGCCCGACTTGGGTGGCTCCAGAAGAGCTGGTATGTATGCAAAAACATTGGGCAACAGCTTTGTGATATGTTACAAGCAACGTAACAAGCCTAATGAGATAGGCATTATGAAGCTGATAGGTGATGTAAAGGACAAGCATGTAATATTGTTGGACGATATTATAGATACAGGTAGCACTATGGTAAAAGCTGCTCAGCTGATAAAAGAAAATGGTGCAAAAACAGTAAGAGCAATGATTACTCACCCGGTATTGAGTGGCAATGCAATAGAAAAAATAGAAGATTCTTGCTTGGAAGAACTGGTGGTAAGCGACACTATTCCTTTGAAGAGAGAATCGGAAAAAATACATGTGCTTTCGACAGATTGGTTGTTGGCCGAAGCTATTCGTCGAATTGTAAATTACGAATCTATCAACGATTTGTATGAAACAACAATACATCACAAAGGTATAATAGAAAGATTATAATTGGGCTTTTAAAAAAGAGATTCTTATTTTAGAATAAATATAAATACATTGTTTAACAAACTAAATACAAAGAAAAATGAAAATAGTATCGATGAGTGGTTCTCTTCGCGAGAACGTAGGGAAAAAGGATGCTAAAGCATTGCGTCGTCAAGACAGAGTACCATGCGTTATGTATGGCAAAACAGAACAAGTATTGTTCTCAGTTCCTCAAGTGGAATTCAAACCTTTGGTATTTTCACCTGATGCAGCTTATATAGAGCTAACCATTAATGGTGAAAAAAGAATGGCTATGTTGAAAGACATTGAATACCACCCAGTAACTGACAATATCATGCACGCTGACTTCTATGAACTAAGCGACGACAAGCCAATCATAATGTCTATACCTGTATACTTGACAGGTACATCTGTAGGTGTTATGAAGGGTGGTAAAGCTGTTTTGAAAATCAAACGTTTGAAGGTAAAAGCTTTGCCTGCCAACATGCCTGAAAAAATTGTTTTGGATATCACCAACTTGGATCTATTGCAAGGTATAAAGGTTCAAGAAGTTGAAACAAACAACTTTGAATTGTTGGACGTAAAGAGCAGTGTTGTTGTTTTCATCAAATCTACAAGAGCTGCTGCAGCTGCTGCTGAAGCAGCTAAATAGTTTGCAAAAAACAATAATTAAGCAGAAAGAAGAAAAAGAGAGTCATGAAAGTATTTGCATGGCTCTTTTTTCTTGCTTTTTTTTATTTTAGAGTAATGAAATATAAATACATCTTATTTGATCTCGACCGTACATTGTGGGATTTTCAAGCCAACAGTTTTCAAACATTCAGGGAAATGTACGAGACTTTTGAACTAGGGAAGTTGTGCAATGCCTCATTTGATGAGTTTTATTTGCAATACAAGGCCATCAATGCCGTGTTGTGGGATATGTATAGGCAAGGTACATTACTGAAAGAAGTGCTTTATGTAAAGCGGTTTTCACTTACATTGGAGTATTTTGGAGTAGTAGATTGTAGCGATTTGTCGCGTAAGTTGGGCGATTTTTATGTGTTGGAAGGCCCCAAAAAGACAGGATTGGTTGATGGTGCCAGGCAATTGTTGGATTACCTCCAAGCCAAAGGCTATCCTATGTATATAGTATCAAACGGATTTAAGGAGGTGCAAAACGAAAAGATTAAAACTTCGAATATAGATAGTTATTTCAAGAAAGTTTATCTATCTGAAGATATAGGCTATCAGAAACCCAACAGAAAAATATTTGATGCCATACTTGCAGATCTTGGTGTCTCGGGCAATGAATGTTTGATGATTGGTGATGATTTTGCTGTAGATATTGTAGGAGCAAGAAATGCAGGAATAGACCAAATATATTACAATCCCGAAGCTATAAAACAAGAATTACAACCCTCTTTCGAGGTGAAGAATTTGAGGGAGATAATGAATATATTGTAGAAATTCTATTAAAGGAGTCTTATAAAATTGTTTTGTGCAATTGTATATATTATTGGCAATTGCATACATTGTCCATTTTTATGGTTGGTGTTGGAAGCATTTCTTTTATGGCCTGTTGATCGTCGTAAAGCATCATAGGATTATCTCTAAGGTCTATAACTTTGATGGTAGTATTAAGTTTTCTGAAACTTTCGGGAAAATACTTTATGCCGTTGGACCATAATATAAGTTCTTTCAAATTGTAAAGGTTGGCAATGCTGCTAGGAAGGTAGTATAAACGGTTTCGGCTAAGTTTTAAATATCTAAGCTTATGTAGTTGTCCAATCTCTTGAGGTAAAGAGTCGATTTTGTTTCTGTCCAAATTCAGTACTTCCAAGTTTGAAAGTTTGCCTATTTGAGGCGGAATATTATGTAGTTTGTTTTTGCTCAAATCAAGTTCACGCAAGTTGCGAAACTCTAAAATCTGAGTAGGGAAAGTGTCGAGCCTATTCTTTGAAAGTGACAATATAAACACACTATCGGGTTGCTCTATATTCTCGAGAGATGTGTAGATATGCTCTTGTTGTGCAAGTAGTATTGTGGTAGGTAGTAGTAGCAGTATGCCAATTATGTGTTTTATGTGCATATTTAATGTTATTCAATGGTTATTTTGTCTATTATTTCCAGGCATTGTTCCCTATCTTTTTCCAATTGTTCCATAAGTGATTGTGCATTGTCAAACTTTTGTATGTCACGTATATGCTTTATGAATTTCACCTCTATGCTTTGGCCATAAATATCGCCGTTAAAGTTGAGTATGTGTATCTCAAAAGTTGTTTTATACGATTCAAAAGTAGGTTGGGTACCTATATTGGCCATACCTATGTAGCTGTTGCCGTTTAATGTTATTATAGTAGCATACACCCCTTCTTTTGGCAACATTTTCAAATGGTCCGACAGCTCTATGTTTGCAGTAGGAAACCCTATGGTTCTACCTATCTGACGGCCTTTTATTATACAGCCATTAGCAAAATAGTAGTATCCCAACATAGCGTTTACCAGTTCTATCTTTCCTGCATTCAATGCATTTCTTATCTGTGTGGAACTTACATGAATGTCGTTGTAGATATATGACGATGCTTCGAAAATGGTGAAATTATAGTTTTTCCCAAGTTCGTATATTCGTTGAAAATCATTGATTTTTTTATTACCAAACATATTGTCATATCCCAGAACCAAGCCCTTGATGTTTAGTAGTTCCAATAGGTAGCGCTTGGAAAAATCGTAAGTGGAAAGTGAGGCTATTTCGGGTGTGAAATCTATTTCTACCACATCGTTTATACCATAATTTTCCAATAACTGGTAGCGTTCTTCTTCGGTGTTGAGTAGCTTGAAGGTATCAGCATCATTTTTCAACACATGTCGTGGATGTTTGTTGAAAGTAATCACTATAGGACGGAGGTTTAATTCTGTGGCTTTCGCTTTCAGAAAAGAAAGTATTTTTTTATGGCCCATGTGAACCCCGTCAAACATTCCTATTGTAGCTATAAGATCTTCGGGAAAATGGTTGTTGTTATCCAGCTTGTATATATTCATTGTTTGGTAGAATATTTTTGTTACAAAAACCTAGTAAATGAAAAATAAATAGTTCTAAAATCCAAACCTATTGGTTATTTCAATAAGTCTTGATTTTAGAACTATTATGGTTTGATTATTATCTTTCTATTTTTTTGATAAATCCACTTCTTATAAGCAAAGCTTCATTGTTAGGTTCGCGACCCATAAAGTTGCGGAACAATACAGCAGGGTGTTCTGTTCCACCTCTCGAAAGTATTTCTTTTCTGAATTTTTCGGCAGTAGTTTTGTCAAAAATACCGTTATCTTTGAATTTTGAGAAAGCATCGGCATCCAATACTTCAGCCCATTTATATCCGTAATATCCCACAGCATAACCACCTGCAAATATATGAGAGAATGAAGTACTAGTGGTAGTACCGTTTACTTCCGGTAGTAGTTCGGTTGGAGCCATTGCCTGGCGTTCAATATCTTCAGCTGATTTGGTTGTAGGAGCTGTTATGGTATGATAGGCCATATCTGTAAGTCCAAGGCTTAGCTGGCGTACACAGTAGTATCCCGAATTGAAATTTTCACTTTGTTTCAATTTTTCTATATATTCAACAGGTAGAGGTTCATTGGTTTGATAATGATAAGCAAAAAGTTTCAAAAATTCCGGTTCTGTAGCCCAGTTTTCCATTATCTGAGATGGAAGTTCTACAAAGTCTCTATAAGTAGCTGTTCCCGAGAGGCTTTCGTGGGTTACATCTGAAAGCATTCCATGTATTGCGTGTCCTGTTTCATGTAGAAATGTTTCTACTTCGTCAAACGAAAGTAACGAAGGTGTATCTCCAACAGGTTTTGAGAAGTTGCATACCACTTGTATCAACGGACGAGTATCTACTCCATTTTCACGATATTGGCCACGGAAAGATGTTTTCCATGCACCTCCACGTTTCGAAGCTCTTGGATACATATCCAAATAAAGTACACCCATAAAACGATTTCCATCAAATACTTCATAGGCTTTTACATCAGGATGATATATTTGTATTTTATTGTTTTCTTTAAAAGTAAGACCGTAAAGCATTTCATAAAGTTTGAATATACCGTCACGTACTTTATCTAACTGAAAATATGGGCGTAGCATTTCACCGTTGAAAGCATATTTAGCTTCCTTTAGTTTTTCGGAATAATAGGAGTAATCCCAACGTTGAATATCAAAATCGGCTCCATTATTTTTGGCATATTCATTTACGTTTATCACATCAGCCTTGGCAATGGGCATAGCACTTTGCAATAGTTCGTTCAAAAAATTCTCTACGTTTGAAGTAGACTCTGCCATTCTTTCGCTTAGTACATAGTCGGCATATGTTTTATATCCCAATATGTTAGCTTGTTGCAAACGCAAATTGGCTATTTGTTTTATTATTTCGTTGTTGTTGTTTTCGTTATCTCTGTTTCCTTTACTGTTGTATGCAGTCCATAGTTCTTGACGTCTGGCACGATTATCGGCATACTGCATAAAAGGTCCATAACTTGGATAGTCCAAAGTTATAACCCAGCCTTCAAGGTTGCGTTTTTTTGCTTCTTCGGCAGCACTATTGATAGCATTTTGAGGTAATCCCTTTAGTTCTTCTTTATCAGTGATGTGCATGAAATAGTTGTTATTGTCGGCCAATACGTTTTGTTTGAATTTTTGCGACAATTTAGACAATTCTTCAGCGTTGGCTTTATATTGTTTTTTTGCATCCTTATCCAATGTGGCACCTGTACGCAAGAAAGCACGGTAAGTTTTATCAACCAACATTTTTTGCTCGTTGGATAGAGATTTCATTTCTTCTCCTTCATAAACAGCTTTTACTCTTTCGAATAATTTTTCGTTCATGTAAATATTATTCGAAAAACTAGTAAGTTTTGGTGATATTTCCAATACAATCTTTTGCAAATCACCATTGGTATTGCTTTCGTTCATATTGAACAATATTGATGTAACTTTATCAAGCAATGCCGAGGATTTTTCCAATGCAAGTATAGTGTTTTCGAAAGTAGGTTTTTCTTTTGATGATGTTATTGCATCGATGTTTTTACGTGCTTCATCCATTCCTTTTTCTACAGCCGGACGGTAATGTTCTGTTTTTATCTCGGCAAATGGAGGTGTTTGATGTGGCGTTTTCCACTCTCCAAGAAGTGGATTATCTTTCTGCCCAAAAGCAGGACTTACAGCAAATGCAGTCATAACTAAAACTGTTTTTAATAATGTGTTCATTTTGTGTATTATTAATTTAGAAATTTGTATTTTTATTCTTTCGTAAATATAATTTTTATCTCATATAATTCCAAAATTAGTTAGAAATAAATTAGTTGTTTTCTGCTAATAATAAGTTTAATATTTGTATACGAGACTATAATAATTATTATACTTGGATTTAAAAGTTTTATAGTTTTACTCCTTCGTAAAATATAACAATTCCGTTGGTTAGTTTTTTGTAGTTTACAGCCCCAAAACCAATGTGTTTTAGTTGTCGGCTAAGTTCTCTTCGGTGAACAAATTCGCTTATTGATACGGGTAAATATTTATAGGCTGATGTGTTGTGTGATATTATACCTCCAATAAATGGTATCCATATCTTTGAATATATTTTATAGAAAAACTGTACAAATTTTGATGTAGGTTTATTGCCAAATTCTAATATAAATAACTTGCCACCGGGTTTCAAACAGCGATAAATTTCGGTAAGAGACTTGTTGATATTCTCAAAGTTTCTTATTCCAAACGATATTGTGCAATATTCAAATGTATTATCATCAAAAGGCAATGATTCTACATTGGCTTTTTGAAACAATATTTTATCATCAACTTTGGCCTTATATGCTTTCTCTTTTGCTATCTCAAGCATATTTTCGGATATATCTATAGCCCTTATTTTGGCACCTTTGCAGTTTTTTGCCATCATTATTGCCAAATCACCTGTGCCGGTTGCAACATCTAATATTTTGATGGAATGTTTTTTGGGAAGGTATTTAATCAATCGTTTTCGCCATCGTTTATCCATATTAAACGAAAGTATATGATTCACTTTGTCATACGAGTGGGCTATGCCGTCAAACATTGATGCAATGCTACTACTCTCTTTATTTATATTTGTTTCCATCATATTTGCTAATTATATATTTCCAATTCTTTGTAAAAACGTTTTTTATCAATAGGCACAACACCCACACTTTCACACACAATACCACCTGCCATATTGGAATAGCGTATTATGCTTTCTATATCCAGGCCTAATGATAAACATAGAGTAGCTATGCTTATTACAGTATCACCTGCACCTGATACATCTGATATGCTACGCAAATGTGCCGGTATGTGGATGGCTTTGGCTTCATCGTAACGATAATCACATATAAATGCACCTTTTTCAGAAAGGGTAATAAATACAATGTCAATATTTTGTTGATTGTGCAATATGTCGGCGGCAGATTTCAAATTATCTATTCCAACATCTTTTATATCTATATTCAACCCTTCTTTTAATTCTTTTAGGTTGGGTTTGAAAAGTGTAACATTTTTGAAATTAGCAAAGTTTCGTTTCTTGGGATCTACTGTTGTGGGTATGTTCTTCTCTTTGGCAAAAGTTGCTACTTGTTCTATTACTCTTGGGGTTATGTTACCTTTGTCGTAATCCTGAAATATAATTGCATCAACCTTTGTTGTTGTCAAAATATTTTTTACTTGTTCTATTAGGCAGTCTTCATCATTGGGAAGCAAAGGTGTTGTTATCTCTTCATCAACCCGTAGTAGTTGAACGTTATTTCCCAAAATACGGAACTTTACAGTGGTAACTCTATTGTCTGATTTTATTATTCCTTGTGTATCCATATTGGCATCCTTCATCAAGGTAATAAATTCATTTGCTTTTTTATCATTTCCCAATACTGTACACATTATGGGTTTTGCGCCCATGGCTTGTATGTTTAACGCTACATTGGCAGCACCTCCCAATCTGTTCTCTCTGCGATTGACAGCCACAATGGGAACAGGTGCTTCGGGTGATATTCGCTCAACATTGCCCCAAATGTATGAGTCTATCATCACATCGCCAACTATAAGTATGGTTTGTTTTTCCACACTCGAAGTTAGTTTCTCAAAATCAGTCATGCCTACAAGGTTATTTCACCCCTTAGGGATTGAGTTAATAAATTGGTTATAGTAGCTTTATCATTATAGTTGCCTAAAAGGAACATTAGTTTTGTTACGGCGGCTTCGATCGTTATATCATATCCGCTTACTACTCCTATGCGTCCCAAGTCAGAACTTGTAGCATAGCGTCCTATGTTTACCGAACCTGATTTACACTGTGTAACGTCGTATACTATTATGCCTTTTGCCACAGCGTTTTCCAATTCTTTTAAAAACCATTCTTCTGTAGGTGCATTGCCGGATCCGTATGTTGAGATAATTACTGCTTTGAGCCCTTCGATTGATAATACCGAATTTACAACTTGCTTAGTTATACCAGGAAAGAGGTGCAATATGGCTATATTTTCGTCAAATTGTTTATACACCTTCATTGGTTTGTTTGGAATGGGTGCTATAAGATCGGTTTTGTAGTAAATATCTATGCCTGCAACAGCCAATGATGGATAGTTGAACGACGAAAATGCATTGAAGTTTTGAGCACTTACCTTGGTGCTTCTATTGCCTCTATACAGTTTGTTCTCGAAAAAGATACATACTTCGGGTATAAGCATTTTTTGTGCCGATGCTATTTCTAATGCGCATATAATGTTTTCACGTCCATCTGAACGTAACATTCCTAATGGCAACTGCGAGCCCGTAAGCACTATAGGTTTGCCCAGATTTTCGAAAGCAAAGCTAAGGGCCGAAGCTGTATAAGCCATAGTGTCGGTGCCATGAAGTACTAGAAAACCATCATAGTTGTCATATTCTTTCTCTATTACTTGTGCTATTTTTTCCCATACTTCGGGTTTCATGTTCGATGAATCTATGATGGGATTCAGCTGGCATGAATCTATCTGATAGGCGGCATGTTTGAGCAATGGTAGTGCATCATATATTCGGTTCATTTCAAAAGGATGCAATGTTCCTTTCTCATCTTGAACCATTCCTATGGTTCCGCCTGTATATATTATTAATACTGCATTCTTCATTTGAATACTATATTGTTTACAATGAGTAAGTACGATATATTTTCTTATCTTTTTTCTATCTCGAAATTCTTTGCAAAAGTACTAATTTTTATTCAATTATCCAAAGGCAAAATATCTTTTTACTCAATGATTGCTAGTGGTTGTATAATAGAGTATGCAATTGAAATAAATCAATCATTTCTTTTATCATAAATCGATTTTCTTTTGCAATTATATATTCTGCCTTTAAAGATATAACTGAACATATTTACGGTATATCGCAAAACTATTTACAGTATACCATCACTGCATTGATGATATACCATCAATGTGTCTTCAGATTACAACAAACAAAAAAAAGAGAAGACTTCCTTTTGGGGAAGCCTCTCTTCAATAAAAACTCAATTATTCAAATAACATGTAAACTATGCAGCTGTAATAGGTTTGAAACCTTTTCCCAAAACTTCGCTACTATCCATAACATTGATGAAAGCATTGGGGTCAAGTTTGTATATTGCTTTTTTGAATTGAACAAACTCGCGTTTCGAAACTGTTGTGTATATCATTTTGCGTTCATCACCTTTGTACAAACCTTTTGCATCAAAGCATGTGCCGCCACGATTAAGGTCGTTGATAATAGCATTTCTTACTTCTTCTACATTTTCTGTTATAACAAGAACGGTCTTGTATGTTTTGAAACCATCTACTACTATGTCTATTATCTTACCTTCTATAATGATAAGCAATACCGAATAGGCTGGTAAACGTAAATCTGGTGTGATAAATAAGGTAGAAAGTGCAATACAAGAGTCTACGATAATTACCAATGTTCCTAATGATATACCACTATATTTGTTGATAATCATCGAAACAATGTCACTACCACCCGAAGTAGCACCCGATTTGAAAATCATACCTATTCCGATGCCATACAATAGACCAGCTACTAATGTATTTAACAAATAGTCAGGTATAAAGTAGCGTACTTCGTTAGTTATTTGCAATGCATCTAACGGCATATTTTGTGCAGCAGTAAGGAATTCGCCTACATGTATAAGAGGTTCGTATCCCCAATAAGTTTCAATAAAGTGTGTAAATACCCAACCTAACACTATGGAAACTATTGTTTTTACTCCGAATTTGGGTCCCAATATTATACTTCCTATTATGAGCAATGGAACTTCCATTGATATAAGGAATATGGTAAGGGGGGTGCCTGTAAGAGCTGTAAGCACATTGGCCAAACCATACACACCACCCGGTGCCAAATGATAAGGCATGGCAAATATAACATCAGCGATAACAAACAACAGTGTGCCAAATACTATAAGTGCATATGACTTAAACCATTGCTTGGAAAATATTCTTTCGTTTGGGTCTACCAATTGGCTAAACCATGCTTTTACTTTATTTTGTTGTTCCATGTCTTTTTTGTGTGTTAAAACTATATCATTTGAGCGTGCAAAGGTATGACTATTTCCAATAAAAACAAAATAATTTGGCATAAATAATTTGTCAAATCCAATAAAGATCTCTTTATCAAATGATATATGATTTTATTATTATGTCAAAGAATAGTTGTTTTTAGAATGTTTTCATTGTTAAAATCTTCTAATCAAATCTTAAATTTATCTCTACCTTTGTAGTATTTTGTTGTTGTTATTTCAACTCTATTACAGTTATTCCTTCGCCACCAAGTTCGAGTACCTCGGGATGAAAGCGTTTTACCTCTCTATGGTTTCGGAGGTAGCTACGCACCATTTCTTTCAAAATGCCATATCCCGTACCATGCAGTACTCTTATTTCTTTTTCGCTCAGTAGCATAGCTTCGTCAATGTAGTGTTCCAATAGTTGCATCGCCTCATCGCCTCGCTTGCCTCTTAGGTCTAGGGTTGGCGAAAAAGCTGCTCGTTTGGCATTAAGGTCGTTGTAGATTGATTGGTAGCGATAACTTGTGTCTTTAGCTTTGGCAGTAGGTAGCACTTTCTTTTTTGTTTTAACCAGCCTATCAATAGGTATCAGCATACGTATGCTATTGCTTTCTATTGTTACTTTCTTTCCTTTTATTTCCACTACTTGCCCGTATGTATCTTGGTCGTCAATCTTCACTATGTCGCCAAGAGCTATTGGGCTGTTGTTTATAATATCATTGTCTTCTGTGGTTTTTGTAGTGGTATGGTTATGTTTTTTTGATTTTCTGATTTTTGCAGCATTTTCGTCGGCTGATTTTTGTTCAGTTTCTATTTTAGCAACTTCTTGTTGTAGGTTTTGGCGAGCAGCCAAAGTTTCTTCTTTTTTGGCTTGAGCCGTTTTTATTTCAGCTATTGTGTGCTCGATCTTTTTGTTGGCATCAGCTATTATTTGTTTTGCATTTTGGCGTGCTGCTGACAATATCTCGTGTTTTTTCAGCTCCAACGTATTGTTCAGATGTGTATACTTTTCGATCATTTCCGACAAGAAAGTATCTGCAACAGATAGTTCGGTACGTTGTTTTTCTATTTCTTGTTTTTCAACCTCTATTTGTTGTAGTTGATGTTCGAAATTCAACATATCTGTACCTACTTTCTTTTCGGCAGCAATAAGTATTTCATTTGGCAATCCAATGTTTTTTGCAATCTCAAAAGCAAACGAACTTCCAGGATGTTTTACAACAAGTTTGTAGAGTGGTTTCATTCTCTCGGTGTCAAAAAGCATTGCAGCATTGGCTATAGCCGGATATTTGTCGGCCATAAGTTTTAGGTTTGAGTAGTGGGTGGTTATCACACCAAAAGAGTTTTTTTCATAAAGCATTTCCACCATAGCTTCGGCTATAGCTCCGCCTATACGGGGTTCTGTTCCGGCTCCCAGTTCGTCGAGCAAAAACAGCGTTTTGCCATCGGCCACATCAAGCAGAGTTTTCATGTTCATAAGATGTGAACTATAAGTGCTGAGGTCATTTTCAATAGATTGTTGGTCGCCAATATCAATAAACAGCCGGTTGAAAACACCAAACTCCGATGTTTCTTTCACCGGAACAAGCAGCCCTGTTTGTAACATATATTGCAACAAACCTACTGCTTTGAGACATACCGACTTGCCTCCCGAGTTTGGTCCCGATATTATCACCATTCGTTGGTTTTCGTTAAGTTCTATACCGAATGGCACTACTTCCTTATTCTGCTTGCTTAGGTTTAGGTACAAAAGTGGGTGGTGAGCATCAAACCAATATATTTTTTGGCAGTTGTCTACAATAGGCATACCTGCATCTATTCGCAAAGCAAAGCGAGCTTTGGCACGTATAAAATCTATCTTACCCAACACCCAATATGCAGTAAGTAATTGTGGCAATATGGGGCGTATATTATCGGTAAATTGATGCAAAATACGTTCTATCTCACGTCTTTCGGCAAATTCCAACTCGCGCAAGTCGTTGTTTAGTTCCACCACTTCCGATGGTTCCAAATATGCAGTTTGTCTTGTGGCCGATTCATCAATAATCAATCCCTTAATTTTCCTACGATGGGTATCCAGCATAGGTATTACCGCTCTGCCGTTTCTGATAGTAACTTCGGCATTTTCAGGAGCCCAACCTTCTTGTTTGGCCCTGCCAAGGGTTTTGCTTATAAGGCGGTCTATATCGTTTTGTTTTCGATGTTGTTGGCGACGAATATCGGCAAGTAGTTCCGAAGCAGTGTCGTATATATTTCCTTTGTCGTCTATTATGCTGTTACATTCTTTAAGCACCCAAGGATCCAATTCCACCTTCTCAACCAAAACTTTCAGCCGTGGATACTTGCTATCTTCAGTGGTTTGAAAAAAACGAACACAGTCAAACACTGTTCTTAACGAGCATTTCAAATCAAACAATGCCTGCAAATCAATAGTAGTACCTATGGTACGCAGGCGTGAAAGTTCGGAAGTCAAATCAAAAAAGTCTTGCGATGGGAAGTTGTTCTCCATCAGTAATATTTGCCTGAACTCATCGGTCTGGGCAAGATTACATACAATATCATTATAATTGTTCGAAAAACTCATTTGCTCCACAAATCGCAATGCCATAGTGTTGACACATTCCTGTGCCACCATCTCTCGTATCTGACCAAAACCTATTTTTTCTTCCAAATGTTGTATGTAATCTTTCATCTGTATATTTTTGATGTATAATTATTTATATGTTATCTTTTTATTGATGGAGAATTTGCAAATGTACGTTTTTTTATTGAAATGAATTGTACCGAAATCAATCAATGTCATACTAGCAATTAATGTAGGCCGTTTAGGTACGTGTGTAGTGAAGTGCAGTAAAACAATCCTGTTGAACCAAGATTTTCGCAGGTATGTTAGACCCTACTGCCAATCATTTCATGATAGGGTGTTGTTATGGCGGTGATATACCATGCAAATTTTGCTGATATACTGTCTCAAAATTCCCTCGTGATGTAGATGAAATTCCCTCGTGATGTAAATAAATTTTCCTCGTGAGTTAGATTTTGATTACTTCCAACTGTTATGTATGATAAAAGAATTTGATACCAAATGATGAAATATGATGGAACAACATTTTGTTGAAGTAACTAAAAAAGAATTGCAAGTGATATGTGGAATTTTTTGAAGTAGCCATGGTATATAGCGGTATTGTGGTTGTGTGGAAATATAGTAGATTGCGAATATGTCAAAAAAACTTCTTACAATAGGCTTAATATAGACTATTATGCTAACGAGAAAACGATAAATAAATGATGTAATATATTGATAAATAAATGGTAAATATATTTTTTTAGGAAAATGGCTGATATATGAGAAAAAATAACTATCTTTGCAAACGATTTTTCGATAAAAAATACCGAAACTAGAAATTTAATAGGGCTGCTGCATTTTAGTGCGAAACAAAAAGGTATTTGAATTAAAGTGTTGTTGTCCACAGAATAAATAATAATATTAAAAACAAAAATAAATTATAAATTATGGCAAACTATCGTATAGAAAGCGATTTATTGGGACCACGCGAAGTTCCTGCTGAAGCTCTTTATGGAGTACAAACATTACGTGGTATGGAAAACTTCCATATCAGTGGAGCAAAATTAAGTGACTATCCAAGTTTTATTAAAGGTTTAGCTATCACAAAGAAAGCTGCTGCTATAGCTAACGAAAAAGTTGGAATGGTAACTAAAGAACAATGCGATGCTATCGTAAAAGCTTGTGATGAATTATTAGAAGGTAAACATCATGAACACTTCCCAGTGGATATGATCCAAGGTGGTGCCGGTACTTCTACTAACATGAATGCTAACGAAGTTATAGCTAACCGTGCATTGGAAATAATGGGAAAAGAACGTGGACAATATGAATTCTGCTCTCCTAACGACCACGTAAACGGTTCTCAATCTACTAACGATGCTTATCCTTGTGGTATCCACATGGCTATGTACATGGAACACTTAGAATTCATCGGTCACATAGAAATGGTGATTGAATCTTTAGAAAAGAAAGCTAAAGAATTCGAACGCATCATTAAAATGGGTCGTACTCAATTACAAGACGCTGTTCCTATGACATTAGGACAAACTTTTGGCGGTTTTGCTGCTACTCTTCGTCTTGAAATTGAAAACCTTAAAGCTGCTGCTCAAGAATTCCTAGTAGTTAACATGGGTGCTACTGCTATCGGAACTGGTATTTGCTCTCTTCCAGGATATAGCAAACATTGTATCGACGCTTTGCGCGACATTACAGGATGGGATATTACTTTGGCTGAAAACTTGATAGAAGCTACTTCTTCTACAGTTTGCTTAGTTCAATATTCTTCTGCTTTGAAACGTTTGAGCATCAGAACTAACAAAATATGCAACGACCTTCGTTTGATGAGCTCTGGTCCTCGTTGTGGTTTACATGAAATCCACTTACCAGAACGTCAACCAGGTTCTTCTATCATGCCAGGTAAAGTTAACCCAGTTATTCCTGAAGTGATGAACCAAATTAACTACAAAGTTATTGGTAACGACGCTTGTATAACTATAGCTGCTGACAACGCTCAACTTGAATTGAACGTTATGGAACCTGTTATGGTTTACTCTTTATTCGAATCTATCGAAATATTGAGAAACGGTTTCGACACATTGCGTACTTTCTGTATAGATGGTATCGTTGCTGACGAAAAACGTTG
>JAGCLZ010000091.1 GCA_017646685.1 Bacteroidales bacterium | reverse complement strand
GTCTTGCCCGAACCCGGAGGTCCTATAAGAATCACGTTGTGCCCACCGGCAGCGGCTATCTCCAATGCCCGCTTAATATTCTCTTGTCCCTTCACATCCGAAAAATCAAACTCATACTCGTTCAAGCTGTCGTAAAACTCCTTACGGGTATCAAACTCTGTACGTTCCAACGCCTGTTTTCCTTCAAAGAAGTCTATCACCTGCCCTATATTTTCGGCACCATACACCTCCAAGTCGTTCACTATTGCGGCTTCTCTGGCATTAGCAGCCGGCAGTATTATACCTTTAAAACCCTTGCTACGAGCTTCTATTGCTATAGGCAATACCCCCTTTATAGGCTGCAAACTACCATCGAGCGACAGCTCGCCCATAATGATATATTCACTTATATTGTCGGCTTTTATCTGTTCCGATGCTGCCAATATACCTATTGCCAATGTAAGGTCGTAGGCCGAACCCTCCTTGCGTATATCGGCAGGAGCCATATTTACAACCACCCTTTTGCCAGGTATCCTATAGCCATATTGATGCAATGCCGACTCTATTCGTTGCTGACTTTCTTTCACAGCATTATCGGGCAAACCTACCAGCATAAAGTTTACACCCTGTTCCACATTTACCTCTACGGTTATAGTCAATGCATTTACACCATAAATAGCACTACCGTATGTTTTTACAAGCATATCTTTTAAGATCTTTATTTTTTATCCAATTGTTGTATCACCCTTTCGTATATCCCCTTAAACTTCTCGGGATAATCTGTATAATAAGCAATACTTTTTTCAAATTGCTTAAATGTTAGCCCATGTTTATCCAACACCTGCTTCTGTGTATAATCGATGGCTTGGCAGTAGGCAAGCGAATCATCGGTATATTCAACCGAGAAATATGCATTTGCCAAATGCATCTCTGCAAGTATGGGTACCATCGTATCTTCGGGTATTACACCTTCGGGCTTCTTGTCCGAACTACACGACCACAACCCCAACAACGAACATAACAATATGAATATCTTTTTCATCGACAAAAATATTTTGCTATTCAAAAAACATCTTTATCGCTAGTTCGGCAAATAAAAGAGCTTCGGCACCTATCAGCAATCTCATAGGCACCTTGCTGTTTTGCCTACCCATAAATACCCCCATCAGCGAAACCAAAAAGCCCAATATGGCAGTAGCTACGATAGCAAGCCCAAACCCCTCTGTATCATAAGTAAATCCCAAACCCATACCTATTATAAAGGTGTTCATCGCAGCAGCAACGGCCAAAAACAACATGGATTTCAATTCCTTAACCACCACAGTATCTTTCGCACCCGACTTCTTTATAGCATTGACAGCCAATTTTATTGCAATAATCATCAGCATACCCGAAGTCAGCCACTTGTCGTACTCCATGTCGCCAATTCTAAACAACCCTGTAATCCACAGCCCTACATACAAAAAAGCACACTGAAAACATATCAAAAGCAGCGACTGCAAAATACCTTTGGTATATCGCATACCCCCACCCTTGGCGGCAGCTACCGATACCAAAAACATATTCACCGAAAAAGCGAAACTCAAAACAATCGAATCTAAAACAGATAATGTCATTATTCTTTAATTTTTTTATTCTTATTACTATTTCTAAAACTAACCTTTTTGTTCTTTTTCCAATATCTTTGTTATCTCGATAAAGTCGTTGGTCGAGAGCTGCTCAGCCCTTGCTTGCAACATGTTGTCAGGCACATTTTCCAAACTTCTGCCCAATGCTTTCAATGCATTACGCAATGTTTTTCGGCGTTGGTTAAAACCCGCTTTCACCACCTGAACAAACAATGCCTCGTCGCAATCCAAAGCCTCCACATCATTACGCACCAAGCGTATTACAGCCGACTTTACCTTTGGCGGAGGGTTAAACACATGTTCGTCCACAGTAAACAGATATTCTATATCGTAAAACACCGAAAGCAACACGCTCAGTATGCCGTATATCTTATTGCCCGGTTTGGCAGCCACCCTCTCGGCCACCTCTTTCTGGAACATTCCCACTACCTCGGGTATCTGCTTACGGTTTTCAAATACCTTAAACAATATCTGGCTCGAAATATTGTATGGAAAATTGCCTATCACCGAAAACTTCTCTGCCAAGAACAATTGCGACAAATCCAATTTCAAAAAATCACCAAAATAAATATGATTTTTCAGCTCCGGATAGTGATTTTCCAAATACCTAACCGACTCTTCATCTATTTCTATAACCCAAAAATTGGGGTAGTTGCGCTGCAGCACATACTTTGTAAGCACCCCCATGCCGGGACCTATCTCCAACACATTACCAATACTATCCGACAGACTTTCAGATATTCGCCGTGCAATATTCTCATCCTTCAAGAAGTGCTGTCCCAGATATTTCTTCGCTTTTACCAAATCCATATATCCATTCTTTTAATTTGCAAAACTACACAAAATATCGGAATTTAAAGAGTTTATTTGTCGGAAAATTTCAACTTTAGCATCTCAAAACAAAAAAACATCGGTTTTCGCACACCCAAAAACAGCATTATCGCCCCGTCAGAGCAGATATAATCTTATGATTTTCAAGAAACAAAAAAAATAACTTTTTTGTATAAATATTTATTAGTACCTTTGCAAAATATGGATAGTACAAGACAACAAAAAATAGCTCGACTTATACAACAGGATATGAGCGAGATTTTTCAGAAAGAAACCAAAAGCCTATTGGGCAATTCGATGATTACGGTTACACGTGTACGTGTGTCGCCCGACTTGTCGATAGCACGCATTTTGGTAAGCATCTTCCCTATCGGTGGCGATTCGAAAGATGAGGTAATGAACAAGATACAGGAAAATATTCCCGACCTTCGTCGTAGGCTGGGCTATCGTGTAGGCAAGCAGCTACGCATTATACCCAACCTGTTTTTCTATTTGGACGACTCGTTGGACTATATCGAGAATATCGAAAACCTGCTGAAACAATAGAAGACCCATCATCAACGTAGCCCGATCCGGCATTTTTTTAACGCAATCAAAACCACATGAAACCAGCCCTGTTTATAGCACGCCGATACCTCTTTTCGCAAAAGAAACGAAGCGTAATCAACGTTATCTCGTGGATTTCGCTTATAGGTATCGCCATAAGTTCCATGGCTTTGATTGTAGTGTTGTCGGTATACAACGGCATCGGCACCCTCACACAGTCGCTTTTCAATATCTTCGACCCCGAGTTGAAGATCGAGGCCAAGGAGGGCAAGACCTTCCACCTTGCCGACATCGACTATAGTGGCATAACGTCGCTACCCTCCGTAGCCTACACCTCGCCCATTGTAGAGGAAAACATGTGGATTACCTATAAGGAACGCAACAAGATAGCCACAGTTCGCGGTGTGGCAAACAGCTATGCCACCATGACGGGCATAGACACCATGCTACACATGGGCCGCTTTGAGCTGAAAAACTCCCAATCCAACCAATACATTGTAATGGGCCTAGGACTGTACTACGAGCTAGGCATAAGCCACTACGATGCCCACACCCCCGTAGGAATACACATACCCAAACGCAGTGCCGGCATAGGCCTATCGTTCGATAGAGCTTTCAACAGCCAATATGCCCTTACAACGGGCGTGTTTAACATCCAGGACGACTTCGACAGAAAATATATATTGGCCGACATCGATTTTATTCGAGAGCTTATGAATTATACCCCCGACGAAGTATCGTCAATAGCAATAAGTGTACGGCAACCCGACGAGGTGGCACATACCAAAGCCGACATTCAACGCCTGCTTGGCGATGGTTACACAGTGAAAGACCGCTTCGACCAACAACCTCTATACTACAAGATATTCAAATCCGAGCGTATGGCCATATTCCTTGTGGCAGCTCTTATAGTACTTATATCCACCCTCAACCTCATCTCGTCGCTCTCGTTGCTTATCATAGACAAACGCAAGGATATCAACACCCTTCGATGTATGGGTGCCGACAAGTGCCTTGTCCGAACAATCTTTTTTGCCGAAGGCCTACTTATATCCCTGGTAGGAGTACTTAGCGGCATGGCGGCAGGCTTTGTTATATGCCTGTTGCAGCAAGAGTTTGGAATTATCAAGATGGGCGAAAACTTTGTGGTAAGCAGTTTCCCTGTAGCTATGCAAGCAGTGGATTTTTTGGCAGTATTTGCGTTGGTATCACTTCTATCGCTCGCTGCCGTAGCCTATTCTGTTTTCCGGAACAAATTTGAATAAGCAATTTCCCCCCTGCCACCCAAATATCACCCACCATCAACTCGCTCTTTTTTTACTATTTTATACGAGTCTAAACCATACACACCCGGTAATACTTTTTTCAACTTCAATTGCATTTGAACAGAATCTTGGAAATCTCTTCCATATTTATCTCTAAGATTTTCTATCTTCTCTGATCCACATCTAATCCTTTTTTCTTGACCATTAAATTCTATTTCGAAGCTATAAAAACTTATACGGCGACGACCAGACGGATTACTATAAGAATAATCAGTAACCGGTACACAATGCTCTTCAGTAGTTGTCGAAATAAATTTGCTTACACCGAACAATAATAAATAAATCATATTTATTCCAAAGGTTACATAAAATGTTTTCAAAAGTATATCTTTAACTTTTACCTTTTTTATATCTTCATAAATGATTACTATTATAAGCCCAATGCCCATTGGTATTTCAATCAATATTCGCACAACAATATTTGCAGTAATTATATCACCAATAGTGTAAAATCTGAATAACGCAAATCCTGTATATATTTTGAATCCTGTTTTAAAATTAAAATACTTGTCAATCAGTATCTTTAAATAATTTGTCATAACCTTCATCTACAATCTTACCATTTATTTCAGAACATGCTCTATTTCTTTGAT
>JAGCLZ010000090.1 GCA_017646685.1 Bacteroidales bacterium | reverse complement strand
CAATCAAGCACGACTTTCAAAAATTATCCGAAAGGAGAAATTCTTGAAATAGTCTTACGATATTTTTTGAATCTTCCAGTTGATAAAATGTCAATTTTCACCATTAAAGAATAACCTTTGGAGAGGTGTTTCGTGAACCTTGGAAGGTTCAGACGCGAATCTTCCAAGGTTCAGACGTGAATCTTGGAAGGTTCTCACACTAATCTCGAATGATTAAAAAATCAACCACTTATGATTTCAAGAAAAAAACTTCGTAACATTGCTCTCCAAACGAGTGAATTTTTAGAAATTACCTTTATTCTATTTTTCAAGTTGCAAAACTACAAAAATATTTTGACATGAAATATTTCTATTGAGGTACGATATAAAATTCCATCACGATGTAGACAGAACTACATCGCGTGGTAGTTGAATTTTCCTCGGGAGGGAGATTCAACTACATCACGAGGAAATTTTGAGCCTTTCCATTGCTTATGCATTGATAAAGATATTTGAGGTGGTTTAGTGTACAATTCCACCAATCCTCATTATGGGAAATTCTATCCACCATATTTTTTTATTGAAGGGCTTATTGTGGAATGTAAATATTACAGATGAATATGGGTTTTCATTGAAGTCGAGTATATAATTATTTACATTGCTGTAAGTTCCATAATGGCTTTCTATTCTTCCTATTTTATAATCATTTGCATCATCGGTCCACCAGCCTCGTTTTTTTATTTCGTAAAGGAAATTCTTTTGAGAAATTGTTCGGTCAATAACCAAATCTTTTATATGTATAGGCAATTTGGTCTTTGTCAAATCGATAAAAATAAGCTGAACGCTGTCGCCAATACGAACGTATTCAAATGCTTCATACACCAAATGTTCGCATTGCACCACCTTGCTAGGAGGTACATATCCGCATTCTTTTATGCATCGTTTGTTGACAGGATTGATGGTAGAATTAAACCTGCTGCTGGGTTTGCCTTCTGATTCGATTAATTGGTTGTAAGAACCAATAATGAGGACTCCGGGTATGGTAATATCTGTCATCGAAATAACGCCGACATTGTTTTGTGCGTTGCAAAATGTAGATATCAAGGTTGCAAACAAAAGAAATACTCTTTTCATAATATCATTATCGTTAAACGTCGTAAGAATTTGTAGCCAAATTCTTACAACTTATATTGACGAATGTACTGCATTCTGCTACCATCGGCGACTAGTCCGTAGTTTGTCGTGGCTATATTTTATTTCGAAGTGAGGTCGTGGAAAATCTTTTCCAAATTGTTGTCGTTCTTTCTTATGGTTAGTACCATTAGGTTGTTATCTACAGCCCATTTGAAGATGTTTTCTCTTATATCGGTATCGTTTTGCGATGTTATGGTGTAGGTGTTGTTGCCATTGTAAATAATGTCGCGTATGTTTTTTAGTTGCTTTATGGCATTGGTATCTATTTCCTTGTTAAATTCTACCAAGTATTGGTTGCTACTCTTTTGTAGAGAATGTAGGTTTTCGGTCTTATCGTCGGCCACAATCTTGCCCGAGTTTATTATTATCACTCTCGAGCATATTGCTTCTACTTCCTGCATTATGTGGGTAGATAGCATCACTATTTTTGTTTGTCCTACTTTCTTTATAAGTTGGCGTATTTCTTCCAATTGGTTTGGATCCAATCCTGTGGTAGGTTCGTCGAGTATAAGTACTTTTGGATCGTGGATAAGGGCTTGAGCTATACCCACACGTTGGCGGTAGCCTTTGGATAGTTGGCCAATCTTTTTATTGGCTTCTTTTGTAAGACCGGTCAATTCTATTATCTCTTCAACACGTTGTTTTGTCTGTTTGCCCAAATTGTATATGCCTGCTACAAATTCCAAAAATTCGCGAACATACATCTCTAAATACAATGGATTGTGTTCGGGTAGGTAGCCAATGTTTTGGCGTATGGCCAATGGATTGTCGAAAATGTTATTGCCATATACTTCTACATTGCCCGATGTAGGGGGGATGAAGCATGTAATTATCTTCATCAATGTAGATTTTCCGGCTCCATTAGGCCCTAACAATCCTACTATTTCGCCTTCGTTGATGGAAAAACTTACTTGGTCTAATGCCTTTTGGCTGCCATATATTTTTGTGATGTTTTCAACAGTTATCGACATATAAAAGTGGTGTTTAAAAAATTGATATATTTAGATAGCGTTTGGGGTTGATTCGTATGTCATTGATTAAAGAATCGAGGTTCTGAGTTGAGCGTTGGAGGTTGATGTAAAGGTTCTCATCGTTGAGTAATAAACCTAAATTACCTTTGCCTTGGTTTATTTTGGACAATGTAGCTGATAGCGATTCCAACGATGTGTTTACATCATGCATTATTGATGAAATATTGGCATTAGCCAAGGTGTCGCTTATGGTGGCAAAATTGTCTATTGCTTGAGCAAGTTTTTCATCGTTTTCATCGAGAGTTCGGGATAGGTTTTCGATATTGTTTAATATGTGATGAATCTTTTCCTTTTCCCGTGAGGTTATGTTGTTTAGGTCTTCGGATAGAGAGGCCAAGTTTGTGGATATTGTATTGGCATTCGCTATCATGGATTGTATTTCTTCCTGTGACTTGGTATTGAGTATTTTATTTACAGATTCCATTACAGAATCTAAGTTTGTGATTATATTATTTACTTTTTTGCTGTATGGTTCTAACATTTTCTCTATTTCGGCAAACATGGAGCCATCATCGGTTTTTGATAACATTGTGTCGTTTTCCGAAAGTAAGGTTGTTTCGTTTCCTATGATAATACGCATAGCTTTAGAACCCAAAATATCAGAACTATAAACTTCGGCGATCGAATTGGAGGGTATGTCTATCGAGGCCGGAATGTCAAAACAAACAAGGAATGTTTTCATTTGGGCATCCATATATTGAATGTCGTTGACTTTTCCTACTTTCATTCCGTTTATAAAAACATAACTTGTTGGCAATAATCCGTTGATATTGTCATATTTTGCATAATAAGTATTTTGTTTCTCGAAAAGGTTTTTACCTTTCAGAAAATTTATTCCCCATACCAAAATGGCAATGGTTACTATTCCTATTATCCCAACTTTCGTTTCGGTTTTTATTTTCATTATTTATTTCTTTGGTTTGTACTATAAAAAATAACCGATAATGAATTATTGTTTATTTTTTGCTTCATTTATTTTTTTTGCTTCGTATCCCGATATTCGATTTCCTTTGTAGAAAGGAACAATGAAAGCATCTTTGAATCCTTTTTCTTTTAGCTCTTTGGCTATTTCTTGTGCTTTTTCCACGTTTATTTCGTTGCCCATGGTATAGCGTATTGTTCCATCTTGAGTGTAGAAACTGTAATTTGTAACGCCTTTGAATGCGGGGTCATTTTCGGGTAATTGGGATTTTACTACAAGAAACTGAACTCGGTATTCGATTCTTTCATCATCGTTTTCGGCTGATGTTTTTGTTTTTGTTGATGATTCTTGTTTATTAGAATTGTTGTTTTGAGCGGTTTCTGTATTTGAGTTGTTGTTTTTAGTCGAATCTATAACAGTTACTTTTACTTCGAGAGTTTGTGTATTGGATTTTTCTTCTACGGTTTTGGTTTCGACTTTAGTTTGTGTGTTATTTGTTTCAGTAGCTATTATTGCCGATTTTTTTTGCCGTCTGGGAGCCGGTATTTCTACCAATTGACTGTTTTCCTCGAAGGCTTTGTATTGTGCAAATGCCGAAGCTATACAATAAACATATTCATTTTGACCCTCTTCGCTAAGCATGTATTCTTCTTCTTTGGCGTTACTTATAAATCCTATTTCGGTCAGTACTGCCGGCATTGATGTTTTATATAGAACAAATAACTCTCCTTGTTTTACACCGCGGTCGATGGTTTTGATGCGTGATTTGTATTGTTTTTGTATGTATTCGGCAAAGTTTAGGCTTTTTTCCAAGAAAGCGTTCTGATACAGTGTAAACATGATGTAGCTTTCAGGAGCATTTGGGTCGAAACCTTGGTATTCCGAATTGTTCTTGTAATCGGCTTCCAACAATATATCTGCATTTTCTGTGCGAGCTACTTCCATATTGGCTTTGCTGGTAGAAAGTCCCATTACGAAGGTTTCGGTTCCGGAGGGTTCGTGTTTTTTATGCGAGTTTGCATGTATAGATATAAACAAATCAGCCTTGGCTCTATTGGCCATTTGTGCACGTTCTGCCAAATCAATATCAACATCTGTTGTACGCGTGTATAGTACATTAACGTCTTTGAAGTTTGCTTTGATTGTTTTGCCCAATTTTAGTGCAATGGCTAGTGTAATATCTTTTTCTTTTGATTTTTTTCCTATCGCACCAGGTTTTTTACCACCGTGTCCGGGGTCTATCATCACAGTTTTTACTTTTCCAAGCTCTCTTTTTTGAGAAAAAACACTTCCATTTATTAGAAAAAGTGCAATAATTGCTAACAATAATCGTTTCATATTCAATAAAATATATTTTTTATTTAGAAAATTGCCATAATAATGCTATTTTTGCAATTTCAAATGCAAAGATACGGTTTAATTTTTATATTTTGCAAATCAGACAATTGATAAAATACATATTGCCCCCAAATGCCCTCTTTATTGTGGTGTTGATGCTGATACCGGAATTCCTATCGGCAAAACTATCTTGTTGTATATCAAATATTAGTTTTGAGCAACAGGATGCAGCGAAAACAAGAAAAAGTTTTCAACAAAATACCCGTTTACAAATTGTTTCCGATTCGTTGAAACAGAACAATACCGTAAGAATAAATGTTTCGGATACTCTCTTCAAAAAAAATATTGTTCTAAAGGATTCGTTGAAACATATTGATGATACTGCATTGGCAGTTGCCGATACGTTGAAGGAAATGCCATTGTCTAAAAATGCTATCACTGACATAATAAAGTACAAAGCACAAGATTCTATTGCTATGGAGCCTGGCAGTAAAATGGCATTTATTCATAAAAAAGGTTCCATAGATTATCAGGATTTGAATTTGAAAGCCGATGATATATCGGTTGATTTTGATAAGCAGATATTATATGCCCAAGGTGCTCCCGATTCGGCAGGCAAAATAAAAGGCAAACCAATATTTAAACAAGGAGAAACAGAGTATAATGCCAACAAGATAACTTATAATATCAATACACAAAAAGGTATTATCAATGGCGTGATCACCCAAGAAGGAGATGGTTTTTTGCATGGTGATAAGGTAAAGAAACTTAACGATTCTATTATGTGTTTGAATAGTGGTATGTTTACCACTTGCAATCATGCGGAACCTCATTTTGCCATAAAGTTTACAAAATCGAAATTGTTGACGAATGATAAGATAGTTACCGGTCCTGCATATTTGAGTATAAGTGATGTGCCTACACCGGTGGTGTTGCCTTTTGCATTCTTTCCGTTTACAAAAGGTAGAAGTTCGGGGGTGATAATCCCATCGTATGGTTGGGCAAACAATAGAGGATTTTATTTACGGGGAGGTGGATACTATTTTGCCATTAATGATTATTTTGACTTGCTATTGGCCGGAGATATTTATACCAACCTTAGTTGGGCCATCAATCCAAAAACAAATTATTATAAGCGATATAAATATAAAGGAACGTTGGATTTGAGGTATGAAAAAACTAAGTTAGGTTTGAAAGGAACGGATTCGTATAGCGAATTTGGCGACTTTAAGTTGGCGTGGACTCATCAACAAGATCCTAAAGCAAACCCAAATAGCAGATTTTCGGCAAACGTGAATTTGGTAAGTAGAAATTATTCGAAGTGGACATCAAACACTAATGATTACTTCAATAGTACAACCAATTCGAGTATCGCTTATTCCACAACGTTGGGAAACTATTTCAACCTTTCGGCCAATTTGGGTGAATCGTATAATATAAACACAAGGGTTGTAGAGCTGAAACTACCGTCTGTTTCATTAAGTTCTTCGCAGTTTTATCCTTTTCGTCGAAAGAATCCGAAGGGAAGTTATAAGTGGTACGAAAATATCAGTGTTTCGTATATAATGAATGCATCGAACAATATTACCACCTTCGACTCGCTTCTGCTAAAACCCGATATATTTAAGGCAATGAAAAACGGAATCTCCCATAATATTCCCATCTCAAGTTCGGTGAAGGTGTTGAAATACTTAAATTGGACAAACAAGATTACCTACAACGAACGTTGGCATTGGACCACGATACGCAAAGGATTGGATCCTGCTACAAATATGTTAATGGTAGATACTGTAAATGGATTTAAATCAAATAGAGATGCAACTTTCAACTCCTCGTTAAATACACGCTTGTATGGTATGTTCAACTTCAAGAAAGGTTTTGTAAAAGCCATACGCCATGTGGTTAAGCCCTCGTTGTCCTTTAACTATCGTCCCGACTTTGGCAATTCGGCTTTCGGTTTTTGGCAAAGCTATACCGATACGTTGGGAATGGAACATAAATATTCAATATTCGAGCAAAGTTTATATGGCGGTCCATCATACGGAAAGACAGGGAATATAGGATTCAGTGTAAGTAACAATTTGGAGATGAAAGTAGCCTCGGAGAAAGATACTGTCAATGGGATGAAAAAGATAGTGCTGATAGAGGATTTGACAATAGGAATGTCGTACGATATGGCCAAAGATTCGTTGAATTGGTCGTCGCTTACCGTAACGGGGCGTACCACATTGTTTAAAAGTTTGGTTATAAACTATAGCGGATATTTTATTCCATATGCTTTGGACGAACAGGGCAATATGACCAATGTTTTTCTTTGGGAAAAAGAAAAAAAACTTTTCAAACGTAAAAATTCACAGTGGAATATGCAGTTGAATTGGACTTTGAATCCAAATACATTCAAAGACGACAATAACGCCCAAACGCCACAAAACACTATACCTACCAACGAGATATTGCAAAGCCCGTTCAATAATCCAAATCAAATGCTTGGAAATGTGGTAGATTTTTCTGTGCCATGGAATCTCTCTATAGCATATACGTTGAGCTTTATAAGCCAATACTATGCCAATCTGATGGATTATGATTCGGAAGTGGTTCAAACAGTTTCGTTGAGAGGCGACTTGAATTTGACCAAGAATTGGAAGATAGCGTTTACAACAGGTTACGACTTCGAAGCAAAAAAAATGTCCTACACTTCCATCGATATTTATCGAGACCTGCACTGTTGGGAAATGAGATTCAATTGGGTTCCGTTTGGATATTACAAGAGCTGGAATTTTACCATCAACGTAAAAGCAGGAATGTTACAGGATTTGAAATATAATATGAGAAACAGCTATCAAGATAATCAGAATTATATTTTGGAATAACAATGACAATAGAAGAGGCTCAAATAAAGGTAGATAATTGGATAAAGCAATACGGCGTTCGATATTTTGACGAGATGACGAATATGGCACTGCTGGTGGAAGAAGTAGGAGAAGTGGCAAGGATAATGGCACGAACATACGGCGAACAATCGGCAAAGGTAACAGACATGTCTAAAAACTTATCGGATGAACTGGCCGACGTGATGTGGGTGCTGATATGTATCGCAAACCAAACAGGAATAGATCTGACACAAGCTTTCGAAAAAACGATAGAGAAAAAAACACAAAGAGACAATAAAAGACATTTGGATAATCCAAAACTAAGAAAATAAGCACAACATTAAAACTAAATTTCATGGAAAAATTATATTTCAGTATCAGAGAAGTGGCCGAGATGTTGGGAGTATCACAATCACTGTTGAGATTTTGGGAAACAGAGTTTGACTGCATAAAACCACATAAAAATAAAAAAGGAAACCGTAGTTATACCGAGCAAGACATCGAAGTGCTGAGAAATATATATTATTATACCAAAGAATGCGGCTTTACACTGGAAGGAGCCAAAGAACAGTTGAAGAAAAAGAATACGGTGAACGAAAAAACTCAAGCAATAGACACGCTGTTAAACATCAGAAAATTCTTGGTAGAATTGAAAAACGAACTCTAAACACAAACCCACTCAATCCCGTTTTTTTGTAGAAAATCACATCCGTTTCTTTTCCACACCCCGAAAGGGGAGGCTATACCCACATCAGTGCCGGGCATAGCCAAAAGGTGGAATAAGTACGACGCTATTTAGTTGGAATTTTGACAAGCATAAATCTTTTGATATCGTCCATCGCCTAAGGCAACGATGCGGTTGTTTTTAAGCCATTTCGGTATAATAGAGCGCGCAGGCGATTTCAAGAAAAGTTTTCCGGAATAAACCTCTATATCTTCGCGCGAAAATACTTCGGGTAATGACTCGTAAAGACCTGTCTTTCTAACTATTTTGAACAAATTCTTTTGCTGCATATTGAGGGTTTCGATAGTATTGCCAAAAATGCCAAGCGTAGAATGCAGAATATAATAGGCCGCAAAACGAAATATTTTCTTTACATTATTTTCAATTTGACACATAGGTAACTCCTCGTCTTTGTCAAGTAATTGGTTTTCCGTATTATATATATTGTAGCATATTGCAGCAATGCGGTATGCCGAAACCGACGAACGTTTGCGATAAGTATCCACAGCCTCCGATTGGACTTCCACAGCCAAATTGCTCATCTCTTCGTGAAAACGCTCCACTTCGGCATTCAAAAAACTAATATCCACAACCTTTTCGGGCATAAGGCACTTGGAATTTGAGGAATCGAAAACCTCATCAAAAAGTCTTTGCAATACTTTGTGGCTGAATGCTTTGTCGCTCTCTGGCATAGGCTTGAAAATAGGCGCCGCTGAGCCAATAGCCTGCTTAAACGGAACGATGATAGCACGCGAAAGATTGCCATTTTCAATAGAATTGAGGTTGAAATAATTGGCCATCACACCCGGAGTGCCAAGGTAAAGCAACGATTGATTAATATTTACAGTGCCATGAATGCTCAATTCGCTGCCATGATCCTGGCCATAAGTACCCGAAAGGTCGTAGCTCACACGGTTGAGAACCCTCAAATCGTTAAAACCCGTTTTGGACGATTCCACAGCAGTGCCCAGTTCGGGCGAAAAAGTATAAAAGAACACCCCTCCGGGTTCGCCATAACGTTCTTCGACCGACAAGGCGCGGCGGCATACCTGAACCTTCGATGTAGATGCCGGAAGCATAAAAACTGTGGTAGCAGGTGGATCTCCAATATTTTTGGATTTCGAACGGGCTTTTCGGCGCTCATATTCGCGTTCGCGTGCCAACTCACTGTTATTGAAATCCTTCATTAAACTCATAATGTCCGACTGAATAAAATCAATATTATTTTTGCCCGATGCCTGATTGGCAATCACAAAAATCTGAACTTGGCAGCCCATCATCTCTCTATCAAAAAGATAAGGAATACGTATGCGCATATTGTACATCGATAGCGGTGCCATACACGAAAAGAAAACAACATCCTTCATCAGCTCGGGAGTAGCCTCCAAATGTTCTCTTAGCACCGCCGGAAATCTGCTGATTGAATAAAAATTTTCGCGTGCCAAACTCAAATAATGTCCTATTTCATTATTGTACATGGTTGTGGTGTTTAAATTACTGTTTAGTTGCTCATTCATTTTTGATACTCTCCTATTTTTGATGTTTATTTAATTATTTTTTCTCCATTTCCCTTCAAAACAATCATTTTTTATTGAATAATCTTATGTATGGAAAAAACATTCTCTCAATCTAAAGCTACAATTTTATGACATTCGGCCATTGACGAGAAATTGTTTACCTTTGTAGCAAAGTTGGAAGCGATACGATGTATTGCAGACTTATCCGGCTCGTCAGATACGAAGAATCATTCCAATCTTTTGATAATTAGTAGTATATCCAGTATAAGTTATTCCGTTTTTTTCGAATTGATTATAATTGTTGTGCAATTTGATATTTCATAAAGCATTATAAACCAAATATTACTAATTGTATTTTAGGGAAATTCTATCTCATTTTCGATGCTGCAAAATTACACCTTTATTTCTATGTCGGCAAGAGATGTCCCAAGTTTTGAAATTCAAAATATGGGACAAGTTTTATTGTATACTGAACATCAGTTGATTGCTCTTTCTTTAGGGGTGTCCGACTTTACCAATGCCTAATGAAGGTCTTAACCAGAGTGGTGCTATAGGTTGCGGCAGGTATGTTTCTCAACAATTTGATTATTATAAACTTTACTAAGCACCAACATCCAAAGTGCAACTGCAACCGAGTTGCGGTTACATAGCCATTGCCGAAAAAACGTATATACCCCATCATATTTTCACCGCAGTCCAAAACCAAAAATCCGAAAAGGGTAGGGGATAAATATATACAGATATTAGATATATACATTATGTATACAAGTATATAATAAATATAAATATCTAATTGTAAAAACACTATAATATATAATATATCGGGCAGTGCAAGAGCAAGCAAAAGAGAAACTCGGTTGCGGTTGCAGAAGAAATCTTGAGTTCAGGTGTAAAATACTGTCAATCAATTATAATGCCAAAGCGGAAGATTGGAACTTGGTTACGTTTGCTTGTCCTATCATTGCCCGCCCAAATCTCCCTCCCGAGGAAAATGAATTTACATCCCGAGGTAATTTTGTCTTCCTCATGATTCATCCACAGCATTGTCGTGATGTATTTTTTCATTCCTTCCGAGTCGAAGACATAGCCCTATCAGCACCCGGCAAAACATCTTGCCTTTCGCTTAGAAACCCGTCAAATTGCTCTAAATATATATTAGTATACTGATTATGAGTTGCTTATTTGAAAATATGCAAAAAATAGCCAAAACAAGGACAAAAACGGCTTGTTTGAGAGTGAAAATTCCATTTTTGCAAGCAATTTGGCGGTTGAGAGAATGAAAAAGTAAATATTTTTTCTCAATATATTTTTTTGATAATCATTTTGTTGTAAATAAATGTGGAAAATTAGAACAAAAAAGTTTGTGTAGAATAAAAAAAAGTACTATCTTTGCAACTCGAAAACAGAATGAGTTATTTGAAAATAATGAAACAACCAATGCCGATGTAGCTCAGTTGGCCAGAGCACGTGATTTGTAATCTCGGGGTCGGGGGTTCGAATCCCTCCATCGGCTCGCAAACTTCAAGAGATTGAAGAGGCAATGGGGAAGTCGCATAGCGGCAATTGCAACAGACTGTAAATCTGTCCTCGGAAGAGTTCGGTGGTTCGAGTCCACCCTTCCCCACGATAAAAGAACTAAATAAGCGGAAGTAGCTCATTTGGTAGAGCGATAGCCTTCCAAGCTATAGGTGGCGGGTTCGAGCCCCGTCTTCCGCTCGAGAAAAGCTACTGACAGATACGGACGGGGGATGTTTTTTCTTTTCGTTCGTTTTTTTTACAAGCAAAGGCCGTTGTAGCTCAGTGGTAGAGCACTTCCTTGGTAAGGAAGGGGTCACGAGTTCAACTCTCGTCAATGGCTCAATAAAAATAATAATGAGCTTTTGCATGTGCAGAGTTTCAAAAATATAAAGCGAAGAAAATTGAGCAGTTGAGAATAATTATGCTTAGTTTTCTTCAAGAATGTATGAATTTGTACTGCAAGAGTTTTATAAAACAAGAATTAATATATTTATAAAACAATTTAATACAGAAATACAAT
>JAGCLZ010000089.1 GCA_017646685.1 Bacteroidales bacterium | reverse complement strand
CTAATGTTGTACACAACATTGCAGTAGTCGGTTGCTATCGTTATAGTGGTGTCGTTGCTACCCAACCGGATATCCGACAGTTGTGCAACAGATACTTGAGCATAAATACTAATAAGAAATAATAACAGTATCTTTTTCATTGTTTATTATGTTATGGAAGAATAGAAAAATGAGCAATCGAAGTTAGAATGATTAGTACTACTAAAGCCAATTTAATCATCAAATCGATATTAAGGTATTTGAGTTCTACTTTGGTGTTTAATTGTTTTCCGTTTAAATAACATCCTATAAATATATCTAGTGCTATATTTAGAGCAAACAATAATATTATTATAATGGTTTTTATAGGATGCATGCTGAAATCAAAAGGATTAAATAAATAAAAGTATATCAGTATTAAAACTACTAGAATACTGTAACGTAATAGTTTGTTGTGTATGTAGTGAGGTATACTCAATGCTAAATATACAATAATAGGATAAAATAAAGTCGCAAATTGAACACTTAAATAAGCGTATGTTCTAGGTTTAAGAAGTAGTGAATCTATGACATAATAAATTTCCAAACAATTGAAAAAGAATAAAGACAATAGGAATGTTGCTGTCAATAGAATCATATCCCTATTAAGTAGTTTAGTTATTTTCATATCACAATGTTTTTATTCGTTTCGGTTTGCAAAGGTACGACTTTATTTTGATTAGTCATAGCAATTTCCGTATAATATCTTCTTTTTAAAATGTTTTGGCACACTCAATTCAATCTTCAAATAATCTATATTGTCATTAGTTTCTTTTCCAAGAATAACTATTTCTATAATTAAATTCCTATCTTCTAATGTATAAATAAATCGATTTTCAACATCTATATATTCTTTCAATTCTAACAGCAATACTTCTTCATTTATTTGAATGCAACCATATAGTGCAAAATCATTTACAAACACGAACTTATCTTCCTTTTGAGCTGATATTGTTTCTGAAAAATAACATGCTCCACCATCTATCTCATTAGGAATATTCTTTATTATCTCTAATTGATAGTCTGTATAGTTATGCTGAGCATAAAGCCCTACAGTGCTTAAAGCACAAAGCAATATAGTTATTACCTTATTCATTATTATTTAATTTTTTCTTCCACCTTTTTAGGCTTTTTACTTGTTGTTCGTATATTTGTGGCAAAAAGTTTTTGTTCCTATTTGCATTAGTAAGTTCATATATTTGAGGGGTTCTACGCACTAACTTCTTGTTTTCGCTTGTCGCATTGGTCAATTCATAGTACAATGTATCTAAATCATCACTAAATAGTATAGATATTAAGGGTGTTACCTCAGTTTCTGTAGTCAACAGCAACGAGTCATACATATTCCTTTCCTCTTTCAACAAATAGTATCTATCTTCTCTTTTGTCAATAATATAACTTCCACTCCATGTATATGTAGATATTTGTTCTACAAATGTTTGGTCGCTATACAAGTATAGTATCCATTTTTCTCCGCTATTCATAGTATCTTCACAAACATATACTTCTACCTTTTCTTCTCTCATATGCATAGAAGAAGAGCACGCACTTAATAATATAAATATTAGGCTTAGAAGAATACATAGTCCCAACGATTGTTGCTTTATATTATAATTTGTGTGTTCCATAATTTTTTCGTTTCGGTCTGCAAAGGTACGACTTATTTTGAGAGTAAGTAATAGTGTAAAATTACATCACGAGGAAAATTTTACTACATCACGATGTAAGTGAAAATGCATCACGATGAAATTTTATCTACATCGTGATGCATTTTTTGCCTACATAAAGTTTTGTATAAGTTTCTATTCCTTGTCTTCGTCTTGCAACTCGAACGCTACCGGCAGATTGAATTGTACACGTACCGGTTTACCATCTTGAGTGCCGGGTTTCCACTTTGGCATAGTCCTTATCACACGTAACACTTCCTCGCCACAGCCTCCGCCTATGTCGCGAAGAATTCTTTCGCCTGTTATCCGGCCATCTTTCTCTACAACGAAAGTTACAAACACTCTCCCCTGTATATCGGCTTTCTTCGCCTCGACAGGATATTTGATATTTCGGAAAAGAAAAGCAAACAGCGAATCTTCGCCTCCCGGAAATTCAGGCATAACGTCAGAAATTACCACAATCGCAGTATCATTCTCGGGCAATGTCGGATCTATTACAGGATCTTCTGTAAGTTCAACCATTTCTTCATTTGCATGACGGGATTCGTTGTTCTCTGTAGCTACTTGGCCACACGAACAGTACATCGTTGCTACCGCAACAAATAAAATCAACTTCTTCATATCGTATTGTGTATTAATTGTTATTAATTAGCATCCTTTCCCAACATAAAACTTACCGGCAAGTTGAATTGAAAGCGCACCGGGTTGCCACGTTGTGTGCCGGGCTTCCACTTTGGCATATTCTTTACCACACGTATGGCTTCCTCGCCACAGCCGCCACCTATATCGCGAAGAATTTTGGCACTACTCACTTGGCCGTCTTTCTCGATAACAAAGGTAACAAAAACACGTCCCTCTATTTTTTCTTTCTTTGCAGCTTCGGGATATTTGATGTTTCGGGCAATGTAGGCGTACAATGAATCTTCGCCTCCCGGAAATTCAGGTTCATTTTCTACAACAAGAAATATTTCCTCGTCCACTACCACGGTTTGTGCCATTGCACTTGTGCAACAAAACAATGCTACGACTACCAACAAAATCAGTTTTTTCATCTTATATATTTTTTTAATCGTTAATTTGTTATTCCTTGTCTTCGTCTTACAACTCAAAAGTTACCTATAGGTTGAATTGGAGATTTATGCCTTGCCCCTTAGTCATGGCAAGCACCGAATCAACACAACGGAAATTCCGGCTATTTGTCTACGACTTTATAAATCTCTTCCTAATTCTTTTTCTTGTTACAACACTTCTATCATTTGGCAGTTCTTCTTCTTTTTTTTGTAAAAAAGTCTCTTATCCTGCTAACTCTAGGCTGCAATTCCAATAAAAAGTTTATCGGTAATTTTAATTGCATGCGCACAAGCTCGCCATTCAATGTAGCAGGTTTCCATTTGGGCATAGCTTTTATCACACGTATAGCCTCCTCGCCACAGCCTCCGCCTATGTCTTCAAGAACAGAAGCATCTAATATTTGTCCGTCTTTCTCTACTATAAAAGTTACAACAACACGCCCTTGAATATTTGAATCCATAGCCTCTTGGGGATAATTTATAATTCTGTAAATAAAAGCATACATAGAATCTAGTCCACCGGGAAATTCGGGTCCTGTAAGCGAACTATCGTTTATTTTTAAAGGTTCCTGAGGATTCTCTTCTCCCGTTTGTGCCATTGCACTTGTGCTGCAAAGCACTGCTAATACGAGCATTACAATCAGTTTTTTCATATCTTATCCTGTTTAAACACATCTGCAAAGATACACTTTTTATAGGAATATAGCCTTGTATTGCAAAGATTTTCGGCACAAAGCGTTTGTCAATTACAAATAAATGTGTACCTTTGCAACGATAAATTAATAAATTAAAAACCGTAACAAACAATGAAAAAAGCACTTACAATTTTATTAAGTATTGCGTTCGCAACGACTACTCATTCGCAAGTCAACTACAAGGCTCAGATTTTTTACGTAAAAAACATCCTGAAGCCAATATTGAGTCAACCTTACAGAAACATCGAATATAGGATAATTGAAGATGCTGACATCCTGTATAATGCGTCAAACTCCTTTACCAAAAAGGTAATGAAGAACAAGAATGAAATTGCTTTTTTGGATGATTATTTCTCTCAACAATATTATCTCTTTTCAAAGAAGGACTTCAAATTCATCAACAACGAAAGTCTGGAACTTATGAAGGGTAGATGTAATGGTTCCCTGAACTTTGGCGAAGACAAAGATGGGATAGACTTTGGATATAGTGCACATTGGCGGTATAACAACTACTGTATGAGACATATCGACAACTTTTCTCAGCTTATAATGCAGAAAAAAGCCACGGATACTGAGTTTATATACATTTTATTCAATAATATGTTCGACACCACAATCAACAACGTTTCTTATACAGCCATATCATACGACAATAAAAGACACATTTATAACGACAGCACCGAGAGTTTTGACATACCAAACTACATTACCATAACTTACTACTACAACAATGTTGAAAAGCGTTTGCAATACATCCATTCCCGCCCAATGGATTATCCCGGCAACGAGGCTTGGCAAAAGAAGAAAATAGAGCTTAATATTACTTTCGAAGACAACAGAAATATCATAGACTCCATATTCAACTTTGACCAAGAGAAGTATAAAAATTATAGCCGACACAACAATACTGATAGTTTGCCCATCAGTTGGACTTACCATAATATAAAGAGTGAGGAACTGAACGACACTGTGTTGGACTATCCTATTGTATCGCTGGCCGACGGAAACACCACCACACTTAGAAGCCACAACGGGTGGACTATGTTATATTTTTGGACTTTGGGGTGTGGACCTTGTTTTGAAGAAATGAACAGTCTGTCTAACAATACCGAAAAGATAGGTTTGGAATACATGGAAAAACACAACATAAAGCTTATGATGATAAACCCCATTGCAGGCAACACCGAAACACTTTTACCTGTAGTAGGCAGGTTCAACATCAACCATATACTATATCATTCTAAAGGTTTCGGAAATATATTTGGCACCTACAAATACCCAACAATAGTTCTTATCTCGCCCGACAAAAAAACATTCTACAGATTGAAAACAATCGACGAAGTTTCGATGTATATTTAATAGGATAAAATAACGGCATTATGAAGGACATAGACAAGAAACTGAACGACACCCTAAACCTATACACCGCTTCGGGCATTGAACAACAGGTGGATTACAACAAGTTCTACCTCTATTCGCTTGTTACCCACTCTACAGCCATCGAGGGTTCGACCATCACGGAAGTGGAAAACCAACTACTTTTCGACGAGGGTATCACAGCCAAAGGCAAAAGCATTGTAGAGCAAATGATGAACCTCGACCTAAAGAACGCCTATATGTTTGCCCTTGAATGGGTAAAAACAGCACAACCCTACACCGCCGATTTGCTATGCCGGCTATCGTCCAAGGTAATGCAACGGACAGGGTCGGAGTATTCGGTATTGGGTGGCAACTTCGATTCGTCGAAGGGAGAACTAAGGCTGTGCAATGTAAGTGCAGGCATAGGTGGCAAGAGCTACATGGCTTTTCAGAAGGTACCTAATGCCGTTGAGGACTTCTGCCTATGGCTCAACAACGAGATTTCGGCAATAGACCGAAATGATAAGACTGCATGTTACAGACTTAGTTTTGAAGCACATTTCCGACTGGTAACCATACATCCGTGGGTAGACGGCAATGGGCGTACATCGAGGTTGCTTATGAATATTGTACAGTGGCAGCTGGGTCTAATACCCTCCATAGTAACCAAAGAAAGCAAACACGAATACATTCAGGCACTGATAGACAGCCGAGAAATGGACGACAGCACTATAATTCAAGACGTAATGATGGCACAACATATCGCCAACCTAGAGAAACGAATTTCGCAGTACCGGCAAAGCATAGGCTGACGGCGAAAGAAGTGGAAAAGAGAGAGATGCTGCAAACGGTGTCTCTCTCTTTTTGCAACTTGTGGCTGGAATAGGCTGAAAATATCCTTTTGCAGGAAAAAGCAATGTAGGCAACATAAAAACACATTGTTCGAGAGTGATAGTCGATAAACTTCGAGAGTGATGGTCGATAAAGTTCGAGAGTGATAGTCGACAAAGTTCGAGAGCGATAGTCTCCTTATGCCATAAGGGCGGTCTCCTTATGCCATAAGGGTGGTGTCCTTATGCCATAAGGAAGGCTTCCTTATGGCATAAGGAGAGTTGCACAATCGAAGTTTGTCGACTATCGTATTCGAACTCTTTGGACTATCGCTTTCGAACAAAGTTGTGCATCATTCCCGAACAAAGTTCATATTCGCTGAAAAGCAAGCAGATATAAGATTGGGCATTTATCGGCAGAAGGAATGGGGGAATGTAAACAGGGCAGGGGAAAGAAGTGAAACAACGCCTTATTGTTCAAACAAAAAAGCAGGGACGCATTTTGTTGCATCTCTGCTTTCATTTTATATATAGTGGCAAGGGCTACTT
>JAGCLZ010000008.1 GCA_017646685.1 Bacteroidales bacterium | reverse complement strand
TAGTTTGCGTTGAAAGTTTTGCTGTGCCGCATCATGTATTTTCCTTGTTCCAGCATATTGTCTATTGCAGCCTTGTCGGTATTGTAGTTGATTAGGTTTAGGTTCATTTCGGCTATTACAGTTTCAATGGTTTGCCATTCTTCTTTCCATCTTTCCACATCATCAAATGTTATGGCCTGTGCACTTTTCGTGAAAGCCTCCATTAGTTGGGTGTAGCTTACAATGCTGTCCCATACCACAGCCAGGTCCACCCGATAGTAGTTGTGGGTGTAGCCTATCGGCTCGTAGTATTTGGAGGCAGGGTAGGGGTTTAGGAGTTCTTTGCGCAGGCGTAGTCCGGCCTGTGCGGTGTCGGCCAGCAGGTGTCCCGGTCCAAGGCGGTCTTGAAAGAAGTTTTTATAAATATCCTGCAATGTGCTTGCCGGATATTGTTCCATCTGGAGGTCTACTGCCGTGCGTATGCTGTCGGCAAGGGATTGAGAGAGGGCTGTGCCCCACATTCCCATACATATCAGCAGTATAAATATTCTTCTTCGTGCCATTTTTTCGGGTGTTTTCTGTGTCATAAAAATAAACTCTGCCCGTGGATGTAGGGCAGAGTTGGTGCATAAATTTTATTATAACCGGTTAATCTATGCTCCTTAGTTCGTATTTTTTTGTTCCCAAGCCAATCTTTTCGGCATGGTCTATTATATGTATTCCGTGTTTCTCGTTTATACGATTTATAAGCGGTTGAGCATTATCCTCGTCGGTCGAAGGATATTTAAATATCAAATCCACACATGCTTGGTCCAAGGCTACGGGGTCGGTCGAAGCCAATATTCCCACATCCTTCATTTCCGGATCGGCAGGATGAGCGTTGCAGTCGCAGTCAACCGATAGGTTGTTCATCACGTTGATGTATATGATTTTTCCGTCGAAGTAGTCGTGAACCGATTTGGCGGCTGCGGCCATAGATTCTATAAAGTGGTCTTGTTCGGTTTGTTTCACATATTGCCATATAGAGTCTTTGTCGGCAGTTTTGCCTGCACTATGTATATAGGCTTTGCCGTTCGATGATGCCAAACCTATGGATTGATTTTTCAGCACTCCTCCAAAACCTCCCATTGCATGACCTTTGAAGTGGGCAAGGTTTATCATAAAATCATATTTCTCTATGTTTTTTCCTACAATATTGTATTTGATATGAGTGGTGTCGCTTACCGGAATATTTATTTCGGTCTCTTCGTCCAATAGATCAAAGGGTGCTATATCCAAAAATCCGTGTTCTTTCACAGCTTTCCAGTGCTCTTCCGATGTGTTGCGGCGACCAGCGTAGGCTGTGTTGCACTCAACAATAGTTCCGTTTACCGTTGCTACCAAATCCTTGATTAGCTCGGGTTTAAGGTAGTTGTGTCCACCCGGTTCGCCGGTGCTTATTTTCACTGCCACCTTACCTTCGGGAGCCACACCAAGGGCATTGTATATCTTTACAAGGCCTTCGGCCGATATATCGGTGGTCATATACACTACCGATGCTTGAGCTTCAGCGGTTTTAGCCTCTTCTTGTTTTCCGCTGTTGCCACATCCGGCAATAACGGTTGCTGCCAATACGGCAAAAAAGATGTTTAGCTTTTTCATTCTTCTCAATGTTTTATTAATTATTCTTTGTATTTATATGTTGTATGTAAATTTCTGTATTGTAGTATTTTTGTGTTTTATTTATAGCATTTGATGGTGCATATAATAGATTGCAAAGTTACATAAATATTCCCGGTTTTGCCTATTTTATGGCTAATATTTTTTATGTACTTATAGTGTATTTCTTGTCTATACTTCGGGGTTATATTTGAGCTTGATTGCAGTATAATTATTGCTCGTTTTCAGTTTGTTAAGTTGTATATTTGATGTTTTTTAAATCTATAGTAATTACTATGATTCAATTAAAAAGATAACTTGTTTTATTTTTCTATATAAGCATTTTTTGAAGGATCACTTCGTAAATACTGAACTTCTATAATATCTCCAATTTTAGTTTTGCACAAATCACTATCAATAGTTTTACCCTTGTAAACAACTCCATCTACACAGAACCTATAAAAAGTATAATATGTTCTTCTGTGTCTATCTGTTTTATATACAAGAGCTTCTATTTTTACAGGATCTGTACTTATTTCTTGCAACATATTATTATATTTAATATGCCTAATTGTCGTATTAGTAAAGGCTACCCCAATAAAAATATACATTATTATAAGTTTCAGGTTTATTTTCCTCTTTTTTGTAGGCATATTTTTTCGCTTTTGTGCCTTCTTTATATTTTCCTTCTTTTTCGCTTTCTTCATATTAATCATTTACTTTTTCATTGACACCGTTAATTACCGCTCCACTTATTTTACTTGGACTTTTTTGAATTTGATCTTCAATCATTTTAGAAACAGTTTTTTTGCCTTCATTTATTTTTCTTTGTTTTTGTGCTATCTGTTTAGCTTGTTTGGTTGGAAGTGTTCCCTTCTTCGCTCTTGCTTCTTTTACTGCTTTATTTGCTGATTTTGGTATAGGAGAATGTAATTTTTTATTTACTGCTTTTATTTCACCCACTCCGTCTGCAACCATCCCTACACCTATATCTGCGACATCATTTATCTCAAGTCCTTTACTCGCAGATATATCAACTGTATTACTTACAATGGAGGCTCCAACTTCGGTTGCTGTTTTTACTACTGCTTTTTTTGCTATATTAGTCCCACTTGTTACAAAACCTTCCACTGCAGCAACTCCTAAATCCAAGAAGTCAACATCTGTCAAAGCATCCATAACAAATCCTTTTTCAGCCAAATTCTCAACAACTTGTCCTCCATATTCTACAAACATAGATATTGCGGCACCTACAATATTTGTAACAAAAGGAAATTCTCCATCTTGGTCTTTAAGTTTTACAGGATTCCAGTTGCAGTAATTGTATGGAGATATATTAGGGAACTTATCAGATTGAGGGTCTATAGACAACCAACCAGTCATTAAATCAGAATCATAGAATCTAGCCCCGAAATAACTATAGCCGGTTTCACTATCACGCTCTTTACCTGTAAATGTATATCTCTCTTCGTAAGAAGAAGAACTTATTCTCTCATTTACAAGCGGTTCGCCGTATGACATATATTGCAGGTGTTGCACAGGGTTGCCACTGCCGTTGGTTATCCATGAGGCACTGCCAAGATGGTCGCCGTGGTAATAATAAACGGCGGAATCCCTATTGCCATAACCTAGCTTGTCGCTAATTTTTGGTAGCAACGAGGGCTGTATTTTTGATGGTTTATGCATGGCAATATGTTCCATAATTCAATTATTTTTTGACTGCAAAGTTACACAATTATTTCGATACAAAAGTTAAAAACCTTGCAAGCGAGGAAATAATTTTTCCCTCCCGAGGAAAATATATCTGCATCCCGATGGAGTTTCACTTACATCGGGATGAAAATTCATCTACATCACGAGGGAATTTTGAGGTGGTATATCGGCCGAAAATTGATGGTATACCATTATTCCGATAATACCCTATCGTGAATAGATTTATGATAGGGTATAAATTTTAATTCATCCAACGGGTAAAAGAAATATTTTTTGATTATTGAGGATGCGAAAAAACTATCCTTGTAACTAAGCGTGTTAAAGTTAGTTGAAATATGAATTACATATTTTTTTGTCGAAAAAAGATATGTTTGACAGATTATCCGGAGGTAGAATTTGCGTAATCGGATATATTTTTGTACTTTTGCAAATTAATTTGCGTGTATACATACTGATGAAAGAAGAACAAGTCGAACATATAGAGATAACGCCTGATTTTATTGATTTAGATAAGGTTATTGCAAGCAAAAGCCCGTCGTTGCAAAAGAAAATGCCGCGTTTTTTGATGCGTTGGCTCAAGAAATTATTGCATGTCGACGAGATAAATCATTATCTTTATCTCTATCGCGATAAGTTTGGTCCAGATTTTACCGATGCTGTACTTACTAAAGCACTGTCTGTACGCATAGAGGTGGTAAACCCCGGCAATATACCCCAAACTGTCAATCCACTTTTGGTGGGCAACCACCCCCTTGGAGGTGTTGACGGTATGGCGTTGATAAACGAGATAGGCAAGGTGAGGAGGGATATACTATTTCCGGTCAACGACTTCCTGCTTTATCTTCCGGGATTGAGGGAGAATTTTATTCCCATCAACAAGGTGGGCCGAAACTCGTCGAACCTAAATGCATTGGAGGAGGCTTTTAAGGAAAACAATGCACTGCTGTATTTTCCGGCAGGCTTATGCTCCAGAAAGCAAAAGGGCGAAATCAAAGATTTGGAATGGAAAAAAACTTTTGTAAAGAAGGCTGTTCAATATCACCGCGATATAACTCCGGTATATGTAGATGCCAAAAATACCAACCGTTTTTACAACATTGCCAACTTGCGGAAGAAAATAGGTATAAAGTTTAACATTGAGATGGCACTACTGCCCGACGAGATGTTTAGGCAACGAGGCAAGACCATTCGCTTGGTGTTTGGAAAACCAATAGCCTATACCACGTTCGACGATAGGCGTACCGCTTCGCAATGGGCTGCATTGGTGCGTGAACATGTTTATAAATTGAAAGAAAATCCTGATTTGGAATTTAAAATATAGATATTATGGATTTGAGCTACGTAATACCTCCCGTGGATAGGGAGCTGATAAAAAAAGAATTGACAAGTCAGATATTTTTGCGGAAGACCAACTTTGGCAACCGCGAGATATATGTAACCACAGCACATACTTCGCCCAACATCATGCGCGAGATTGGGCGGCTACGCGAGCTGAGTTTTGCTGCCGAAGGTGGCGGAACGGGCAAGGAAGTAGATATTGACGAGTTTGACATGGCTCCGGAACCATACTGCTACAAGCAGCTTTTTGTGTGGAGTCCGGAAGATGAAGAGATAGTGGGAGGGTACCGTTTTATACATGGTACCGATATAACCCGCAAGCCCGATGGTACGCTGATGAGTGCCACGGCTGAATTATTTCATTTTACCGATTATTTTATAGAAGCTTATATGCCTGATATGGTGGAATTGGGACGTTCGTTTGTTCAGCCAATGTTTCAGCCTACGGTCAATTTCCGAAAGGGAATGTATTCGCTAGACAATCTTTGGGACGGCCTTGGTGCTATAGCTATTGAGATTCCGACGATGAAGTACTTCTTTGGAAAAATAACCATGTACCCACAAATGAACCGCAAGGCTAAGGATTATATTTTATATTTCTATCAAAAGCATTTCCCCGACCGCGAAGGTTTGGTAAGGCCTTTCGAACCGATGAAAATACAGTCGGATTACAACGAACTAGTGAACCTTTTCAATGGACGAAACTACAAGGAAGACTATCAGATACTTGTGCGTTCGGTGAGAGAATTGGACTCGGCAGTGCCACCGCTGGTAAACGCCTATATGAACCTCTCATCAACAATGATGTCGTTTGGCACAGCCATAAACCACGAGTTTGGTGGCGTTGACGAGACGGGAATACTTATAACCCTGCAGGATATATATCCCGCCAAAAAGGAGCGACACCTAAACTCGTACGAGAAAAAAAACAATTTGTTTAAACGTTTGCAGTTCTTTGCCATAAACAGAGAACGACGTAAGGTAGTAGGCGAAAAAGATAAGGAAAACAAGAGATTGTTTGGCCGAAGACAGGCAAAACGAAACAATTAAAACCGGCAATACAATAATTAGGCTATGGATATAAAAACGGCAACATTTACGGTAAGCAATTCGACATACAAAAAATGTCCCAAGCCCGACAAGCCGGAGTATGCCTTTATAGGCCGCTCCAATGTGGGCAAGTCGTCGCTTATCAATATGCTGGTTGGAAACAAGACCTTGGCAAAAACCGGGGCCAAACCGGGAAAGACGCAGCTGATAAACCATTTTGAGATAAACCACTCGTGGTACTTGGTGGACTTGCCCGGATATGGCTATGCTCGCATTTCAAAAACTTCGAGGGAAAAATGGTCAAAGATGATAGAGGAGTATTTGCTTTATCGCGAGAACCTGATGAATGTGTTTCTGCTTATAGATTCGCGTATACCGCCCCAAGCTATTGATTTGGACTTTATAAATTTTCTTGGCCTCAACGAGATACCATTCACTATAGTGTTTACAAAAATAGATAAGGGCAAGCAGCGAGAGGTAGATGCCAATATAGCCGTTTTCAAGAAGCGATTGCTCGAAACATGGGAGGAGGTGCCGGAAATGCTTCGCTCGTCGTCTGTAACACAAAAAGGAAAAGATGAGATACTGAGTATGATAGATAAAATAAATCCGTTATTTGAAAATATTGAATAGCAATACAAAAAAACGAACAATACTACTGAGAATAAAAACTATGAGAATAAATAAAAAAATAATGCTTTCGGTTGTGGGTGTAGCCCTATCTATGATGGTGGTGGCACAGCAAAATGTGGCCGATTATGTAAAAAAGATGGTTGAAGAACCGGATTTTGAATCGGCTACGATAGGTATATCCATTTATAATGCTACAACCGGAGAAAACATCTATAGTTATAATGAAAACAAGTCGTTGATACCGGCATCGATACAAAAGCTTTTGACTACGAGTGCCGGTTTTGAGGAATTGGGTGCCAATTTCCGCTTCAGAACCTCTATAGGCTATGTGGGTGAGCTGGATAAAAAAGGGGTGCTACAGGGTGATGTGGTTATCGTTGGGGGAGGGGACCCCATTTTGGGTTCCTACCGCTACAAACAAACGGCTATAGATTCGGTTTTTGCCAAATGGTGTGAAATACTATCGGTTATGGGGGTAAAGGTGATAGGTGGACATCTTAGTTTCGACGCTTCGATATACGACGATAGACCGTTGCACGACAGTTGGATGTGGGGCGATATTGGTAATTACTACGGATGTGGTGTACACGGGCTGAATATTCATGAAAATATGTACTTTGCTCATTTTGATGCAGGTACTGCTATTAACCAAAAAGCTACACTTGTAAATGTTACTCCCAAAGATATAAATCTGATAAGCGAAGTGAATGTTACTACAGGCGAGAGCGGCAGCGGCGATAGGGTGGTGATATATGGACCACCGATAGATAATGTAAGACTATGCACCGGAACGGTGCCTTTGGGAAAAAAGAATTTCAAGATAAGGGGTAGTTTGCCAAATCCGCCAAAGACTTGTGCCGAACTGTTTGCAAAATATTTAAATAAAAATGGTATAGCAGTGGCGAACGATGTAATTGAAACCTCGAAAAACGGACGCGATATAACAATGGTATTTGACTACTACTCCCCAAGCTATGCCGAAATAGTTGCTTACGCCAACCAGACCAGTAACAATATATACGTTGAAAGTATATACAAATACTTGGGATATAAAAAATATAAGATAGGAACTTTTGAGACCGGTAGCCAAGCAATAAATGACTACTTAAGGCTTCATAATCTATCAACCAAGGGAATACGCATAGTGGATGGTAGTGGATTATCGAGGATGAATATGATGACGGCACGGTTTATGACTGACTTTTTGACCGAGGTGTCGAAACAACCATATTATACTGATTACTTGGGAACGCTGTCGCAGATAGGAAAAAGCGGAACGGCAAAGAATATGCTTAAAAACAAAAATCTGAAAAGGGATATATATATAAAGAGTGGAAGCATGAACGGGATAAAATCGTATGCCGGATATATTGTGGGCAACAATGGCGATGTGATAACCTTCTGCTTTATGGTAAATAACTTTAAGTGTTCGGGTACCAAGGTGGGTAAAAAATTGGAGCAGATATTGCTGATGTTGATTGACTAGGTGGGAAAAAGACCTTTATAGATTTTTAATATTAGTTTTGTACTCCTATTTTGTAATAATTGTGTCGTAAAAGATATAGAAAGAGATATAGACTAATATATAAATATATTGTATTATAAAAAACCAATAAGCAGAATATGATAAATAAGAAAGTATTGTTGTGCATGTTGTTGGCTACCGCTATATGTGGAACAAGTGCCTACGCATCAAAAAAGGATTTGAAGAAAAAAGGGTATAAGTTTACGGTTACGATAAACAATGCCACAGATAGTGTTATCTATCTCGGACAGTATTACAAAAAAAATCAGTATGCAATAGATACGGCCTATATTAATAAAAAAGGGCAGTTTGTGTTTGAGAAAAAGGAAAAGGAACTGAAACCGGGGCTGTACTTTTTTACAGACAACAAGAATAAGTTGGCAGAATTTACGGTAGGCAACGAACCACGTAACTATAAATTTTTTACCGACGATGCAAACTGGACTTTGCACATGGAGATTACAGGTTCGAAGGATAATGAAAAGTTTAGAGAGTATCAGCAGATACGTAGGGAAATGAACATGGCATTGGACGAAGCCCGACAAAAATATACCGATGAGGAGTTTAAGGCATATCGAAGGGAGCAAGGTAAGAAGTTAGATAGTATAAATACAGCTTTCGTTGCTCAAAATCCCGAACATATACTGTCTATAATTATGTCGGCAACCAAAGAGATAGATGTACCCACCGTGGATTCGGCCGGCAATCCACTAAGCGACAGACAGCAGTATGAATATTATGCTACACACTACTTTGACAATATGGCATTGGACAACGAAGCTATCCTTCGTACTCCCAAATATGTTTTTTACGATAGAGTTGAACGCTATTTCGACCAGGTGATAAACGGTGCCACTCCCGAAATGATATGCAAGTATGTCGATATGTTGTTGGAAAAGGCTCGTCCGGCAGACGATGTGTTTAAATATCTAGTGCTGTACATTGCCGAAAAATATTTGCAAAGCAACATTATGTCGTATGATGCAATATATGTTCACATGATAGAGAAGTACTATATGTCCGGCGATGCCTTTTGGGCCAGTCCCTCGGATATAGATTTCGAAACAAAACGAGCAATGACGTGGAAAAAACTACTGATAGGCGAGAAGGCTCCGGAACTTATACTTAAAAATCAGGAGGGCGTATGGCACTCTTTCTACGATATACCAAACAAGTATACTTTGCTTATATTTTGGGCTCCTTCGTGCGGACATTGTGCTACAATAATACCTGCACTGTACAAGTTCTATGACGAATACAAAGATGTTTATGACATTGGAACTTTTGCCATAAATACCGATATAGGACCCGAAGATGTGGAGAAGTGGAAAAAATATATAAAGGACAAAGGTTTGAATTGGGATAACTACAACGGTGGCGAAGCCAACGTGGATTGGCACGAAGTGTACGATATTATTTCCACTCCGGTTATATACTTGTTGGATAAAGATAAGAAGATTGTTGGCAAAAAGTTAGATGCTGATATTCTTAAGAAACTGTTTGAAATATTGGAACCAGAGAAAACAAAGATTGCCAACGAGCAAAAAGCTGCTCAAGCCGAGGTAAAAGAAAATAAATAGAAACAGAATAAATAAATTACACAAAAAAACATGACAAAACGAATTTTAACTATCAGCTGCATAGCACTGCTACTGGGTGCATGCGGTTCAAAAAAAGACGAGATGAAAGAAAATCCTTTCCTAACCGAATGGGACACTCCCTATGGAGTTCCACCTTTTGATCAGATAAAAGCTGAACACTACCTTCCTGCTTTTGAGGTAGCAATGGCTCAGCAAAAAGCCGAGATTGATTCGATAGTAAACAATCCCGAAGCTCCTACTTTTGAAAACACAGTAGAAGCATTGGAGTATAGCGGTGCTTTGTTGGACAAGGTATCGGCTGTATTCTTCAACCTTTCGGAATGCGAAAACAGCGAAGAGATGGAGGCAATAGCCGAAGCAATAAGTGCTCCGCTATCGAAACATAGCGACGACATTAGCCTTAACGCCAAACTCTTTGAACGTATAAAGGCCGTTTACGACAACAGAGACAGTAGCGGATTGGCATGGGAAGAAGTACGTTTGACCGAAGAAACATACAAAAGTTTTGTAAGAGGTGGTGCCAACGTGCCTGCAGAAAAACAAGCCCGTTTCCGCGAAATAAACGAACAACTTTCGTTGCTTTCGTTGCGTTTTGGCAACAATGTGCTTAAAGCTACCAACGAATATAAGTTGGTGGTAGACGACAAAACCAAACTTGCAGGTCTTACCGAAGACCAACTTGCCGCTGCTTTGGAAGCCGGTGCTGCCGAACCCGAAACAAAAGGTAAGTACGTTTTCACTATCCACAACCCAAGTTTGTTGCCGTTCCTTTCCAACTGCGAAAACCGCGAGCTTCGTAAAGAATTGTGGTCTGCCTATGCAAACCGTTGTACTTCCGGAGCTACCGACAACACTGCTATAATTGATTCTATAGTAAACCTTCGCTTGGAACGTGCCAATATACTTGGTTTTGAATCGCATGCTGCTTATACTCTAGATAATTGTATGGCAAAAACTCCTCAAGCTGTAGAAGAATTGCTGATGAATGTATGGAAACCTGCCATTGCCAAAGCTCAAAAAGAGGCTGATGAATACAAAGCTATGATTAAGGCCGAAGGTGCCGACTTTGAATTGGAACCTTGCGATTGGAGATACTATTCCGAAAAACTTCGTAAAGAAAAATATAGCCTCAACGACGAGGAAATACGTCCGTACTTCTCGTTGGAAAACGTATTGCAAGGCGTTTTTGATGTATCGAACAAGCTATACAGACTTAGCTTTGTCGAAAACAAAAAGATTCCTACTTACAACAAAGAAGCTGTTGTGTATGAAGTAATGAGCGAAGGCGAAGTAATTGCTATCCTTTATATGGACTTCCACCCACGTGCCAGCAAACGTAGTGGTGCTTGGATGACAGAGTTCCGCGGACAACATCAAACTATCGATGGCGAAAACGTTATTCCTATCATTTCCCTTGTATGTAACTTTACCAAACCTACTGCCGACAAACCATCATTACTAACTTTTGACGAAGCCGAAACTTTGTTCCATGAGTTTGGTCATGGATTGCACGGAATGTTGTCGCAATGTCGTTACAAATCGTTGGCAGGTACCAATGTAGCTCGCGACTTTGTTGAACTTCCATCGCAAATAATGGAAAACTGGTGTCGTCACCCCGAAGTGATGAAGATGTATGCTAAACACTACAAAACTGGTGAAGTAATTCCTGATGAAATAATAAAGAAAATTGAAAATGCAGGTACTTACGGACAAGGTTTTGTAAACGCCGAACTTATAGCTGCTTCGCTTTTGGACTATAAATATCATATAATAACCAATCCTACTAAGATAACTTTGCCTGAGTTTGAAGACCAAGCAATGGCCGGTATAGGATTGATTCCGGAAATAATTTCGCGTTACAAAAGTACTTATTTCCAACACATATTCTCGGGTGGATATAGCTGTGGATACTACAGCTACACTTGGGCTGCAGTGCTTGATAACGATGCTTTTGAAGCATTTCGCGAAAATGGTATTTTCGATACAGTTACTGCCGATGCTTTCCGCTACAATGTATTGGAACTTGGCAATACTAAAGATCCAATGGAACTTTACGTAAACTTCCGTACAAAACAGCCTTCGATAACTCCGCTGTTGAGAAATAGAGGCCTTTTGTAGTGAAAACCAATCCTTCTATGAGAATGATAGAAGGTTGAAATACTGAAAAAACTCCCTCGCCTAAACATCGGGTAGGGGAGTTTCTTTTTTTGCTATAAGCGAAGGTAATGGAAATATACGAGGCGAAAACTTTTGGAATGTTTTGAAAAACAAACAAGAATCATCGGGTGAAACCGGCCTTTATCAGTAGGAAATTGTACAGATAACAAAAAAAATGGCTTTTTTTTTACTCGAAAAGGAAGAAAAAAAGATACAAAAATTGTTACAAGAAAAGATTTTTTTTGGTGCAACCCAATAAATTTTTCAACTATACGTTATGTATCAAAATTTGAATAAAATTATTTCTTGAATATTAAAATTGAAACAGAGATGAAAAGTAAAAAGATTTTGTTAGGCGTATTTGCCTCGATAGCTTTGGTTTTTACAAGTTGTAACAATATCGAAGAAGAAAGAGCACGTTCACAAAAAACCATTGATTCGCTACAGTCGATAGTGGATTCCAAAAATGATGAGATGAATCAATTTTTTGAAACATTGAATGAAATAGAAGATAATTTGGCCAAAGTTACATCTAAATTTGGTTCGGTAGAAGAGTTGAGAAGAGGAAAAACTGAAATCAAGAATGATGTAAAGATGAAAATCAACGACCAAATCAACGACATCAACAGCATGCTTGCAGCAAATAAGCAACGTTTGAATGCATTGAACAAGAAGTTGGCCGATTCGAAGGTGGAAAACACAACTTTGAAAGAATATGTAGAAAAGTTGCAAAACAGAATTTCGGAACAAGAGAACGAAATACAAACTCTTGTAACCGAATTGGAACAAAAAAATATCATTATTGAGACTTTGAACACAAATGTTGCCGAACTTACAAAGTCGAACACCGAAAAAGAACAAATCATTGCCAAACAAATAGCCGATGCTAATCGTGTATACTTCATTATTGGAACATACAAAGAACTAAAAGAAGCCGGAGTGGTAAACAAAACTGGTGGATTTATAGGGTTAGGCAAAAAACAACAAGTTACCAATAATATGAATACCGACTTATTTACACAGATAGATAAGACTACTACCACCGTAATAGACATTGAAAGAGAAAAAGTAAAGGTTCTTTCGAAGCATCCCGAAGGAAGTTACGAATTGGTAATGAATGATGATGACGTTTGCATGTCGTTAAAAATAAACAATCCTACAGAATTTTGGAAATATACCGACTATTTGGTTATAACCACCAAGTAAGGAACAAGACTATTATATAATACTACTACATATAGGGTTTTGCCAATTAGGTAAAACCCTATTGTTATATACTTGCGATTGAAAAAATATTCGTACCTTTGCAATTGATACGATATTGGTTCTTTTTACTAAGTGTTTGATTAGTAGTTATGAATTGGGATGTCGGTAAATTCTTTTTTATTTAAATAATGGCTTTTATAGGCCTATATAATATATTATGAAATCATGGCAATATTAAATTTGTTGAATAAAAAGTATAAATGGGAATTTGTAAATATAGGTGGTACCTATAGAGTGGATATAAACTCGGGCGAAGACCTAGCACATCTATGTGAGCTGGATCCTAAGATGTGGACAGTGCTATCGTGCCCTACCACAGGCTTGGAAATTGCCGATCGCAGTTTGAACTATATGGACTGCGATGGCGATGGAAAGATTCGTGTAAGCGATGTGGTAGAAGTGTCTAAATGGATTACCGGATTGGTAAAAGATAATGACTTGATACTTGCTGGTAGCGACAATATTGATATAAATAATATTGATACTTCGACCGACGAAGGTCGTAAGCTCTACAATTCGGCCAAGCAGATACTCGAAAACCTTGGCAAAGAAGACTCCGTTATAAGCATTGCCGATACTGCCGATATAACTGCTATATTTTCGAAAACACGCTTTAATGGCGATGGTATAATTACCGCAGCCTCGGCCGACGATGATACTTTGAAGTCTACTATAGCTACTATAGCTACAACCATTGGCAGTGCTACCGACCGCAGTGGCGAACAAGGTGTAGGTGCCGACCAAATAGAGGCTTTCTATACCGCCCTTGCCGACTATAGCGCATGGTGCAATGCAATGCCTATACTACCTTTCGGCGATAAGACCGATACGGTAATAGAAGCCTACAATGCCCTTGACCAAAAGGTGAGAGACTTTTTTATGCGTTCTAAGTTGGCAGCTTTCTCGCCTGCCAGCATAGCAGCTTTAGATATTCAAACATCGAGCATAGAGGCTATAAGCGCCGAAAATCTTGCTGTAAAAAGCGACGATATAGCTGCATATCCGCTTACTCATATTTCGGGAAAACCAGAGATAGACATCAACGCAACTATAAACCCGGCTTGGGACAAATACTTCCAAACCATAAAAAACATAGCTCTTGATGCCAACATAACCTCGCTTACCGAAGAAGCCTGGGATGCTATAGCCGAGAAATTTGCAGAATATACAGCATGGAAAGCAGCCAAGGCCGGTACAGTTGTGGAAAGCCTGGGTATAGATAGCGTAAATGCTTTTATCCAACAGAACAACAAAGCTACATTGTTGGACTTGGTAGCGCAGGATTTGGCTGTGAAAGAAGAAAGCGAAAACATCGAAACGGTTGATCGTTTCCTTTACATCTTCCGCGATTTTTACCGACTGGTGAAAAACTTTGTAACTCTACGCGATTTTTACGACAAGAACAAGGATGTTAAAGCCATATTCCAATGTGGTACACTTATTATAGACCAACGCGAATGTCATTTCTGTATGCGTGTTGATGACGCTGCCAAACATAGTGCTTCGGCCGGTAGCAGCGGTATGTATCTGCTTTATTGCGACTGTACTACCAAAAGCCAAGCCGCTAAGATGCAGATTGTGGCTACCGTTACGGTGGGCGATATAGGCGAATTGGCCGTAGGCAAGAATGGTATATTTTACGACAACAATGGCTTGGAATGGGATGCCGTTATCACCAAGATTATAGACAACCCGATAAATATTTCACAATCTTTCTGGTCGCCATACCGAAGAATGGCTACTGCTGTTGAAAACCTTATCAACAAAAGCGCCGCCGACAAGGATGCCAAGATAATGGACAAGATGACTGCCGAGCTGGATAACGTTTCGGCCAAAGCCAAAACATTGGAGGCAGCACCCCCCACAGGCACACCGGCAGCCGCTCCGGCACCGGCAGCACCACCGTTTGATATTGCCAAATTTGCAGGTATATTTGCTGCCTTAGGTATGGCCGTAGGTATGATAGGTACTGCTCTTACCAGCATATTCAAAGGATTGTTTGCCCTCAAATGGTGGCAGATAATAATGCTCTTTGCAGGTATAATAATAGTGGTATCGGGTCCCGCTATGGTAATGGCATGGCTCAAATTGCGTCGCCGAAACATAGCCCCACTACTCAACGCCAACGGTTGGGCCGTAAACGCAATGTCAAAGATAAGCATTCCTTTTGGCGAAACACTTACCGATATTGCCAAATATCCCAAGATAAAGCTCAAAGACCCTTACGCCAAAAAAGGTATGCCCCTATGGCAACGTTGGATGTATTCGATAGCAACGGGCGTAGCTGTAATAGCTGTGCTTTGGCTTTTAAACATCTTTGCTTTCATCGGTCCTAAATTGCAATCGCCATTGCCATGGTTCAACAAGACCGAAAAGGTTGAAAAAGCCAAGGGGGTAACCGAAGAAACAAAAGTGGTAGAAGACCAAACCACAATAACAATAACTGATACTACTACTACAGTAAGCGAATAGATAATTATGAAAGTATTGACAGCCATTGGCGTTGTCAATACTTTTTTTTAATTTGACCAAAACCAACATATAATATAATTCGTTGTACAATATTATTGATAAACATAATAAACATAATAGCCTATGTATAATTTTAAATTTCAAAATCCAACCAAGCTGATATTTGGCAAAGGCATGATAGCCGAACTAGCCAAAGAGATACCTCAGGACCGACATATACTTATCACCTTCGGCGGTGGAAGTGTGCGTAGCAACGGCGTTTACGACCAAGTAAAGAAAGCCCTTGCCAACCATCGTACCGAAGAGTTTTGGGGTATAGAGCCCAATCCGAAATACGAGACCCTTATGCAGGCTGTAAAACTTGGCCGCGAAAAGAATATTGATTTCATACTTGCCGTAGGCGGCGGCTCGGTGGTGGACGGTAGCAAATTTATAGCAGCAGCCATACCCTACGAGGGCGACGAGCCTTGGGATTTGGTACGCAACCACGTGCGTGTAACTACCACTGTACCCTTGGCTACCGTTATAACACTGCCGGCTACAGGCTCCGAAATGAACTGTGGCGCCGTTATATCACGCAAATCCACCATGGAAAAACTGGTCCTTTCCACTCCGCTCAACTATCCCAAGTTCTCCATACTGGACCCCGAGGTAACCTTTTCGTTGCCAAAAGGACAGATAGCCGCCGGACTTATCGATACCTTTATCCATACCATGGAGCAGTACCTTACATTCCCCGTCGATGCCAAACTTATGGACCGTTGGGCCGAAGGTATATTGCAAACGGTGATAGAGACAGCTCCGCGTGCAATGGACGTACGACCCGACTACGACACTATGGCCAACTATATGCTTACTGCCACCATGGCGTTGAACGACTTTATAGCCATGGGGGTGCCACAAGATTGGGCCACCCACATGATAGGCCACGAGATAACAGCCTTTACCGAAATTACTCATGGCTACACCCTTGCAATTGTGTTTCCGCAACTGCTACGTGTGATGAAGGACGAGAAACGCGACAAGATATTGCAATACGGTGCCAGAGTATGGGGAATTACAGTAGGGTCGGCCGACGAACGAATAGATGCCATCATCGATCGTACCGAGATGTTTTTCCGCTCGCTGGGCGTAAAAACAAAACTGTCGGAATACGGTGTGTGTGAAGATATAATATCCAAGATAGTAACTCGCTTTGAGATACGTGGAACCGTGCTGGGCGAAAACAAAACCATAACACCCGAAAAAGTAGAAAAGATACTTACAATGGCGTTTTAGTAATGTATTGTCATGTCTGATATCAACTCCCAAAGTTTTGTTGCGAGACTTTGGGAGTTTGTTTTTTTTACCCCCTTAGCACCTCCAAAACGCATACACAGCCCTGCAATTATATTCTTTCTATTAGTGTCCGCTCTCCGAAAATACGTCGTTGCCTATGTTCGTTTTCATCGTTGCGTATGTTTACATTTGCCCTTGCATTAGTTCTATTTTGCCCTTGCGTTAGGTTGATGGTGGCCTTTGCGTTAGGTTGATGGTGGTCCTTGCGTTAGGTTTATGCTCTGCTTTCGGCGAAAGCAAGTGTCCCTTTCGGCGAAAGCAAATGTCCCTTTCGGCGAAAGCAAGTATTCCTTTCGGCGAAAGGGGACTATCAACCTAACGCAAGGGCAAGGTGCAACCTAACGCAAGGGCAAGGTGCAACCCTACGCCTCGGCTACCTCCATTCCTACGGCCGGAGGACATATATATAATGTATGGGCGTAGGCAAACTAACGCTACGCCAAAGTTTATCGTTATCAAACAGGTTGGCTATTAAAAATAAATGCGTATCTTTGCATATCCAAAATAATCATAAGAAACTAATAAAACATATTGTATAACAAATAAATATTTGAAAAATGAAGAAAAAGATTAAGAAGATTCTTTTGATAGTACTATTGGTTTTAGTACTTTTTATTGCTGTTTTAGTCATACTTGCCGTTACACAGAGTAAATATTCGCCTATAGCGATTAATTATCCAACGGAAAGGATGATAAAACGTTCTACAGAATATGTTGACTATATTACACCACTCACAGCCGACAACTTTCGCAAGATGTTAGAGAATGATACTACACACTATAAGATAGTTATTGTAACCAGTACAGCTTGCAAACCTTGTGCGTTGGATATGAAAAATATTTATTTGCCAATGTATAAGAGTTTGGATACATCGGAATATAAGATGTATTTTATTTTGCAAGATTGTGGTGGCATTGTTTGGAACTATGATTATTTTATTAATCTCGGAATCGAAGATGGATATTTCTTCCGTGATGATGATTCGTTGTTTAATGAAAACAAGTATTTCGATAACCGAGTGACCAATATTATAAATTATGCCACACAGCCCAAAGTTGCGTTCACCCGCGGTGATCAGACTCCACTTACATTAATCATAAACAAAGAAGGTAAGGTAAAACAAGAATTGGTAGTTCATAAAGATATAAGTTTTATTTCTCCTTATCGTTTAGAAGAGATAATGGATGTTAAGATGTTGGATTTTGATAAGATAGATACTGTTTTTCTTGATTACGAATATGGAATTGAATATCTTAAACCGGTAGATACCGTAACTTTCCGCAATTATAAACCAACAAAGTATGTATAGTAATATGAAAAAAGCTATATCTACGGCGATGGCATTGCTCGTGGTATTTGCCTTATCGGCCAAGCATATAGAGATTAAAGGTAGTATCAAAGACAAGGCTACAGGCGAACGGCTTCCCTACGTTGCCCTCCAAGTCTCGGGTACTTACGTTGGTACCCAAAGCAACGCCGATGGCCATTATGTGCTTAAGGTGGCCGATAATCGCCTTTCGGACACGGTGGTGTTTTCGCTTATGGGCTACGAAAAACTGCATATAGCTATAAGCGACCTGCGAAAACAGCGTCATGTAAAACTCACTCCCCATAATATAGAACTCAAGGAGGTAACGGTCAAGGATTTTGCTTCGCCACAGTCGTTGCTGGACGAGGTGTTGAGGCGAATTCCGCAAAACTATCATTCCACCCCTACAGTGTCTACATTCTTTTTCCGCAACTGGTCCATGGCCAACGACAGCCTGTATCTTTTCTACGAAAGTCTTACAGATGTGTACCGTGCCGGCTATGGCAAATTTGCCAAAAAGAGATACTACAAAGTGTTGCCTAATAAGCGAGCCATTGAGAGTAACTATAAGTTGATACAAAAACATCGTTTACCGGTGTTCGACACCACATATCTTTTGACAGTAGTAGGTTCGAGAATGAAAATGAATGAATTGATGAGTTTCGATGATGATGAAACTATAGTTGATTGGATAGAAATTCCGAATGCCTCGTATATTTTTGCCAAAAGGAAGAGGAAAGACTACAATTATAAGTTGGAAGAATTTACTGATGCCGAAGGTAAAGAATTTTACCTTATAACCATGATGTCTAAATCCAAATACAGTTATACTTTTACCGTGGTTATTGACAAAACGGACTTGGCAGTATGTAAAATAACTTATCAATATTCCGGCGAATATACAAATCCCGATAACTTTATGTATAAGATTGTGAGTCCGTTCAAATCGGGAGTGGTACATTATGACACTAGGGAATATGTATATAAAAAGATAGCCGGCAAATATACATTGTTTTCGTATCGTTCGGTCGCGAGTAGCGACAATGTCTGCCACATGGAGTATGGCTATCAAAATGCTATGGAACATCAGTCGTATAAGCATTCGTATGTCTATCAGCTGGTGGATTTCAGGAAAAACGACACCGACACCTTGCCCGACAATGTTATTAAGGCTGTAAAACCCCAGTTGTATTCCACCCTTATGAGCAATGGCCGGTACGACGAGAGCTT